>NZ_CBDDFJ010000017.1:0-433398 GCF_965227005.1 Roseococcus sp.
TCGATCGGCAGTTCGCGGCGCGGCAGGATCACGGGGGTGTAGAGCGCCTGGCGGAAGGCGGCCGCCTCGCCCGAGACGAGCGAGAGCCGGATGCCGGTCCAGTCCGCGCCGCTGCGGTTCTCCACCACGGCCCAGCCCATCAGCCGCGCGCGGCCGTCCGAGGCGCCGAATTCGGGGATGGCGAGCCGCCAGGAAGGCTTCCACAGCGGCGCCCCGGCCACATAGGCGAGCGCGATCTCGCGCTCGGCGCTGGCGCCCGGACGCAGCGCGACCGAGAGCTGGCGGGTATCGGCCGCGCGGGTGGCGGCGACGGCCTCGGCCGCGCGGGCGATGCGCCCGGCGAGCTCGGGATCGAGCAGGCGCAGCTCCGCATCCTCGGCCAGCATCAGGCTGCGCAGCCCCGTCTCCGTGAGCAGCGACACGCGCAACCCCCCGCGCGTCTCGGCTGCCTGGGCGATGCGGCCCTCGACGCCGCCGATGGCGATGCGCTCGCCGCGGAGCGCGTTCACCAGCGCGGCGCGGCTCTCGAAATCCTCGGGGCGAACGGGCAGGCCGCGGAAGGCCTCGGCGGCGAGGTCCTGGGCGGGCAGGCGCAGCCCCTCCACGCGCCCGGCGGGGTCGCTGACGACGAGCGAACGAAGGATGTCGTCCACATCCTCGGTCGGGACGCGGAAGGAGAGGGCGGATTCGGCGGCGGGCACCTGGCCCGCGCGCTCGATCTGCGCGAGGCCGGCGGAGGAGAGGGTGACGCTGCGCACCGGCAGCTCGGCGGCGGAGAGCGAGGTCGTCGCGAGCAGAAGCAGCGCGAGCGGGAGGCGGATCATGACGGCGTTCTCCGGTTCGATGGGGGGATCATGGCAAACTTCCGGGCAGGAATGCGGCGCCGATGGCCGGCTCGGATGCGGCAAGCCGACCGGCATCGCGGATTGACCCTGCCTTTGCCCCGTGATGCCCTCGGCGCAAGAGAATCCGGCTGGCACAGAGGAAACGCGGCATGGCTATCATCAAGAACCTGGCGAAGCAGCGCCTGAACGAGGGCAAGCTCTCGATCGGCATGGGCGTGCACCATCTGCGCGGCTCGGCCGTGGGGGCGCTCGGCGCCGCGGCGGGCTTCGACTGGCTCTTCATCGACCTCGAGCACAATGCGATGAGCGTGGAGGGCGCCGCGCAGATCAGCATGGCCGCGCTGAACCAGGGCTGCACGCCGATCGTGCGCTGCTGCAAGGACGCGCTCTTCGAGGGCGGGCGCTGCCTCGACAATGGCGCGATGGGCGTCGTGGTGCCGCATGTGGATACGGCCGACGAGGCGCGCGCGATCGTGCAGGCCTATCGCTTCCCGCCGCTGGGGCAGCGCAGCTGGGGCGGCCCGCCGATCCTCTACGGCTTCGCCGCGCCCGAGATGACGACGGCGCAGAGGGAGATCAATGAGGAGATCCTCGTCGTCTGCATGCTGGAATCCGAGCAGTCCATCGACAATTGCGAGGCCATGGCGGCCGTCGAGGGCGTGGACGTGCTGCTGTTCGGCACCGGCGATCTCTCGGCCGACATGGGCATCTTCGGCCAGGTCGGCCATCCGCGCATCCGCGCGGCCTATGAGAAGGTCGCGGCCGCCTGCAAGAAGCACGGCAAGGTGATGGGCATGGGCGGCGTCTACGACGAGGTCGTCGCGCGGGACTACATCGCCATGGGCGCGAGATTCGTCCTCGGCGGTTCCGACCACTCCTTCCTGATGTCCGGCGCCTCGGCGCGCGCGAAGTTCCTGCGCGGCCTGGCCTGACGCCGTCTCCGGTGCCGTCCCCGCGGGGGGACGGCACGCCTGTCCGGCCGCCGCCGTTTTCGTTACAAATGCGAGGCTGTCGCAATTGACCTTGCGAACGCGTCGCAGTTGCCTTAGGCATGCCTCCTGACGCCAGACTCAGAGGGTTGCATGCAACGACGGATTCTTCTCGCCGGCTCCGCCGCCGGTCTTTTCGCGCCGGCCGTGCTCCGCGCGCAGGAGCGTACCGTCAGCATCTATTCCGCCCGGCACTACGACAGCGACAAGCAGATCCACGAGGCCTTCACCCAGGCCAGCGGCATCCGCATCCGCATCATCGAGGCCGGGGCCGATCAGCTCATCGAGCGCATCCGCGCCGAGGGCGCCAATAGCCCCGCCGACATCTTCCTGACCGTGGATGCGAGCCGGCTGGCCCGCGCCATGGAGGCCGGGATCACCCAGCCCTACGCCTCCGCCGTGATCGACAGCCGCATTCCCGAGGGCCTGCGCGAGCCGGGCGGCCATTGGTTCGCCGCCTCGCGCCGGGCCCGCGTGCTCATGTACGACAAGGCAAAGGGCGCGCCCGCCGGCCTCGTGCGCTACGAGGACCTCGCGAACGATCGCTACAAGGGGCAGATCACCGTCCGCTCCTCGGGCAATGGCTATAACGTCGCCCTGGCCTCCAGCTTCCTGGCCGCCAATGGAGCCGAGGCGACCGAGGCCTGGGCGCGCGGCATCGCCGCCAACCTGGCCCGCCCGCCCGCCGGCGGCGACCGCGACCAGATCCGCGCCATGATGGCCGGGCAGGGGGCGATCGCCGTCTCCAACACCTACTACCTCGGGCTGATGTCGATCTCGCAGCAGATCGAGGAGCGCGAGCTGGCGCAGCGCGTCGGCGTGATCTTCCCCAACCAGGGCGATCGCGGCACCCATGTGAACATCTCGGGCGCGGCGCTGGTGAAGACCTCTCCGCATCCCGCCGAGGCGCGCGCCTTCCTCGAATTCCTCACCACGCCGGCCGCGCAGCGCATCTTCGCCCTCGGCAATATGGAATTCCCGGCCGCCACCGAGGCCGAGACGCATCCCTTCCTGCTGGCCCTGGGCGACTTCCGCCAGGAATCGCCGGACGGCCAGAAGTTGCTCGCCAATGCCCCCGAGGCGCTTCGCCTCATGCAGCGCGCCGGCTGGCGCTAAGGGAGCCGGTTCCAGATCATGGTCATCTGCCTGTGCAACGGCATGAGCGACGGCGACGTCCGCACCGCCGCCTCCAACGGCGCCACGCGCCCCAAGGAAGTCTACGAAGGCTGCGGCTGCAATCCCCAATGCGGGTGCTGCACGGCCACTATCCTGAGCATTCTCCGTGAGATGCCGGGCGATAAGGCGCGCGCCTGATCACCTCTGCGAATTCGACGCAGTATCGACAAGAACTTGCGAACGAGTTTCAGTCGGATTCGCGATTAAGTTGTTTTTTTACAGGTACTTGATTTTAGCCCTCCGCTTGTGACATCACGTCGGTACACAAGCCGGAGCGAGCCATCATGCCCAAGGGCGATCCCAAGGTCATCGAGCACCTGAACATCCAGCTCACCAATGAGCTGACCGCCATCAACCAGTACTTCCTGCACGCGCGCATGCTGGACGATTGGGGCGTGACGAAGCTCGCCAAGCACGAGATGGCGGAGAGCATCGAGGAGATGAAGCACGCCGACGAGCTCATCAAGCGCATCCTCTATCTCAACGGCCTGCCGAACGTGCAGCGCCTGAACCACATCCTGATCGGGCAGAATGTGAAGGAGGTGCTGGAATGCGACCTCAAGCTCGAGATGAAGGCCATCGACGACCTTCGCGAGGGCATCGCCTATTCCGAGGGCGTGCGCGACTATGTGAGCCGCGACCTGCTGAAGGGCATCCTCGCCAATGAGGAGGAACACCAGGACTTCCTCGAGACGCAGTTCGACATGATCGAGCAGATGGGCGTGGCGAACTACATCCAGCTCAACAGCGCCGCAGCGCCCGAGCAGCACGACAAGTAAGGCCCATGATGTAGCGCGAGGGGGTAGCCCCTCGCGCTACGTCCTCATCGCCCGCGCGAGCACGCCCACCGGCAGCAGACCCACCACCAGGATGAGCAGCGCCGAGGTGCTGGCCTCCGACAGCCGTTCATCCGCCGCGAGGTTGTAGATCCGCACGGCGAGGGTATCGAAGTCGAAGGGCCGCACGATGAGCGTGGCCGGCAGTTCCTTCATCGTATCCACGAAGACCAGGATTCCCGCCGTGAGCAGCGCGCCGCGGGACAGCGGCAGTTCGACGCGCCACACCGCCCGCGCGGGGCCGGCGCCGAGCGAGCGCGCGGCCGCCTGGAAGGACGGCTTCAGCCGCGCCAGACCGCTATCGACCGCGGCCAGACCGACCGCCAGGAAGCGCACGAGATAGGCGAAGACCAACGCCGCCACCGTGCCCGAGAGCAGCAGGCCCGAGCTCACGCCCCAATGGGCGCGCAGCCAGCCATCCAGCGCATTGTCGAAGAGGCCGAAGGGCACGAGCGTGCCCACGGCGATCACCGATCCGGGGATGGCATAGCCCAGCCCCACGACGCGATGGGCCAGGCGGCCCGGCGCGCTGGGATGCAGGCGCAGGGCCCAGGCGAGCCACGCGGCCAGGGCGGTCGCCAGCACGGCGGTGATCGCGGCCAGCGTCAGGGAATTGGCGAGGAAGGGCAGGAAGCGGCTCGGCTCCATCACGTCGCCGGCCCGCCAGGCCAGGGAGAGCATGGTGCCTGCCGGGATCAGGAAGCCCAAAGTGAGCGGCAGGGCGCAGGCCAGCAGGGCGAGCGCGGCCTTGCCCGGCGGCAGCGCGACGGGCCGCACCGGGGACTGGCGCGTCGTCATCGGGTGGAAGCGCCGCCCGCCGCGGCTCGCCTGCTCCAGAGCCAGCAGCAGCCCCACGCAGAGCAGCAGCGCGGCCGCGAGCTGCGAGGCCGCACCACGATCGGCCATGGCGAACCAGGCCTCGTAGATGCCGGTGGTGAAGGTGCGCAGGCCGAAATGCTGGACCGTGCCGAAATCGGCCAGGACCTCCATCAGCACCAGCGCCACGCCCGCCGCCAGGGCCGGCCGCGCGAGCGGCAGCGCCACGTGCCAGAAGGTGCGCGACAGCGAATAGCCGAGCGTGCGGGACACCTCCACGAGGCAGGTGGATTGCGCCAGGAAGGCCGCGCGGCACAGCAGATAGACGTAAGGGTACAGCACCATCGCCAGCACCACGGCGGCGCCGGTCAGGCCGCGCATCTCCGGGAACCAGTAGCCGCCGTAGCGCCAGCCCGTGGCGGCGCGCAGGCCGCTTTGCAGCGGGCCGGCGACATCCATCAGCCAGACCCAGGCATAGCCGTTCACATAGGCCGGCATGGCCAGCGGCAGGAGCAGCGCCCATTGCAGGATGTCCCGGCCGGGAAAGCGGCAGGCCGTCACCAGCCAGGCCGTGATCGCGCCCGCGCTGCCGGCCATGAGCGCGACCAGAACGCCAAGGATCAGCGTATTGGCGAGAAGCTCCGGCAGCGAGGTCTGCCAGATGTGCCGCCAGACCTCGCTCGCCGGCACCATCGCCGCGACGAGCACGGCGACGAGCGGCAGGGCGATCAGCAGGATCGCCGGCCAGGTCAGCCACACCCACAGCGGCACGCGGCGGCGCGGCGCCGCGAGGTTCGCCGCGCTCAAGGCCTCAGCCCTTCTTCTTCGCGTCCCATTCCGCGACGTCGAGGCGCGGCACCTCCACGCGGTCGCGCGTGGTCGTGTACCAGCCGCGGCCATGCAGGCGGCCCACGAGGTCGAGCTTGGGCGTGTCGATATAGTTCTTCGCGGGGTCCATCACCGCTTCGTCACGGATATGCATCGCCACGACCTTGCCGAGCACGATGGTGTGATGCCCCACGGGGATGAGCTGGAAGGTCTCGCATTCCATTGCGACCGGGCTCTCGCCGATGCGCGGCACCTTGATCTTGGTGGAGGCGACCTTGGTGAGGCCGGCTTCGTCCAGCTCGTCCACCAGCGGGTCGAAATCGATCGCGGTCGCGTTCATCGCATCGAGATGCGAGTGCGGCACCAGGCAGACGACGAACTGCTTGAGCGCCTTGATATTGGCCAGCGTGTCCTTGAAGCTTCCGCCCGGCTTGGGGCCGATGCCGATGCCGATCACCACGGGGTCGTCGGTGAAGACGTTGAAGAAGGAGAACGGCGCGGCGTTCACCACGCCTGCCTCGTCCTGGCTCACCACCCAGGCCACGGGGCGCGGCACCACCGTCGAGACGACGAGCTTGTAGCGCTGGGACGCGGGGAGCGTCTCGAAATCGAAGAACATGGAACTGGCCTCAAGGTGTGTGGCCCAAAATTGGGCTGGGCCGCAGGAAGAGTCGAGGGGGTGCGCCGTTCACCGGGCTTTAACCGGATGCGGCCGAGACTGGTCCCGAAGAGGAGATCGGGTCCCCATGCAATTCTTCCGTGATCTGTCGGTCGGGCGAAAGCTGGCCACGAGTGTCGGTGTCGCCGTGCTGCTGCTGGCGGCGCTGATCCTGCTCGTGACGCGCGAGAGCGGCCATGTGCATGAGCAGCAGGAGGCCGAGCACCGCGCGGTGGCCGCCCGCAACGCCGCCGACGAGGCGCAGCGGCTCCTTGGCGATGCCTATAGCTCGCAGCGCGGTGTCCTTCTCGCCAATGACGCGCCCCGCCTGGAGCGCGAGGCGAGCGCGATGCGCGGCCACCTCGACCGCGCCGCCGTCGCGCTGCAGGCCGTGCGGCGCGAGGCCAGCAGGCCCGAGCTCGTCCAATCGCTCGATGCGCTGGAGGCGGAGGTCGCGAATTTCCGCACGGCCATGAGCGACACGGCGGCCGCCCGGGGCGAGCTCCTGACGAAGCGCGACCAGGACTTCTTCCCGCGCTTCCCCGAATTCGACCAGGCGCTGGAGGCGGCGACGGCCAATCTTCAGTTCGCCCAAAGCGCAAGCGCGCGCGACGAGACGCGCGACGTGATGGCCACTTACACGGCCTCGGTGAACGAGGTGCGGCTGGGGATCCAGCGCTATCTCGCGACCGACGACGCCACCGTCGCCGAAAGGGTGCGGCGCGCAGCGGCCCAGGGGCGCGTCCATGCCCGGCGGCTGGCCTCGATCGCCCCCGATGAGGTGAAGCAGGATATGGCGCGCCTCACCGCGGCCGGCCTGCGCATCTCCGGCGAGGCGGAGGCCCTGATGGGCATCGCCACGGGGATCATGGAGATCCGCATGAGCCGCACCGCCCCGCTGCGCGAGAGCATGATGGCCACCTTCGCCGCCGTGACGCGGACCCTGGCGGCGGATGCGCAGGAACGCGCCGAATCCGCGGCGGCGGCCATGAGCGCGCTGGAGCGCAGCGTCTGGATCATCGGCGCCGTGGTGGCCGTCATCCAGATCCTGTCGGGCGCGCTGACGGCGCGGGCCATCGGCACGCCGCTGCGCCGCATCGCCCTGGCCGTCCGCCGCATCGCCGCCGGCGAGACGGCCGAACCGGTGCCCGACCGCAACCGCCGCGACGAGATCGGCCAGATCGCCATGGCGCTGGAGGAACTGCGCGGCGGCGTCGAGAAGGCCTTCGGGCAGCAGCAGATGCTGGAGCAGATGCCCCTCGGCGTGATGATGGCCGACCCGAAGGACGACTTCCGCATCCGCTACATGAACCCCGAAGGCGGGCGGCTGATGGGGCTGATCGAGACGGGCCTGCCCGTGAAGGCCGGCGAGATCCTGGGCCAGAGCGCCGATATCTTCCATGCCCGGCCCGGCCCTCAGCGCGAGATCATGGCCGATGCCAGGCGCCTGCCGCACCGCTCGCGCCTGGTCATCGGCGGGGAGGTGATGGACCTCAACATCACCGCCATCCGCGACCGTGCGGGCGAATATCTGGCGCCGATGCTGGTCTGGACCCTCGCCACCGCGCAGTCGCGCTTGGCCGACAATTTCGAGCGCGAGATCGGCGGCGTGGTGGATGCGGTCGCCACCTCGGCGGGACAGATGCAGGCCTCGGCCAATATGCTCAGCGGCTCGGCCGCGACCTCGGGGCGTGAGGCGGAGGCGGTGGCCGAGGCTTCGGGTCGCGCGGAGGCCGATGTGCAGGCGGTGGCCGCCAGCGCGGAGGAACTCGCCGCCAGTGTGGCCGAGATCACTCGCCAGGTGGCGGAGGGCGCCCAGGTCGCGCGGGCGGCGGCCGATGAGGCGCGGGCGACGGACGGCACGGTGCAGGGCCTGGCCCAGGCCGCGAGCCGGATCGGCGACGTGGTGCGGCTGATCAGCGACATCGCGGGGCAGACCAACCTTCTCGCGCTCAACGCCACCATCGAGGCCGCGCGCGCCGGCGAGGCGGGCAAGGGCTTCGCCGTCGTGGCGAGCGAGGTGAAGAACCTTGCCGCGCAGACCGCCAAGGCCACGGAGGAGATCGCGGCCCAGATCGGCGGCATCCAGGGCACGACGGAGCAGGCGGTCACCGCCCTGCGCTCCATCAGCGTCACCATCGAGCGGATGAACGAGGTGACGACCGCGATCGCGGCCGCGGTGGAGGAGCAGGGCGCCGCGACGCGCGAGATCGCCCGCAGCGCAGCCTTGGTGGCTGAGGGCACGGGGGCCGTCACGCGCCGCATCCACGATGTGCGCGGCGCTTCCGGCGAGACCGGGCGCTCGGCCGGCGAGGTGCTGGAGGCCTCGAACGACCTGGCGCGCCAGGCCGGCGTCCTGCGCGAGAAGGCGGGCGATTTCCTGAAACAGGTGCGGGCGCAGTGACGCCTGCTCCCCGGGAGCGCGTCAGTCGCGAAGGGCGCGGGGCGCGCTCACCGAGCAGCGCAGCCGCGCCATGTCCCTCAACAGGGTTGCCACCTCGATATGGCGCGGCGTGCCGGGCGCGAATTCTCCGGCGCGGATGCGCGCGGCAAGGCCCGCCGCATCGCCCGCCAGGGCCGAGAGGCGCGCCTCGATCGGAGCGGGATCGGCCGCGATCTCCCGCGCGGCGATGGCCATGGCATTGGCCGCCATCCGCGCCTCGTAATGGAGATGCGCGGGCAAAGCCGGCAGCAGCTTCTGCAGCAGCGCCTCGCGCGCGGTGGCGAGGAGGTCGGCGGCGTCAGGGGCTTCCAGCATCGAGGGCCTCCACCTGGCGCAGGATGTCCAGTTCCAGCTCGGGGATGATATGCGCGGTCAGCGCCAGTTCCAGCCCGCGCTCCTGGCCGGAGAGATGGCGCGCGCCCTGGTCGGCGGCGATGACGGCCCAGCGCAGGCTGGCGGCCAACTCCCAGAAGGGCAGGCGGGATGGATCGGCGCCGGGGCCATACCCCTCCAGCAGCGCCCCACGCGGGCCGAGTCCGCCGGCCTCCAGCGCGAGATTGCCGAAGCGCCAGCAGGGTGCGCAGAGCCAGCCCAGATCGGCATGCGGATCGCCCCAGGCGGCGAATTCCCAATCGAGCACGGCGGTGATGGCGTGGTCCTGGACCATCAGGTTCCCGGTGCGGAAATCATTGTGGCAGAGGACGGGTGGCAGCGGGGGCAGCGGGTTCCGCTCCAGCGCGGAAAGGCCCCATTCCAGGATGGGGCGCGGCGTACCGGCGGCGTCCAGACGCTCGCGCATGGCGCGGACGAATTCCACGCCGGCATCGGCCGGGGGCTCGCCAAGAAAGGCGAGATCCCCGCGCGGTGGGGCGATGCTGTGGATCCGCGCCATCTCACGGCCGGCGTGGCGAACCAGCGCCGCGTCGCCCCCCTCGGCCGCGGCCTGTCTGGCAAGGCGGAAAGCCGTCGCGGTGCCGGCCACGCGCCGCATCACGAAGAAGGGCGCGCCGATCACGCCACGGTCCTCGCAGCAGAAGAGTGGCTCGGGTACTGTCACCCCCGCCGCATAGGCCGCGCGCAGCAGCGCGTATTCCTCCGTGCGGGACAGCGAGACGGCGAGCGTGGCGGCATTGTCCGTCCGCAGCACCCATTCCTCGGCCGCGCCGCCGCGCGTGACGGCAATCGCCCAGTTCTGCTGGATCGCGCCGCCCGAGAGCAGCGCGGCCTCGCCGATCTCGACCGGAGCGCCGGCCGCTTCCGAGAGCCAGGCGTTCAGCGCCGCGCGGCGGGTCTCATCCATGATGGCCCCAGGCGAAGAACTCGCCGCCCTCGCGGCGCAGGAAATTCGCCAGCACCATGCGGTGCACCTCGGATGCGCCGTCCACCAGCCGCGCCTGGCGCGCGTAGCGGTACATCCACTCGATGGGCGTGTCCTTGGAATAGCCGCGCGCGCCCAGCAGCTGGAGCGCGGTGTCGGCGGCCTTATGCAGCGCATCGGCGGCGACGATCTTCGCCATGCTCACTTCCTTGCGCGCGAAGTCGCCCTGGTCGAGCTTCCAGGCCGCGCGCATGGTCAGCAGGCGGCTGATGTCGAGCTGCATCGCGGCCTCGCCCACCATCATCTGGATGCTCTCCCGGTCAGCGAGCTTCACGCCGAAGGTCGAGCGTTCCTCGGTGCGCGCCATGGCGATCTCGAGCGCGCGGCGCCCCATGCCGGTCCAGCGCATGCAATGGGTGAGGCGTGCGGGGCCGAGGCGGATCTGCGTCAGCTTCAGCCCATCGCCCACGCCCATCAGGCGGTTCTCATCGGGGATCTCCAGCCCGTCGAAGCTGATCTCGCAATGGCCCCCATGCTCTTCGGGACCCATGATCGGGATACGGCGCTCGATCTTCCAGCCGGGCGTGTCGGCGTGGAAGAGGAAGGCGGTGAGGCCCTTGCGCGGATCGTCGCTGGTCTTGGCCATCAGGATGAAGTGCTTGGATTCGCCCGCGCCCGTGATGAACCACTTGCGCCCCTGGATGCGCCAGCGGTCGTTCCCGACGCGCTCGGCGGTCGTGTAGGTCATCCCCGGGTCGGAGCCCGCGCCCTCGGGCTCGGTCATGGCGAAGCTGGACTGCACCTCGCCGCGCACGACCGGCATCATCCACCAGTCCTTCTGGTCCTGCCGGGCGACCTTGTTCATCACCATCATATTGCCGTCGTCCGGCGCGGCGGAGTTGAAGCAGACGGGGCCGAAGATGGAGCGGTTCATCTCCTCGTAGCAGGCCGCCATGCCGGTGAAGGGCAGGCCCTGGCCGCCGATCTCCTCCGGCAGTTGCAGGCACCACAATCCGGCGGCCTTCACCTCGGCCCGCAGCATCTTCAGCAGCGCGGGGGAGATATTCTCATGCTCGTCGTAACTGGCGCGGTCGGCCTCGAGCGGGATCAGCCGGTCGTTCACGAAGGCGCGCACGGCCTGGCGCTTGGCTTCGCTCTTGAGGTCGAGGGTGAAGTCCATGAGAAAATGCTTTCAGATCGCGTTGATCGAATGGCCGCCATCGACCGTGAGGACCGAGCCCGTCATATGCGCTCCGGCCGCCGAGGCGAGCAGCAGCAGCGCGCCGTCGAGGTCCTCCGGCTTGCCCAGCCGGCGCTGAGGGACACGGCGGATCATGGCCTGTCCCGCCTCCGAGGCGAAGAACTCGGCATTGAGATCGGAGGCGATATAGCCCGGCGCGATGGCGTTCACGCGGATGGAATGGCGCGCCAGCTCCACGGCCATCTGCCGCGTAAGCTGAAGCAATCCCGCCTTGGCGGCGGTGTATCCCGCCACGCCCGGCATCACGCGCAGGCCGAGGATGGAGGCGATGTTGACGATGGACCCGCCCGACTTCGCCGCGACCATGCGCCTGGCCGCCGCCTGGCCGACGAGGAAGGCGCCGCGCAGATTGATGTCGAGCACGCCGTCCCAATCCCCGGCCGTCTGGTCGAGGAAGCCGCGCGTCGCCGCGATGCCGGCATTGTTGACCAGGATGTCGCAGACCGGCCCGGCATCGAGCGCGGCGGCGATGCTCGCCTCGTCCCGCACGTCGAGGCGCACGGCGCGTGCGCGCGGGCCCAGCTCGGCGGCGAGCGCCTCGCAAGCCTCCAGACGGCGCGCGGCCAGCACGACCTCGGCGCCCGCCTTGTGCAGCGTGCGGGCGAAATGGCCGCCGAGCAGGCCGGAGGCCCCAGTGATGAAGGCTCTGCGGCCCTCCAGTGAAAACACGCTATTTCCTCCCGCGATGCGGTCGCGCGAGGATCACGGGCAGGGGGCCGATGGTCAACCCGGCGCGATGCGCGCCACGATCGGCGTCCAGCGCGCGATCTCCTCGGCGATATGGCGGCGGGCCGCATCGGCGCTGGGATCGGGCCAGGTCTCGACATTGACCAGGCGCAGCCGTTCCCGAACGGCGGGGTCGGCCAGGGCGGCGAGGGTCGCCTCGGCGACCGCGCGCTGCGCCGGGGCCGGCGCGCCGGGGCGCGAGAACAGCACCTGCCACGCCGTGAGGGCGTAGCCGGGCAGGACGCTCGCGATCGGCGGCAGGCCAGGCAGCAGCGCCGAGGGCGTGGCGGAGGAGACGGCGATTGGGCGCAGCCGCCCGTCGCGGATCAGCGGCATCATCATGGTCGGGCTGTCGATGGTGAGGTTCATCCGCCCCGCGACCAGGTCCTGCACGGCATTGGCGGCGGCCCGATAGGGCACGATGGTGAAACTGGTACCCGAGAGCTGCTTGAAGAGCTCGCCGGCGAGGTGGTTGGTCGCGCCGGGGTTGGACGAGCCGAAATTCGCCTGATCGCCGCGCGCGCGCAGCCAGGCGATCAGGCTGGGCAGGTCGTTGGCCGGAACGTCGGGATGGACCGCCAGCACGAAGGGCTGCTGCCCCACCAGCGCCAGGGGGGTGAAGTCCGTCACCGGGTCATAGGGGAAATTCGGATAGACCGCCTTCATCACCGGGTGGTTGTTGGTGCCGATATAGATCACCGAGCCGTCATTGGCCGCGCGATGGAAGGCGGCCGCACCCACAGTGCTGCCGGCGCCGGGCACGTTCTCGGGCACCACCGGCTGGCCGAGGCGGGGCTGAATGCCGTCCGCGATCACGCGGCCCACGATATCCGTCACACCCGCGACGCCGACTGGGATGATCAGGCGCAGCGGACGGGTGAAGACCTGGGCGCGCGCGGGGCGGGTCGCGGCGAAGGGCAGGAGCGCGCCGCCGGCGATGGCATGTCGACGAAACATATAAGGACCTCTCTTGGCGTCAGGCTGAGCCTGCGCCACGATGCAAGCCATGCGCCAGATCCGATTGCAAGAGCCTTTCCGGGCCGTCTTCTACGCTCCCTTCTACGCGACGCTCGCGCGCGATGCTTATAAGGATCAGGGCGTGGAGGTGGAGCTGATCTCCGGCACGCAGCCCTCGCTCGCCAAGGATTCCGTTCTGGAGGGGCGGGCGCATCTCGCCTGGGGCGGCCCGATGCGCATCCTGCTCGCGCATGACGCCGATCCTGCCTCGCCGCTGCGCAATTTCGGCGCGGCGATCCTGGGCGATCCCTTCTTCCTCGTCGGACGCGTGCCGCGCCCGGATTTCAGGCTGACCGACCTCGCGACGCTGACCCTCGGCACGGTCAGCGAGGTACCGACGCCCTGGTGGACCCTGCAGGACGACATCCGCCGCGCCGGCCTCGCGCCCGAGAGCGTGACGCGCGTGACCGACCGGTCGATGGTGGCGAATGCCGTCGCGGTCGCCGAGGGCCAACTGGACGTCGCCCAGCTCTTCGAGCCCTTCATCAGCCAGATGGAGCGCGACGGCACCGGCCATGTCTGGCACGCCGCCGCCTCGCGCGGGCCGACCTCCTACACGACCTTCTATTCGAGCGTGCAAAACATCGCCGAATACGCGCCCGAGTTCCGCGCCATGATCCGCGCGCTCGCCGCGACGCAGCGCTGGTTCCTGGCCGCGACGGCGGAGGAGATCGTGGCGACCATCGCCGATTTCTTCCCCGGGATGGACCCGGCGCTCCTCGCCCGGTGCATCGCCCGCTACCGCGATCTGGGCATCTGGACCGCCACGCCGCATTTCCCGGCGGAGCCCTTCGAGCGGCTGCAATCCTCCATGTTCAGCGGGGGCGCCATCTCGCGCGAACCGGGCTATGATCATTGCGTGGACGACGCGATCACGGTCGCGGCGCTGCAGGAGAACTGACCGGCGCAACAAGCGCGGGCAAGGGAGAGAAGCGATGGCGAGCACCATGTTCGACCGCATCTGGGACAGCCGGGTCATCGCCGATCTCGGCGAGGGCTGGTCGCTGCTCTACCTCGACCGGCTGCTGGTGCACGATCTCAGCGGCGGGCGCGCCATGCGCGAGCTGGCCGAGAAGGGCCGCCGCGTGGCCGAGCCCGGCAAGGTCTTCGCCGTGCCGGACCACGCGCTGTCCAGCGCGCCGGGGCGCACCGAGCACAGTTATCCCAAGGGGGCGAAGCTGCTCGCCTCGCTGCGCGAGCGCGCCGCCTATGAGGGCGTGCGGATCTTCGACATCGGCACGCCGGGCAACGGCATCGTCCATGTCGTCGCGCCCGAGCAGGGCATCGTGCTGCCGGGCCTGACCCTGGCCTGCGGCGACAGTCACACCTGCACCAATGGCGGCGTGGGCGCGATGGCCTTCGGCATCGGCTCCAGCGAGCTCGTGCACGCGCTGGCGACCCAGACCCTGCCGCAACGCCGCCCCGGCACCTTCCGCATCCGTTACGAGGGCGCGCGCCCGGCGGGCGTGACCGCCAAGGACATGATCCTCGCCGCCATCGGCCGTTTCGGCGCGGCGGCGGGCACGGGCATGGCGATGGAATATGCCGGCAGCGCGGTGCGGGCGATGAGCGTCGAGGAGCGGCTGACGCTGTGCAACCTCTCCATCGAGATGGGCGCGAAGACGGGCATGGTCGCGCCCGACGACACCACCTTCGAATATCTGGCGGGACGCCCCTTCGCGCCGAAGGGCGCGGCCTGGGACGCCGCCATGGCCGACTGGCGCCGCGTGCCCTCCGATCCCGATGCGCGCTTCACCCGCGACGAGGTGATCGACATGGCCGAGCTCGTGCCGCAGATCACCTGGGGCACCAGTCCCGAGATGGTCGCCGCCGTCACCGGCCATGTCCCCACCCTCGAGGACACCGTCCCCAGCCGCCGCGCCGGGCTGGAAGCGGCCCTGCGCTACATGGGGCTGGAGCCGGGCCAGAAGCTCGCCGGCACCAAGGTCGACTGGGTGTTCATCGGCAGCTGCACCAATTCGCGCCTCTCCGACCTGCGCGCCGCCGCCGAGGTCATCAAGGGTCGCAGCAAGGCCGAGCATGTCACCGCCTGGGTCGTGCCCGGCAGCGAGCGGGTAAAGGCCGAGGCCGAGGCGGAAGGTCTGCACCACCGCTTCACCGAGGCCGGCTTCGAATGGCGCGAACCGGGATGCGCCCTTTGCGTCGCTGCCAATGGCGAAACCGTGCCGGAAGGCGCGCGCTGCGTTTCCACCTCCAACCGCAACTTCGTGGGCCGGCAGGGCACGGGCGCGCGCACGCACCTGGCCTCGCCCGCCATGGCCGCCGCCGCCGCCCTGGCCGGCGCCATCGTCGATGTCAGGAGCTATTGAGATGCAGGCGTTCCGCACCGTCGAAGGCACGGCCATCCCTCTCATGGAGGCGAATGTCGACACCGACGTCATCATCCCGATCCAGCGCCTCGTGGGTTCGGGCCGCGAGGGGCTCGGCGAATTCGCCTTCGAGCGCCGGCGCTATTTGCCGGACGGTCGCGACAATCCCGAATTCATCCCCAATGCCGAGCCTTATAAGGACAGCCCCATCCTGCTCGCCGCCGAGAACTTCGGCTGCGGCTCCTCGCGCGAGGGGGCGGTCTGGGCGCTGATGGGGATGGGCGTGCGCTGCGTCATCGCGCCGAGCTTCGGCGACATCTTCTTCTCGAACTGCTTCCAGAACGGCCTGCTGCCGGTGCGGCTGCCGATCGAGGCCATCCGCCGCATCGCCGAGCAGACGGAGGAGGCGCCTGGCAATGCCCGCACCACCGTCGACCTGGAGCGCCGCGTGGTCATCACCCCGCGCGGCGAGGCCATTCCCTTCAGCGTGGACGAGCGAAAGCGCGAGGCGATGCTCGACGGGCTCGACGACATCGCGCTGACCATGAAGCACGCCGAGGCCATCGCGGCCTGGCGGGAGAAGGATAAGGCCCGGCACGGCTGGGCCTGGGACAGCGTGGCCTGAAAGCCTAGTCCGCGGCGCCCAGGATCACGGAGACGTTCTGACCGCCGAAGCCGAAGGAGTTCGACAGCGCGGCGCGGAACCGGTGCGGACGCGAGACCGGGATCGTGTCGAGCCCGAGCTCGGGGTCCACATCCTCCTGGTTGATCGTGGGCGGCAGCGCCTGCTCGCGCAGCGCCAGCAGGCAGATCGCGGCCTCGATGGCCCCGGCGGCCGAGAGCGTGTGCCCGATCATCGATTTGGTGGAGCTGATGGGCGGTGGCGTCTCGCCGAAGAGCATGCGCACCGCCTGCGCCTCCATCTTGTCGTTCTCCGGCGTGGAGGTGCCGTGGGCGTTGATATAGCCGATGTCCGAGGGCGCGAGCCCCGCATCGTCCAGCGCGCGCTGCATGCAGCGGACGATGGCTGAACCATCCGGCGTGGAGCGGGTGCGATGGAAGGTATCGGCGGCCTCGCCCGCGCCCAGCACATAGCCGAGAATGGTGGCGCCGCGCTCCAGCGCATGCGCCTCCTCCTCCAGGATCAGCGCGCCCGCGCCGTCGCCCATGACGAAACCGTCGCGCGTCAGGCTGAAGGGGCGCGAGGCGGCCTGGGGGTCGTCATTGCGGGTGGAGAGCGCCTGGAGCAGGCCGAAGCGGATCAGCGTCTCGGGCTGGAGGCTGGCATCGGCGCCGGCCGCGATGACCTTGCGCGTCTCGCCACGGCGAATGGCCTCGATCGCCAGCTGGATGGCCGAGCCGCCCGAGGCGCAGGCGGTGGTGACGACCTGGGGCACGCCCGTCGTGCCGAAGCGCTCCGCCAGCCGCGCGGAGGCGCCGCCGAAGAGAAATTCCTCGTAGAACGGCAGGGAGCCCGGCGCCTTGGCCAGCAGCTCGGGATAGGTGTCCGCGTCCATGGCGCTGCGCTGCGGCCATTCGATCTCGACCGGCGGCATGCCGATGGCGAGCGGGCCGCCGAAGGGCGCCTGCAGGCCGGACTGCGCCAGCGCCTCGGCGATGGCGAGCCTCGCCAGGCGCTCGACGCGCGCGGCGGTGGTGAAGTTGCGCTCCTCGTCCTCGGGGAAGTCCACGCAGGCGGCGATGGTGGCGCGCATGCCCGTGGTGTCGAAGCGGGTGATGTGGCGGATGCCGGAGGTGCCGGCGGCCAGCGCGGCCCAATTGGTCCCGGCGCCCGAGCCGAGCGCGGTGACGAGGCCGATGCCGGTGACGGCGATCCTCATTGGGGAGTCTCCAGCAGGGCCACGGCCTCGCCGCGCCATTGCCCCGTGCCGGTGACCAGCACCTGGGGCGCGCCCGCCTGGATGGCCAGGGCCGCGAGCGCGATCCCGGCGGGGAACGCGGCCTCGACGGAATGGCCGATGAGGTCGGCCGAGAAGAGGTCCGGCGCGGCGCCGAGCGCGGCCAGCTCATCGCGCGTGGGGGCGGCGGCCCCCGTGGCCGTGGAGATGACGAGGCAGCCCGCACGGCGCTCCGGCAGTCCGGCGAGCAGCGCGGCGAGCCGGGCGGGGCGCGACGGGGCGGGCCCCTGGTCGGTCGCGATATGGGAAAGGATGGCGAGCGGCGCGGCGGCCTTGTCCGCCGGCTCCAGCGTCAGGAAGGCGGCGGCGCTGCCGAAGACCATGGCCTGACGCTGGGGCAGGGGCGTCCAGGGGCCGGCATGCAGCTCGCCGCCCAGGGCGTAGAGCAGAAGCTGGTCCATCCGCTCGCCGGCGAAGGCGGCGCCGACCAGGCCGAGCTCCGAGCTGCCGGCCGCGATGCGCGCGGCGAGGATGCGGATGGCCTCGGCCCCGGCAATCTCCTCGCCCAGCAAGGTGCGCGAGGAGCCGGCCACGTTGTGCGAGATGGAGATGGAGCCGGCCAGCAGGTTGGACAGCTGCGCCAGGAAGAGCGTCGGCCGCAGACCGTCCATCAGCATGCGGTGGCGCCCGGCCTCGTCGGGTTTCGCGGCGAGGATCTGCTCGTCGAGCGCGGTGTCGCGCTCGCCGCCGCCCGCGGCCACCACGAGATCCATTTCGGCCACGCGCTCGCGCAGCCCGGCATCGTCGATGGCGAGGCCGGCCGCATAGACGCCCAGGCGCTGCCAGGTCTCCATCTGCCGGAACTCGCGGCGCGGGATGGCCTTGTCGAAGGGCAGGGGCACCAGCGGGTGCACGGGATGGGGCGCGAAGCGCGTCTCGTCCAGCACGGGCGGCGCGCCTTTCAGCAGCGCGGCATGCGCGGCGCGGCCCTCGCCCTGGGAGGAGGCGAGGCCGAGGCCGGTGATGGCAACGGCGCGCTTCATGCCGAAAGCCCGATCGTGGCGGCACGGGCGCGGACGCCGGCTTCGAGCTCGGGGCTGGGGAAGGCCATGGTGCGCAGGGTCAGCTCGGCTTCGGCCACGCGGGTGTTTCCTTCGGCGAGCGTGCCCTTGAGCACGGCATAGCCCGATCCGTCATGCACGAGCTCGGCCGTCACGGTGAGCAGGGCGCCGGGCTTCACCATGCCGCGCAGCTTGGCCTCGCCGACCTTGGCGAGCAGCGCCATGCGGGTGAAGCCGCTGCGGGCGAGCATCAGCCAGCCGCAGGCCTGGGCCATGGTCTCGACCATCAGCACGCCGGGCATGAGGGGGAAGCCGGGAAAATGCCCCTCGAAGACGGGGCTCGCCTCCGGGACATGGGCCTCGGCCACCAGGCGCTCCTCCTCGCGGGAGAGCACCCGGTCGATCATCTCGAAATATTCCAGGCGCAAGGGTCGGGCCTGCCAATTCTCAGCTTTGTTTCGCCGCCACGAGTTCCTCGATGCGCTCGGCGAGGGGGCCCATGACGAAGAAGTGCTCGGCCGGGGCCTTGCCGCTGTTCACCTGCTCGGTCCAGGCTTCGACCGGGACCTTGATGCCGAAGCGCTTGTCGATCTCGAAGACGATGTCGAGGAAATCGAGGCTGTCGATGCCGAGGTCATTGATGACATGGGCATCGGGCGTGATCTTGGCCCGGTCCACATTGGCCGTCTCCGAGATGATATCGGCGATGGTCTCGAAGGTTTCAGGCGCGGCCGGGCTCATGGCGGCGGACTCCGGGTGGTGGGACAGGGTGGCAGGGTTTGACGCGGATGGGCCGCGCTGTCCAGCCGGGCGGATGGCGCGGTTCCTCCGGAATTTATCCTGGACCAGCCCATGCCTGTCATATAGCTATATAGCTATGGAGCGATATCCGACCTCTTCGTTGCAGGACGCCAACCGGCTCGATCTTGTTTTCGGCGCCCTCGCAGACCCGACGCGGCGCGCCATCCTGAGCCGCCTCGCGGAAGGGGAAGCGACGGTGAACCAGCTCGTCGCGCCGTTCCGCCTGAGCCAGCCGGCCATCTCCAAGCATCTCAAGGTGCTGGAGAACGCCGGCCTGGTCTCGCGCGGGCGGGAGGCGCAGTTCCGCCCCGTCCGCCTGGCCGCCGCCCCGCTCGCCGCGGCGGGACAATGGATCGGCGGCTACCGCCAGTTCTGGGAGGTGAGCCTGGATCGCCTCGACGGTGTGGTTCAGGACATGAAAAGCGAGGAGGACGACCATGGCTGAGGATCTTGGCTTCACCATCACCCGAGATTTCGACGCGCCGGCGCGGCGGCTGTTCCGGGCCTGCAGCCAGCCGGAGTTTCTCCGGCGCTGGTTCGGGCCCGTGGGCTGGCCCTTGACCTTGTGCGAGGTGGATTTCCGCGTGGGCGGCCGCTGGCGCTTCGCGATGACGGGGCCGAGCGGCCTGCAGAACACGCCCTTTGGTGGCGTCTATCTGGAGATCGTGCCGGATGCGCGCATCGTCTTCGACAACACCTTCGAGGCGCCCGGGGCCGAGACCATGGTCATGACCTTCACCTTCGACGAGGCGGCGGGCCGCACGCGCCTGACACATCACACGCTCTTCGCCTCCCTTGGGATGAAGAAGCTTCATCTGGATGGCGGTTTCGAGGTCGGGACCAACTCCGCTTTCGACCAGCTGGCCGAGGTGGCGCGGGGCACGGGCTAGAGGCACACTCGTCAGGCCTCTTGCGAGAGCGGCCGCGCCACGTCCTCCAGGGAGCGGCCTTCCGCCGCGAATCCCAGCTTCCACTCCGTGCCCGCCGCCAGCAGCATCAACGCCGCGCCGAGCAAATAGCCCCACATGATGTCCGTCCGCTGCCCGCCCTCGATCAGCCAGCCGAAGAGCGTCGGCCCCACCACGCCGCCCACCGCCGTGCCGAGGGCGTAGAACAGCGCGATGGCCATGGCGCGCATCTCCAGCGGGAAGCTTTCGCCCACGGTCAGATAGGCGGCCGAGGCCGCCGCCGAGGCGAAGAAGAAGATCACCGTCCAGGCCGCCGTCTGCTCCCAGGCCGAGAGCCAGCCCTGCGCGAAGGCGAAGCCGGTCAGGGCCATCAGCACCCCCGCGATCCCATAGGTCGCCGTGATCATGATCCGCCGGCCGATGCTGTCGAAGAGAGGGCCGAGCGTCAGCGGCCCCATGAGATTGCCGAGCGCGAAAGGCAGCATGAACCAGCCGATGCTCGAGGCCGCGATGCCGTAGAACTTCGTCAGCACCAGCGCGTAGGTGAAGAAGACCGCATTGTAGCAGAAGGCCTGGCAGGACATCAGCACCACGCCCAGCACCGCGCGCCGCGGATAGGTTCGGAACAAGGTGGTGGCAACCTCGGCGAGGCTGGTGTGGCTGCGCGGGGTAATGGTGAGGGGCGCGCCGTCGACGGCGGGCAGAGGACGGCCCGTGTCGCGCTCCACCCAGGCCTCGATGTCGCCGACGATCTTCTCAGCCTCCTCCCGGCGACCATGGGTCATGAGCCAGCGCGGGCTTTCGGGGATCCAGCGGCGCAGGAACAGCACGCTGAGCGACAGCAGCCCGCCGATGCCGAAGGCCAGGCGCCAGCCGAGCTCGGGATCGATCACCACCGGATCGAGCAGCACCACCGAGGAGAGCGCGCCGATCGCCGCCCCGCCCCAGAAGGTGCCATTCACCGCGAGGTCGGTGGTGCCGCGCTTGCGGGCGGGGATCAGCTCCTGGATGGCGGAGTTCACCGCGGAATATTCGCCGCCGATGCCCGCGCCGGTGAAGAAGCGGAAGATGGCGAAGGACCAGAAGTCCCAGGAAAAGCCCGTCGCGATGGTCGCGGTCAGATAGACCAGCACCGTGAGCGTGAAGAGCTTCTTGCGCCCCAGCCGGTCGGCCAGCCAGCCGAAGAGCAGCGCGCCGAACACCGCGCCGAGCAGATAGGCCGAGGCCGTGAGGCCGACCTGGGTCGCGGTGAGGCGCAGGCTCGGCGAATTGTGGATCGCCCCGGCGAGCGAGCCCACCAGCGTGACCTCCAGCCCGTCCAGGATCCAGGTGATGCCCAGCGCCACGACGACCAGCCAGTGGAAACGGCTCCAGGGCAGGCGGTCCAGGCGCTGGGGGATGTGGGTGGTGAAGGTGGCGGGCATCTTGGTGCAGAAGCCCGCCAGGGCCGGAAGGTTGCGCTCAGAAGCGCTCGGGCCGGTAGGGCGCGGGGTCCACGAAGGGCTTCTCGCCGGTCATCATCTCGGCGACCAGGCGACCGGTGCTCGGCCCCAGCGTCAGGCCCTGGTGGCCGTGGCCGAAGGCGCACCAGACGCTCGAATGCTGCGGCAGCGGGCCGATGACGGGCAGCATGTCCGGCATGCAGGGGCGCACGCCCAGCCAGGGCTTGTCCTCCACGCGATCGGCCAAGGGCAGGAGCTTGCGCGCCACGGGCTCGGCGCGCGCGATCTGCACCGGGGTCGGCCCGGCATCCGTCGCCGCGAATTCGGCGCCGGAGGTGAGGCGAACGCCGGCGCGCATCGGCATCAGCGCGAAACCGGCATCGGCGTCGATGATCGGGCGGTTCAGCACCGCATTGCCCTGCATGCCGTAGTGATAGTGGTAGCCGCGCTTGCCGAAGATCGGCGGGGTATAGCCCAGCGGCTGCGTCACCTTGCCCGCCCAGGCGCCGAGCGCGACGACGACGCGCGGAGCGCGGATCGGCCCGTCCTGGGTCTGGACCTTCCAGCCCGAGCCGGTGGGGGCGAGCGTCGTCGCATCGCCATTCACGAAGCTGCCCCCGGCCTCCAGGAAGCGCTGGAAATAGGCCAGCGTCAGCGCATGCGGGTCGGTGACCGAGAGCGGATCCGTCCAGTGCAGCGCGCCGGCGCGCTGGACCAGCAGATGCGGCTCGGCGGCGGCCAGCTCGCGACCGTTGAGCACGGCGTAGTTCACATCATGGTCGCGCTTGCCGACCTCCGCCGCCGCCGCCGCCGCGTCCAGCGCGGCCGCGTCGCGGTACATGCGCATGAAGCCGACGGGCCGCAGCAGCGCCATGGCCTCGGTGCCGCGGGCGAGCGCCAGATGCTCGTCGAGGCAGGAGCGGATCAGCGCCGCCCAGGCCAGCACCACCTCGGCATAGCGCGTGGGCTCGGAATGCCACCAGTAGCGCAGCAAGGGCGAGGCATAGCTGGGCAAGGCGAGCGGGTGGTAGGACACGTCCACCGCGTTGTTGCGCGCGATGCGCAGCAGCTCGGAGACGGAGCGGGGGAAGGCGTGGGGATAGACGGCCTCGCGCTGGATCAGCCCGCCATTGCCGAAGGAGGCGCCCTCGCCGGGACCCTGGCGGTCGACCAGCACGACATCCAAGCCCCGCCGGCGCAGATGCAGCGCCACCGAGACGCCCACCATGCCCGCACCGAGCACCATCACAGCTTCCGCCATCCCGACTTCCCCTGGGCCTCGTGCGCAAGGTCGCGCGGCCCTTTCTCCGATATGCGCGAGGGCTGGATGGGTGGCAACGCGCCTTGCGCTTGTTTCCTGCGGCGGGAGCCGCCACATCAGGCGCCGAAGAGCGCTGCCGGAGCATCCGCGGCCTCAGACAGCAAGGAGGTTGAGCAGTGGCCGAATACCGCAAGAGCCCGGAGGCGATCGCGAGCCTCACCCCCGAGCAGTACCGCGTGACGCAGCAGAGCGGCACGGAATATCCGGGCACGGGCGCATATCTCCACAACAAGGAGCCTGGCATCTACGTGGACATCGTCTCGGGCGAGCCGCTTTTCGCCTCGGCCGACAAATACGAGTCGGGCTGCGGCTGGCCGAGCTTCACCAAGCCGATCGAGCCGGCCCATGTGGCCGAGCTGCGCGACGCGACGCTGGGCATGGTCCGCATCGAGGTGCGCTCGGCCCATGGCGACAGCCATCTCGGCCACGTCTTCCCCGACGGCCCGCGCGATCGCGGCGGGCTGCGCTATTGCATCAACTCGGCCTCGCTCCGCTTCGTCCATCGCGACGACATGCAGGCCGAGGGCTATGGCGCCTATCTCGACCAGGTGGAGGAAGTCTGATGACCGAAACGGCCATTCTCGCCGGGGGCTGCTTCTGGGGCATGCAGGACCTGATCCGCCGCATGGACGGCGTGATCTCGACCCGCGTGGGCTATACGGGCGGCGATGTCCCCAACGCGACCTATCGCAACCACGGGACGCATGCCGAGGGGATCGAGATCGTCTTCGACCCCGCGCGGATCAGCTATCGCCGGCTGCTGGAATTCTTCTTCCAGATCCATGATCCTACGACCCGCAACCGCCAGGGCAACGACGTGGGCCTGAGCTACCGCTCGGCGATCTATCCGACGAGCGAGGCGCAGAAGCAGGTCGCGCTGGACACGATCGCCGATGTGGAGGCCTCGGGCCTCTGGCCGGGCAAGGTCGTGACCGAGGTGGATTCGGCCGGGCCCTTCTGGCAGGCGGAGCCGGAGCACCAGGATTACCTGGAGCGCATCCCGCACGGCTACACCTGCCACTTCATCCGGCCGGACTGGAAGCTGCCGGTCCGCGCCAGGGCGGCGGAATAGGCCGACCGGCGGCGCCGCTTCACCCGCTCAGGCAAAGCAGCCTGAGCGGGACCTGCCCTAATTCGTGCGCGCCATGGCCGGCGGGGCCGGGAGAGCGGGGGCCGGGACCGAGACAGGATCCAGGCCCGTCCGCCGGATGACCTCATGCGCCGCCGCGGAGGCGAAGAACTGAATCAGCGCATGGGCGGATTGCGGCTGCTCGGAGCGCGCCCCGATGCCGGCCGAGAAGGTCGTCACGCGCTGGATCGGGGCGGGCAGGGGGCCGACGATCTCGATCCCGGGGATGGGCAGCAATTCGCTCACCTGCTGGAAGCCGATCTCGAGCTCGCCGCGCGCCACAACGCTGCCGACGCGCTCGCTGACAACGCGGCGCGTCTTGGGCAGAACCTGGTCGGCGATGCCCAGGCGCTGCAGCAGCGCCGTCGCGAAGTAGACGCCGCTGGCGCTGGCGGAATAGCCAATGCTCTGCGCGTTCAGCATCGCCTGGCGGAATTCCTCCACCGTGCCGATGCGCGGATGCGCCGCGCCGGCGCGCACGGCCATGGCGATGCGCGATTCCACCAGATCGACCTCGCTGCCGGGACGGACCTGCCCCGCGCGGACCAGGGCATCCAGCGCGTCGCGCGCGAGGATGACGACATCGGCCGGTTCGCCGCGCGCCAGGCGCTGGGGGATGGCGTCGGGGGCATTGCCCATCGAAGCGCCATAGGCGGATTCCAGCTTGTGGCCGGTCACGGATTCAAAGAGCGGCCCGAGGATGCGGTAAGGCGCGGTGAAGGCGCCGGAGGTCATCACATGGAGCGTCGTGCCCGCGGCCCGGACGAGGCTGGGTGCGGCCAGAAGGCCGGTGGCGAAGACGAATTGGCGGCGAAGCATTTCATTCCTCCCTCATTCCGAGCCTCCTTCGTTCCGAGGGGCTCCAGCCCCTCGGAACACAGAGGGCTTTCACCCGTCGATGCGGATATTCGCGCGGCGAATGGCCTCCCGGAAGGCCGCGCGCTGGGTGGCGGCGTATTGCGCCATCGCGGCCGAACCATGGTGCTGCGGCTCCAGCCCCGCGGTGGCCATGCGCTGGCGCATCTCGGGCTCCCGCATCGCGCTGCCGATCGCCGCATCGAGCTGCTGGACGACCGGGGCAGGCATGTTTGCCGGCCCCATCAGCCCGATCCACGCGCCCGCGTCGAAATCCCCGCAGCCCGGCAGGCGGGCGAGCGGGGGAATGTCGGCCGCGAGCTCGGAGCCGTTCTTGAGCGAGATGCCGAGCGCGCGGAGCGAGCCGCTGCGGATCAGCGGGCCGGTGCCCGCCAGCGTCTCGACCGAGAAGTTCACATGCCCACCGGCCACGGCGGCCAGGGCGGGGCCGCTGCCCGCGAAGGGCACATGCACCACGTCGAGCTGCGCCAGGGCGTGGAACCAGGCGGCAATGACATGCGCCGTGGCGCCCGTGCCGGAGGAGGAGAAGCTGTACTTCCCTGGATTGGCGCGGACCAGCGCCACGAACTCCTCCGCCGTCCGCGCCGGGAAGTTGGGCGGCACCACCAGCACATAGGACGAGAGGCCGGTGATGCCGAGCCAGGTGAAGTCCTTCTCGCTGTCATAGGGCATGCGCTGCACGAGCGGCGAGGTCACGATCGGGCCGGTCGAGCCTGCCAGCAGCGTATAGCCGTCGGGCGGGGCCTTCGCGACAAGGTCGGTGCCGATCATGCCGCCCGCCCCGGCGCGGTTCTCGGCGACGAAGGGCTGGCCCATCGTCTCGGCGAGGCGCTGCATGACGATGCGGGCCGCGAGGTCGGTCGCCTGGCCCGGCGGCCAGGGGACCACGACGCGAACGGCACGCTGCGGATAGACGGCGGTCTGGGCCAAAACGGGCGCTGCGCCCAGAACGAAGGGGGCGGCCAGAAGGCCACGGCGCTGGAACATCGTTTCTCTCCATGGCGCCGGATTGTTCCCGGCGCCCTTGCGGAGGAGATTGCGGGATCGCCGGAGTTTCGCCAACCGGCAAAATGGACTGGAGGAATTCACGATGAGCCCGCTACCGCGCTTCGAGACGATCGCCCTGGAAACGCCCGCGCCGCATGTGCTGGTGGCCCGGCTCAACCGCCCCGAGGTCGCGAATGCGCTGAACACGCAGATGGGCCGCGACCTCCTGGCGCTCTGGACCGGGCTGACCGCCGAGCCGGGCGACATCCGCTGCGTCGTCTTCACCGCCACGGGCGGGCGCGTCTTCTGCGCGGGCGGCGACCTCAAGGAGCGCAACGACATGACCGACGCGCAGTGGGTGGCGCAGCACGAGATCTTCGAGCGCGCCTTCCAGGCGCTGCTGGACTGTCCCATCCCCGTCATCGCCGCGGTGAACGGGCATGCCTATGCCGGCGGGCTGGAAATGGTGCTTTCCTCGGATTTCGCCTATGCGGCCGAGGGCATCCGCTTCGCTTTGACCGAGGTGACCATCGGCATCATGCCCGGCGCCGGCGGCACCCAGACCCTGCCGCGCGCCGTGGGCGAGCGCCGTGCCAAGGAGATCATCCTGACCGGCACGCCCTTCAACGCGCAGCAGGCGCTGGACTGGGGCATCGTCAACGCGCTCTATCCGGTGGAGGAACTGATGCCGGCGGCGCTCGCGACGGCCGAGCGCATCGCGGCCAATGCGCCGATCTCGGTGCGGCAGGCCAAACGCAGCATCCATTACGGCCTGCAGATGGACCTGCGCAGCGGGCTGCGCTTCGAGATCGAGGCCTATAACCGCATGGTCCCCACCGAGGACCGGATCGAGGGCATCCGCAGCTTCAACGAGAAGCGCAAGCCGGTGTTCAAGGGCCGTTAGGGCCGGGATAAATTCGGCCCGGCCGGTGCCGCAACGCCGGCCGGGACCCTATATGCACCCGGTCGGGTAGCAAGGAGTTTCGGATGTTCAAGGATGGCAAGCAGCGGATGGACGACTTCGCCGGCATGGCCGGCGGCGCCTTCTCGCTGCTGAGCGGGCTGCGCGCGGAAATGGAAGCCATGGCCAAGGCCCAGACCGAGGCCATCGTGCGGAAGCTCGAACTGGCGCGCGCCGAGGATGTCGAGGCGGCCATGGAGGTCGCGCGCCGGGCGCGGGCGCATGCGGATGCGCTGGAGATCCGCCTCGGCGTGCTGGAAGCCGAGGTCGCGTCGCTGAAGGGCGCCGAGCCCGCATCGGCAGAGCCGGCATCGCCCGAGTCAGCATCGCCGGAGCCTGGCGCGGATTGAGCGAGGCGGGAGGCGCGGCGCGCCTCCTGTTCCGGCCTCAGCGGCGGAACTTCAGATCCAGCCCCTGCTTGCGCCAGTTCGCCTCCATGCCGTCCATGTCCGTGCTGCCGGTCGGGTTCGCCCGGCGCGGCGCGAGCCGCAGGCTCGGCGCGCGCTGGCTGCGCCAGAGCTTCAGCAGCCGCTCCAGCTCGTCCAGCGGGGCGGCATGGTCGTCCACCCGCAGGTCGATATCGGGGAAATCCTCGATGGTGATGAGCTTCAGTGCCGCCGATTGCCGGCCGCGCTTGTCGCCCCCCACCGCCTCGCCGGCCTGCAGAGCATTGAGCATGCGCTCGGGCAGGGCCAGGTCCTGCCGCGCGATGTGGCTCGCCAACGTATCGGCCACGACCTCCTCGCCCGACAGCATGTTGCCCGCCACCGACCAGCCCGTCCCCGAGCGCGATCCGCACCATTCGACGCAATTGTCGCCCGTCCAGGCGGCGCTGCGCCCATGGCGGTCCACCGCATGGACCTGGCGCAGGTGCTTGCCGTCGTCGCCGACCAGCGCGCCTTCGATCGCCGCCAGGGGCGAAAGGCCGCGCGCCATCCCGTCCAGCACGGCGGGGCCCAGGTAGCGATTGGTGATCGATTGGGTGGAGACGGCGCCGATGCCGGCCCGCACATAGGGACAGGACGCGCCGACCGCCAGCGCGCAGGTGGTCACGGCCACGGCGAAGGTGCCCGTCTCGGGCTCGTGGGCTAACAGGGACCAGGTCAAGGCACGTCCTCCAGGGTGCGCCGGAATACGGCGCGAGTCGAAGCTACATTCCAAAGTTGCATCCGAGGGCATGTCCTCGCAAGGCGCGACCGCCCCCTTTGCAGGCCTCCGACGCTACATCGATCCCTGAATTCTTTGGAAAATCTTTCCGTCGGACCGATCCTGGGGGATCTTGCAGGCGGCCGCGGGAACATCCTGGCCTGCCTCGATTGCCGCCAGCGAGGAGCCGCAAGAAACTTGCATGCTCCACGGCGAAACGGCACATCGGAGGAAAGGCCGGGGCATATCCGGCCATGAGGGGAAGCAGGGATGATCCAGAACAAGGTGACGCGGCGCGTCCTGTTGGGGGCAGGCGCGGGCCTGCTCGCGGCGCCGGCGGTGGCGCAGAATCCCTGGCCCGACCGGCCCATCCGCCTGATCGTGCCCTTCGGCGCGGGCGGCGCCATCGACACGCTCAGCCGCACCGTCGCCGCGCGCTTCCCCGAGCACGCCAATGGCCAGAGCCTCGTGGTCGAGAACCGCCCCGGCGCGGGCGGCGCCATTGCCGGGGCCTTCACCGCGCAGCAGCGGCCCGATGGGCTGACCCTCATGATGGCCGATGTGGGCGCCAACTCCATCGCGAAGGAGATGAACCCCAACCTCAGCTACGACCCGATGACGGCCTTCTCGCCCATCATCCACCTGGTCAGCCTGCCCGGCGCGCTCATCGCCCATCCGGACGTGCCGCAGCGCACGGTCGCCGAGATCGTCGCGGCGGCGAAGGCCCGGCCGGATGCCTTCACCTTCTCCTCGGCGGGCAACGGCAATGGCAGCCATCTCTTCATGGAGCTCTTCCTGAAGCGGGCGGGGATCCGCATGGTCCATGTGCCCTATCGCTCGGGGGCGGAGATGGTGACGGCGCTGGTGCGCGGCGACGCCCAGTTCGGTTTCCCCACCGTCTCCTCGGCGCTGAACATGATCCGCGACGGGCGGGCGAGGGCGGTCGCGGTGAGCTGGCCGGGCGGCACGCCGCTGCTGCCGGGCATTCCCGCGCTGGAGCAGGACCTGCCGGGCTTCAACTGCGCCGTCTGGCACGGGGTCGTGGGGCCGGCAGGGATGGAGCGCGGCATGGTGCTGCGGATCAACGAGGTCTTCGGCAAGATCGCGGCCATGCCCGAGGTTGCCGAAGCGGTCTATCGCCAGCAGGCCGGGCGCATCGTCGGCGGCACGCCCGAGGACTTCGCGAGTTTCATCCGCCGCGACAACGAGACCTGGGCGCCCATCATCCGCGACAACAACATCCGCTCGGAGTAGCCGGCCGGATCATTCCGGGCTTCATTGGGGGCATGAACACCTCGACAACCATCCCCGTGACACCGCGCCCCGCCGCCGCCATCCTCTTGCTGCGCGATGCCGCCGCGGGCCTCGAGGTGCTGATGATCTGCCGCGCCAAGGCCATGAGCTTCGCCGGTGGCGCCATGGCTTTCCCCGGCGGGCGCATCGACGACGCCGATGCGCTGCTGGCCCCGCAGGGCGATCCGCTTGGCGCCTTCCGCATCGGCGCGATCCGCGAGGCCTGGGAGGAGACGGGCATGCTGCTCGCCCGCCCTACCGCCGTGGCGACCGACTCGGGGACCGAGTTCCACGCGCATCTGCGTGAGCAGGGCCTCACGCCTGACCATGCGGCGCTGACGCCCTTCGCCCATTGGATCACCCCCGAGCAGAGCCCCAAGCGCTTCGATACGCATTTCTTCCTCGCCGAGGCGCCGGAAGGGCAGGAGGCGCAGCATGACGGCAGCGAGACCGAGGAGGCCATCTGGCTGCGTCCCGACCAGGTGATCAAGGAGGCCGAGGCTGGGCTGCGCACCCTGGTCTTCCCCACGCGGCTCAACCTGCTTCGCCTGTCGCGGCATGCCACGGCAGCCGAGGCCATCGCGGCCGCGCGCGCCACTCCCGTCGTCACCGTGATGCCGCGGCCCGAGCCGGACGGGCAGGGCGGCACGAACCTGCGGATCCCGGAGGCGGCGGGCTATGGCGCTGCCCTCTGGCCGGCGAAGGACCGTCCCTCCTTTGGCGGCAGCTGGCCCGGACAGACTCCCCGATAGAGCCGCGACAGGCCTGGAACTTCCGGGCGCGGCTGCCCATGGTGAGAGGATGGACAACGCACCCCTCCCGCCCTCGATCGAGACCCTGATCCTCCCGCGCGCCCATGACGTGGGCGGCTTCGAGGTTCGCCGCGCCCTGCCGACGAAGGAGCGCCAGATGATCGGGCCCTTCATCTTCTTCGATCAGATGGGGCCCGGCGAATTCCTGACCGGCAAGGGCCTCGACGTCCGGCCCCATCCGCATATCGGCCTCTCCACCGTGACCTACCTCTTCGAGGGCGAGGTCTTTCATCGCGACACGCTGGGCAGCGCGCAGCCCATCCGGCCCGGCGCGCTGAACTGGATGACGGCCGGGCAGGGGATCGCCCATTCCGAGCGGACGGACCCCGTCCTGCGCAGCCATCCCAACACGCTCTACGGGATCCAGTCCTGGGCGGCGTTGCCCAAGGACCAGGAGGAGCGGCCGCCCGCCTTCACCCATTATCCGGCCGAGGCCCTGCCCATGCTGGAGGATGGCGGCGCGCGGCTGCGGCTGATCGCCGGCGAGGCCTGGGGGGTGCGGGCGCCGGTCGAGACCCACTGGCCGCTCTTCTATGCCGATCTGGAGTTGCAGCCCGGCGCCGCCTGGCCGCTACCGGACCTTCACGAAGAGCGCGGGGCCTATGTGGTCTCGGGGACCGTCGAGGTCGCGGGGCAGGAATTCGGGGCCGGGCGGATGCTCGTCTTCCGGGCCGGCGACGCGCTGGCGATCCGGGCGGTGGCGGATGGCAGCGGGCAGGGGGCGCGGCTGCTGCTGCTGGGCGGCGCGGTGATGGACGGGCCGCGGCATATCTTCTGGAACTTCGTCTCCTCCAGTCGCGAGCGGATCAATCAAGCGAAGGACGATTGGGAGGCGGGCCGGTTCGGCCGCGTTCCCGGTGACGACAAGGAATTTATCCCCTTGCCGCGAACCTAGGATTGTTATCTTTTTAGGTCAAGTAGCCTAGGATTAAAGATTTAGGAATTAAAGGCCCTGGCGCTTCGCCTCGCGCCAGGATTCCTCCATCTCCTCCAGCGTGGCATCCGCCGGCGTGCGGCCCTCGGTGGCCAGCGCGGCCTCGATGGCGCCGAAGCGGCGCTCGAACTTGCGGTTGGCCTGGTCCATGCAAAGCTCCGGATCCAGGTCCAGCTTCCGCGCCAGATTGGCCAGGACGAAGAGCAGGTCGCCGACCTCGTCGGCCAGCCGGGCGGGATCGGCCTGGGGCAGCTCGGCCCGCAGCTCGGCGGCTTCCTCGTCGAGCTTGTCGAGCACGGCGGAGGCATCCGGCCAGTCGAAGCCGACCCGCGCCGCGCGCTTCGTCAGCTTGGCGGCCCGGGTCAGGCCGGGCAGGCCGGCGGCGATCCCGGCCAGGACGCCGGTCTCGGCGCGGGCGGCGCGCTCGCTCTCTTTCTGTTCCTCCCAGATATCGACGGCCTTGGAGGCGTCGGCATCGCCGAAGACGTGAGGGTGGCGGCGGATCATCTTGGCCGCGCTGCCGGCCGCCACATCCTCGAAGCGGAACCAGCCGCGCTCCTCGGCCATGCGCGCGTGATAGACGACCTGGAGCAGGAGGTCGCCCAGCTCGTCCACCAGCATGGCCGGCTCCGGGCCGCGGCGAATGGCATCCGCGACCTCGTAGGACTCCTCGATCGTAAAGGGCGCGATCGTCGGGAAATCCTGGACGACGTCCCAGGGGCATCCCGTGTCCTTGTCGCGAAGCCGCGCCATGACCTTGAGGAGGGCGTCGAGCGAGGGGGCTTCGGTCACGGGCATCTCCGGTTTATCCACAGGCGGAATTACCGCATAAGATATATTATGGAAAATATTGAGCTGGGGGAAACTCTGTGGATCCCGTGGGTTGGCTCAAATCGGCACTTCCAGCGCGATTCCGTCGAAGCCCATCTCCACCCCCGCCGGCAGCCGCGCGGAGATGCTGGCATAGTCCATACGGTCGCCCTGATGCGTGAGGATCGTCCGGCGCGGACGCAGCTCGGCGACCCAGGCCAGGACCTGGTCGAGATTGGCGTGCACCGGATTTGTCCCCGAGGTCATGCAGCCGACGACCCAGGTGTCGAGGCCGCGCAGCTGCTCGAAGCTCTCGGGCGGGAAAGTCAGCACGTCCGTCGTATAGGCGAAGCCGCCGATCCGCAGGCCCAGCGAGCGCATGACCACGTGGTCCTGGTCGAAGAGCCGGATCTCCATGGGCCCGAGGCGGATCGTCTCGCCGGGCGCCGCGACCTGCGCCTCGAGCGCGGGACGGAAGAAGCCGCTGGTGGCCGGTCGGAAGACGTAGCTGAAGCGGTCCTGGAGCTCCTTGAGCGTCACTTCCGTGGCGTAGATGGGCAGGACGCGCCGCGTGGCGCGGTTCACCGCGCGCAGTTCGTCGATGCCGGCGATGTGATCGGCATGGGCATGGGTCACCAGCAGCGCGTCGAAACCCGCGATCCGGTTGTCCAGCAGCTGGGTCCGCAGGTCCGGGCCGCAATCCACCAGCAGCCGGGTGCCGTCCTCGGCCTCGATCAGCGCCGAAGTCCGCCCGCGGCGGTTGCGCGGCTCGGCCGGGTCGCATTCGCCCCAGTTGCCACAACCGTCGGTTCCCCCGACGGCCGGAACGCCCTGGGACGGTCCGGTGCCGAGCAGCGTGACGCGCAGTCTCATGCGGCTTTGGGGTACAAACGATGGAAGTTGGCGGTGGTGATCTCGCCGATCTCCGCCATGCCCACGCCGCGGCAGCCGGCCAGAACCTTGGCGGTATGCGCCGTATAGGCCGGCTCGCACCGCTTGCCGCGCAGCGGCACGGGCGCGAGATAGGGCGAATCCGTCTCCAGCAGCAGCCGGTCGGCCGGCAGTCGGGCCGCGACCTCGCGCAGCTCGGTCGACTTGGGGAAGGTCAGGATGCCCGAGAAGGAGATATAGCCACCCATCTCGACGGCGCGGTCGGCCAGCCAGGGCGAGGAGCTGAAGCAATGCAGGAGGAAGGGAAATGCGCCCCCTTCCCGCTCCTCGGCCAGGATCCGCGCGATGTCGGTATCGGCATCGCGCGCATGGATGGCCAGCGGCAGGCCGCTCGCCCGCGCAGCCCGGCAATGGCGGCGGAAGCCTTCCTGCTGCACCTCGCGCGGCGCCTTGTCGTAGAAATAGTCCAGGCCGCTCTCGCCCAGGCCGATCACGCGCGGATGCCGCGCCAGCGCCACCAGCTCCTCGACCGTGGGCATCTCGCCCTCGGCCGCGCGATGCGGATGCACGCCGACCGTGCCCCAGACCTGCGGGAAGCGATCGACGAGCCGGATCACTTCCGCGGCCTGCGGGATGGAGGTCCCGATGGTGACCATCCGCTCGACGCCGGCCTCGGCCGCGCGGGTCAGGATCTCCTCGACCTCGGTCTCGGAGAAGTAGTCCAGATGGCAGTGGCTATCGACGATCACGCGGCGATCTCGATCTTGCGGAACAGCGGCGAAGGCGGCGGCAGGTCGATGCCGTCGGGCAGCGGCGTCGCCAGGGCGGCGAGGTCGCGCGCGCCGGCGGGGACGCCGAGCTGGTTGAGCAGCGCGCCCATCGTGGTCGGCATGAAGGGCTGCAGCACGGTCGCATAGGCGCGCAGAGCGGTGTGGAGGTGGCGCAGCACCTCGGTCATCCGCGTCGGGTCCGTCTTCTTCAGGGCCCAGGGCGCCTGGACGGTGATATAGCCGTTCGCGCCGCGGACCTGGCGGAAGACCTCCTCCAGCGCGAGATGATATTCCTGCGCTTCCAGCAGCTTGCCGACCGATTCCACGATGGTATCGAGCGGCGCCAGCAGCGTCGTGTCCATGTCGCGCGCGGGCGGCAGCGTGGGCAGCTTGCCCTCGCAATTGCGCTGGATGAGCGAGAGCGTGCGATTGGCGAGGTTGCCCAGCACATCGGCCAGCTCGCCGTTCAGGCGGTGGCCCAGCGCGATGCGCGAGAAGTCGCCATCCTGGCCGAAGGGCACTTCGCGCATGAGGAAGTAGCGGATCGGATCGAGCCCGTATTCCTCCACCAGCTCCACCGGATCGATCACGTTGCCCAGCGACTTGCTGATCTTCTGGCCCTCATTTGTCCACCAGCCATGGGCGAAGACCCGTGCCGGCGGGAGGAGGCCGGCGGCCATGAGGAAGGCGGGCCAATAGATGGCGTGGAAGCGCAGGATGTCCTTGCCGACGAAATGCACATTGGCCGGCCAGAAGCGCCAATTTTCCGCCTTTTCATCGGGATAGCCCAGCGCGGTGATGTAGTTCGTCAGCGCGTCGAGCCAGACATACATCACATGCGCGTCGTCGCCCGGCACCGGCACGCCCCATTTGAAGGAGGTGCGCGAGATGGAGAGGTCCGAAAGGCCGGACTTCACGAAGCTGATGACCTCGTTGCGCCGGCTCTCGGGCGCGATGAAATCGGGATTGGCGTCGAAGAATTCCAGGAGCTTGTCGCCCCATTCGGAGAGCTTGAAGAAGTAGGAAGGCTCCCGCACCCAGGCCACCGGCGCGCCCGAGGGCGCGTATTTCACGCCGTCGCGCTCGACCAGCTCGTCCGGCCCGTAGAAGGCCTCGTCGCGGATGGCGTACCAGCCCTCATAGGCGCCCAGATAGATGTGGCCGCGCTCCTCCAGCCGCTTCCACAGCGCCTGGCAGGCTTCGTAATGCCGCTTCTCGGTCGTGCGGATGAAGGCGTCGTTGGAGAAGCCCATGGTGATCGTGAGGTCGCGGAAGGCCTGGCTAACGCGATCGGTGAAGGCCTGCGGCGCCTCCCCGGCGTCCAGTGCGGCCTTCTCGACCTTCTGGCCATGCTCATCGGTGCCGGTGAGGAAGAAGACCTCCCGGCCGGACAGCCGGTGCCAGCGGGCGAGCACGTCGGTCGCCAGGCTGGTATAGGCGTGGCCGATATGCGGCTTGTCGTTGACGTAATAGATGGGCGTGGTGAGGTAGATCGGCATGAGGCGACCTATGGGCCGGCTCTAGCGGCCTCGCAAGGTGTCCATCGCCACCAGGACGGCCTGACGGCGATCGAGCGACAGTCGTTCCGTGTCCTGGATCAGCTTGCGGACGGCCTCCGAAGCCTCGGCCCAGGCCGCCAGCGGCCGGGCGGCGAGCCAGTTGGGCGCGACCCCGCCGCGTGCCGCCTCGCGCAGGGCTTGGGAGAGATGGCGCTGCAACAGGTTGAAAAAGGCCGGAAAAGCCAGCGCCGCCTCCCGCCCGCCGATGCGATCGGCCAAAGCGAAGGCGCCCTCCGCGCCCGGCAGATTCGCCAGGGTCGCCTCGGCCAGCCTCGCCAGCTCGACCCCCTCGCCCGCCGCGAGCTCCAGCGCGCGGCCGGGCGAGCCCTCGGCCAGGACGGCCAGGGCGTCGCGCTCGCCGCGCGATTTTTCGGGCAGCCATTCGGCGAGCAGCCGGTCCATCTCCGGCCGCTCCAGCCCGACCAGGTCCAGCCGCCGGCAGCGGCTGCGGATCGTGGGCAGCAGACGGCCGGGCGCCGAGGTGATCAGCAGCAGCACCGTGCGCGGCGGCGGCTCCTCCAGCGTCTTCAGGATGGTATTGGCCGAAGCCGCTTCCATGGCCTCCACCTCGTCCATGACGACGACGCGCCAGCCGCCCTCGGCCGCGGTGAAGTTGAGGAAGGTCCGGGCGGCCCGGGCCTCCTCCACCTTGATGATGTGCCGCTTGCCCGGCTCCTGCTGGGGCTCCAACACCATCAGATCCGCATGGCTGCCGGCGGAGACGCGGCGGAGAATAGGATCGTCGTCCAACAGCTGGAGCGCCGGTGCGCCCTCGGGCTCCTGCGGCTGGCCCGCCAGGAGCCAGCGCGCGAAGCGATAGGCGAGCGTCGCCTTGCCGATCCCAGGTGGGCCGGTGAAGAGCCAGGCATGGGCCAGCCGGCCCGATCGCGCGGAGGCCGCGAGGTTCGCCGCGGCCTCCTGATGGCCGAAGAGCATCGGATTGGCGCGGGGCGGCGGGGGAATCACGGCAGGCCGAGCCTTTCGCGGCAGGCGGCGAGGATGGCGGCGCTCACCGCCGCCTTGGGCTGGGTGGCGTCGATGACCACGAAGCGCTTCGGCTCGGCGGCCGCCTGGGCCAGGAATGTCTGCCTGACGCGGGCGTGGAACTCCGGCCCCAGCGTCTCGTAGCGATTGGTCTCGCCCCGCGCATCGGCGCGGGCCAGCCCAGCCTCGACCGGAAGGTCCAGCAAAAGGGTCAGGTCCGGTGCCACATCGCCCAGCAGGGCGGTGCGCAACTGCGTCCAGACCTCGTGCGGCGCCCCCTGCCCGCCCACCTGATAGGCCAAGGTGCTGTCGAAGAAGCGATCGCAGACGACCCAGCTTCCGGCGGCGAGGCTCGGCCGGATGCTCCGGGCCCAGTGCTCGCGCCGGGCGGCGAAGTGCAGCGCCATCTCGGCCAGAGGATCCCAGGGGCGCGAGAGGAGCAGTCCCCGCACGGCCTCGGCGCCCGCCGAGCCGCCCGGCTCGCGTGTTCTTAGGATGGAATGCCCCAAGGATGCGAGATAGGAACTAAGAATTTTAACCTGGGTAGATTTCCCTGCCCCCTCGCCGCCCTCGAAGCTGACGAATTTGGGAATCAAGTCCCGCCGCCGATCATCCGCGAGATCACCGCGGGAATCCGCGCCACCACGCCGAGGCGATCCACGTCCGCCCCCGCGTAGAGCGGCAGGCTCATCGGCGGCACGCCCCGGCCCGACACCTCGATCCGGCCCAGCTCCTGGCCCTTCACCACCGGCGCGGGCACCGGCGCGTCGAAGCGCACCTTGGCCTGCAGCGATTCCCGCCAGCCGCGCGGCACGGTCGCCACCACCTCGCGCCCGCCCACCAGCGGCACGCTCGGACGGTCGCCGAGATAGACCGGCACCTGGTCGATCGTGTCCGCCGCGCGGAACAGCACGACATTGTCGAACTCGCGGAAGCCCCATTCGATCAGTCGCTCGGATTCCTCATAGCGTGCCCGCATGGTCGGCAGTCCGGCGACGACAAGGATCAGCCGCCGCTCGCCGCGCTTCACGCTGGCGGTGAGGCAATAGCCGGCCTCCTCGGTATGGCCGGTCTTCAGCCCATCCGCTCCGGCGACGCGGCCCAGCAGCGGATTGCGGTTCTCCTGGTTGATGTTGTTCCACCTGAAGCTGCGCTCGCCGTAGAGCCGGTAGGAATCCGGGTGGTCCAGGATCACCCGCCGCGCCAGGGTCGCGAGGTCGCGGGGGGTCATCCGGTGCTCGGGGTCGGGCCAGCCGGTGGCGTTGTGGAAGCTGCTGCCGGTCAGGCCAAGCTCGCGGCCCATGTTGTTCATGAGCTCGGTAAAGGCGCGTTCGGAGCCCGAGATGCCCTCGGCCAGCGCCACGCAGGCATCGTTGCCTGACTGGATGATGACGCCGCGCGACAGGTCGTCCACCGAGACGGTCGAGGCCCGCTCGAGGAACATGCGCGAGCCGCCCATGCGCCAGGCCGTGTCGCTCACCGGCAGCAGCTGGTCCAGCCGCAGGCGGCCGGCCTTGATGTGCTCGAAGACCACATACATGGTCATGAGCTTGGACATGGAGGCCGGAGGCATGCGCTCGTCCGCCTGCTTGTTCAGCAGGGTGGCGCCCGTCTCGAAGTCGATCAGCACCACGTTGCGGGCGATCGTGTCGACGGGGCCGATCGGCGAGGAGGCCGGCGGGGCGGTGGGCGCCGGAGGCGTGCGCGCCTGCGGGCGGGCCGCGGCGGCCCCGCGTGGCTGGGCGGCGGCGGTTTCGGCCAGTCCGAGGGAGGCGGAAGCCCCAATCAGGGCACGGCGAAGCATAAGGGAATCCCCCAAGTGAGCGGGCAGGCCCTGCCCATACGCCCCTGGCCTATTCCACCGCAAGCCGCAGCTCCGGCTGGCCGGCGGCAAGGGCGCGCGCCAGGGCGGCATCGGCCTCGGGGATGGTCGAATAAGGGCCGGAACGCACGCGCCATTGCTGCTGGCGCCCCGCCGGGCCGAAGGGCTCGGCCCGGCCGCCGATGCGCGCGGCCTGGGCCTGGGCGAGATCGCGCCGGAAGAATCGGCCTGCCTCCAGCCAGATCGAGCCGGCATAGGCGACCGGCCCCTGGATGACCTGCTCCGGCAGGCGCTCGGGCGTGGCGGCGACCACGGGGGCTTCCTCGGTGCGGGCGCGGGCGACGGTGAGCGGCCCGGCGGAGCCGCGGGCGCCGTCCGGGGGCGCCAGCCCTTCCCGCTCCACCCGGCCCATGGGCGCGGCCTGGATCGGCAGGATGTTCTGCCCGGCGAGGCCCTCGATGGCGGCGCGCGAGGCCTGTCCGTCCACGACGACGCGCGCCCGGAAGGGGCCGCGCGCGCCCAGCAGCTCGGCGGCGCGCGGCGTCACGCCGATGACGCGGCCGACCGCCTGCGGGCCGCGATCGTTCACGCGCAGCCGCAGCGAGCGGCCGTTTTCCAGATTGGTGACGGTGACGATGGCCGGCAGCTGGAGCGTCCGGTGGGCGGCGAGCATGCCGCGGGCGTCGCGCGGCTCGCCATTGGCGGTGAGGCCTGCCGACGAGCCGGGCAGGATCGCCGCGATGCCGGATTCGTCGAGGTCGAACGCCTCGCGGGGGTAGGACCATAACCCGCCCTGCCGATAGGGCTCGCCGAGATTGTAGCGCGGCTGAGGCACCACCCTCGGCGTCGGCGCGCAGCTGGCCAGCAGCAGCAGCGCCAGGACGGCGTGCTTCACGCCACCCGGTCGGACAGCAGCCCGACGGCCGTCGCATAGAAATTGGACGGGTTGTACCGCCGGATCTGCATGAAATTCTGGCCGACCATGAAGGCCTGGGTGTCGCCGCGCGACAGGCCCGGGATCACGATCGCCCAGTCGCCGGCACTGCCCGGCAGCCCGCCGCCGCTGGCGCGGCTCACGCCCATCCGGGCCCATTCCGCCATGGCGCGGGGCTGGCGGTGATCGGCCAGGGCTGTATCGAAGCCCTGGGGCGTCAGCACCTCGAAGCCCCAGATCTCGCCCTCGCGCCAGCCGGAGCCCGAGCGGCCGAGGTAATTGGCGATGGAGGCCAGGGCATCGGCCTTGTTGTCCCAGATGTCGCGGCGGCCGTCGCCATCGAAGTCCACGGCCAGGCGCTCGAAGCTGGTGGGCATGAACTGGGGGTTGCCCATGGCGCCGGCATAGCTGCCACGCATGCGCTCGAAGCTGACATGGCCGGCGTCGAGGATGCGCAGGGCGGCCATCAGCTCGGCCCGGAAGAAAGTGGCGCGCCGGCCCTCCCAGGCGAGGGTCGCCAGGGCCTCGATCACGTTGAAATTGCCGGTGAAGCTGCCGTAATTCGTCTCCATCCCCCAGATGGCGACGACCACGCGGGGCGAAACCCGGTAGCGGGCCTCGATGGCCTGCAGCAGCGTGCGGTTGTCGGCATAGGCGCGCCGGCCGGCGTCGATCCGGGTCTGGGAGAGGCGCGCGTCGCGATATTGCGGCCAGGTCTGGGTGAACTCGGCCTGCCGGCGGTCGAGTTCCAGCACGCGGTCATTGGGCTGCAGGTTGTTCAGCGCCCGGTTGAGGGTATTGGCGCTGACGCCGGCGCGGCGCGCCTCGCTGCGGACCCCGTCCAGGAAGGCAGGAAAGCTGCCCTGCCCGCGTGCGTTCCGTCCGAAGGCTGGGGTCGCTGCCAAACCCGTTGCAAAGGCCGGCAGGAAACGTCGCGTGAACATGCGGCCTTAAGTGGCACTTCCGGGCCGCGGCTGCAACGCGGATGCGCGGGGGCGCGCTGGCGCGGTCCGCCCGCCTCTGGTTTACTGGGGAAAATCTTGAGGAAGGAGGTCACGTCATGACCGATGTCACCGTCCAGTTTGCCCGCTATGCCGCTTCGATTCGCCACGAGGATCTGCCCCCCGAGGTCGAGACCCGCACGCGGTTCCTGATCCTGGATCTCTTCGGCAATATCGTCCGCGGCCGGCATGACGCCGAGAGCAGCGCGCCCCTGATGGCCGCCGCCCGCACCATGGGCCTGTCGCACGGCAACCACGCCGTGCTGGGCGAGGCGAGCCGCTGGTCGCCGATGGGCGCGGCCCTGCTGAACGGCGCCTTCGCCCATAGCCTCGATTTCGACGACACCCATGCCGCCGGAACGCTGCATCCGGGCTCGCCCGTGATCCCCGCCGCGCTGGCGGCAGCCGAACTGACCGGCGCCTCGGGCAAGGACGTGATCGCGGCCATCGTGGCGGGCTACGAGGTCACGAACCGCCTCGCCGTGGCCCTGCCCGGCGGCGATCATTACGACCGCGGCTATCACCCGACGGCCACCTGCGGCGTCTTCGGCGCGGCGGCGGCGGCAGGCCGGGTCATGGGGCTCTCGGCCGCTCAGATCGAGGATGCCTTCGGCATCGCGCTCAGCCAGTCGGCCGGCAGCCTGCAATTCCTGAAGAACGGCGCCTGGACCAAGCGGTTCCAGGTGGGCTGGGCCTCGATGGCCGGTCTTTCGGCCGCGCTGCTGGCGCGCGAGGGCTTCCGCGGCGCCGCCGAGGCCCTCGAGGGCAAGGCCGGCTTCCTGCGCGCCTATGCGCCGAACCCGGTGCCCGAGCGCGCGGTGCGCGGCCTGGGGACCGAGTTCGAGCTCATGGAGACGGCGGTGAAGCCCTATCCCTCCTGCCGCTACGGCCACGCGAATGTGGATGCCGCCCTCGCCTTGCGCGCCGAGCACGGCCTCAAGGCCGAAGAGATCGAATCGGTTACCATGGGTCTGCCCAACAAGGGCATGCTGCTGGTGGGCGCCCCCCTGCCCTATAAGCAGAACCCGCAGAACGTGGTGGACGGCCAGTTCAGCGGTCCCTTCGTGGTGGCCTGCGCCCTGGCGCATGGCCATTTCGGCTGGGACAGCTATCCGAAGATGAACGCGCCCGAGCTGCGCGCCCTCATGCCGAAGATCGAATGCGTCGAGGACCCCGAGGTCCAGGCCGAGTTCCCGGCCTATATGTCGGGCAAGCTGACCGTCCGCGCCCGCGGCCAGACCTTCACCAAGATGGTCGTGGTGCCCAAGGGCGAGCCGGCAAACTTCCTCACCGAGGACGAGCTGCGGGCGAAGTTCCATGGCTTGGCCGATGCCGTGCTCGGTGCGGCCCAGGCGACGCAGCTGGCCGATGCGGTGGTCGGGCTGGCCGGCGCGGGCGATGTGAACGGTCTGATGCGCCTGGGCGTGCCGCGCATGGAAACCCGACTGGCCGGCGAATAGCCGCGTGACCGATCGCGTCGCGGTGGTGACCGGTGCCGGCCGCGGCATCGGCCTCGCCACCGCGAAGCGCTTCCTGGCCGAGGGGTGGCGCGTGGCGCTGCTCGACATCGACCTGGACACCCTGACGCGCACGGTCGGCGATCTCGGGGGCGAGACGCTCGCCTTGCATTGCGACGTGGCCGATGCCGCCGAGGTCCGGGCGGCGATCGGCCGGGCCGCGGCGCATTTCGGTCGTCTCGACGCGCTGGTGAACAATGCGGGCACCGCCGTCTTCAAACCGATGCTCGAGACCACGCCCGAGGAATGGGCGCGTGTGATGGCGGTGAACCTCACCGGCCCCTTCCTCACCGTGCAGGCGGCCGCGCCGCTGATGGCGGAGACGGGCGGCGGCGCGGTGGTGAACGTCACCTCCATCTCCGGGCTGCGCGCCTCGACGCTGCGGGTGGCATATGGGACGAGCAAGGCCGCGCTGGCGCACCTCACCAAGCAGCAGGCGGTGGAGCTGGCCGGGCTCGGCATCCGGGTGAACGCGGTGGCGCCCGGCCCGGTGGACACGGCCATGGCCAAGGCGGTGCACACGCCCGAGATCCGCGCCGACTACCACGACGCCATCCCGCTCAACCGCTATGGGCTGGAGAGCGAGCTGGCCGAGGTGATCTATTTCCTCTGCAGCGAAGCCTCCAGCTACATCACGGGCCAGGTCCTGGCCGTGGATGGCGGGTTCGAGGCCTCGGGGATCGGGCTGCCGACGCTGCGGAATGCGCGACGCAACCTCTGAGGGGGGGCTTGCGCCCTCGCCCGCCTTTGGCGACATGCATGCTGCGAGGACAGGTGGTCGAGTGGTCTATGGCTCCGGTCTTGAAAACCGGCGTGGGGGTGACCCCACCGTGGGTTCGAATCCCACCCTGTCCGCCACTCCGTATGCCAGTCGCGTTCTCTCCGTTACCGGATGCGGCGCTGAGTGGCAGGTTTCCTGCCGTCTTCGGGTGAGACCTCTGAACCAGCTCGGCGCAACGGCGACCGAAAATCGCTCTCCGGCGGCGCTTTCTCTCCGGATCTCATGACTGCGGCGATTTAGTTCGGCGTCCAAAAAATGAGGTTAAAGGCCGGTTTCAGCGCGAACGGCGCCGCTGTGGTTCGAACCTCACTTGCGCGAAATCCGTACTTCGAGAGCGAAATGAGACATAGGCGCGCTTGTGCTAGGCTCAGGACTCATTGATCCAGAAGATGACGATGGCGGCGAGTGCGATGGCGGCCATGAAGGCGCGTGCGCATCGGTCGTAGCGGGTGTGGATGCGGCGCCAGTCCTTGATGCGGCCGAACATGTTTTCGATCTTGTGGCGACGCTTGTAGAGAGCGGCGTCGTGCGGGATCGGTACCTTGCGGTTTTCACGTGAGGGGATGCAGGCGATGGAGCCACGCGCGGCGAGCGCGTGGCGGAGCCAGTCGGCATCGTAGCCCCGATCGCCGAGCAGGACCGGGGCCGGAGGTATGGCGTCGAACATCAGGGCGGGGCCCTTGTAGTCGCTCATCTGGCCTTCAGTGAGCAGCATGACGCGGGGCCGGCCACGGTCGTGCAGATGGCATGCAGCTTGGAATTCAGGCCGCCCTTGGTTCTGCCGATACGTCGGGGAACAGCCCCTTTTTGAGCAGGCTGGCAGCCGTCCGATGCGCCTTGAGATGGGTGGCATCGATCATCAGCTGGTCGGCCTTGCCACCTTCGGCCGCAAGGCCTGCGAAGATGCGGTTGAACACACCCAGCCGGCTCCAGCGGATGAAACGGTTGTAGATGGTCTTGTGCGGGCCATAGGCCGCTGGCGCGTCGCGCCAGAAAGAATATCGAGGTCGCATTGGCAAATTTCTGCCTTCTGGAATGACAGCTCAGGTTCTCGCGCTGCGTCCTCAACATCTGTGTACCAAGCCTGAGGCGAGCCAGCCGCTCGCTCTCCAGGCGCAGTTCGGCGACCGCGTCGCCGCCGGCCGAGCAACAATTCTCGTCCGCGTCGCACCAGAGCGACATGCGCGCGAAGTCGTATACAACGCCCTTCCCAACTCTCCAGTTCGACCTCGCGCCAGCTGTCGCTCGAATGGCGGTAGAGCAATTCGGCATTGCCGCAGTTGCTGCCGGCGCGGAAGCCAACGGCGGCCAGGAGTAGGCTCTTGTCGTGATGAACAAATCGCGGCGCCTGCGCCTCTCGTTCTGAGCATCCACACCTTGGGGGCTTCGGTGATGGCGGGGGCGGACGGCGTGAGCACGCTAATCGGTGGGGGCTCTCGGCGGCCGGCTACCTCGACTTATGGCAAGCTGGTCATCATCAAAAGGCGTTTCGCGAGCGGCTACCCACAACGTCCCTGAAAGTTGCAGGACTATAAAGCGCGCCGAAAATATAAATATCGTGCAAATAAAATTAGGTTCTTCTAGAGAATTTCTGCAACCCGAAATGGGAAGCGGAGAAAAAATAATGACAAAATCTATTTCCGTTATCGGTCTAAGTTTTATAATAACCCTCTTCGCCATTTACTCGGCTTCAGCGCAACCGAACCGCCCTGCGTCCACCGCGTTCGGGACGGTTCTACAAAGATGTCAGGCAGACTGTTTAGATCGGACCGCCCAACATGGTCGCCAGCCTCCCGCCCAAGCGTGCCGAATCCGGTGCGGGGCCGTAGCTAACTTTACCCAGCAGCGAGGTGTGGTGAGCAGCCAGCAGCGCCGCGTAACGAGCAACCAGCAGCGTGTTGCAGCGAGCAGACGGCCCGCGGCAGTTCTGCCGCAGATGACGGCAGCGCCGAACGGCTATGGCGTTGTCTACGCAGCCCGCGCGCCGTCCAGCGGCTTCGGCATGGTCATTGGCAATTCCGATCGCCTTGCCGCTTATCGAATTGCCGAGCAACGCTGCGCCGCATCAGGAGCTGGATGCCGGATGATCGGAGAATTTACCTCAATGTGTGGGGCAATCGCCCAGGGCATTCAGCGGTCGCCCCATGCCCTCTTCATGACCTCTGATCCAAGCACCTTTACCGTTACCTCCACTAGCCAAGGTTCCGCCGCGAGCCGCTCGTCTGCCGAGCAGGATGCGATGGCGGAATGCGCTTCGGTTGACCGCCAGGGAACCTGCCGGATCGTTGCCGCGCAATGCGGCCCACTAGTGCTCTAAATCAGTCGCCAGAATGCCCGGTCGGAGACTCGCGCCGGGCCTTTCCATGGGCATGCAACCGTCGAGCTCGCCAAAAGCGGTGCCGACTTGCACCCATCTGGCCCTTTACCTACCGCGAAGGCGTTCCTGGCCAGTCCTGCGGCGCCCTACGGAGCAGGGAGTAGCCCAGCAGGCCGCAGAGGAAGGAGGCGCGGAAGATGTTGAGTTTTTGGTCGCATGGGCCTCGACCCGGGCGGAGCGGCGATCACCTCCCAATGGGCCGGGAGCTACCCAACCCGTATCATGGGCCATCGCGCACCAGCGAATGGCGGTCGATATGCCAACACCAAAGCGCGCCGCTGCGGCGCGGCGTGATGCGCCGCCCGTGACCGCAGCCACCGCACGTTCCCGCAGATCGACTGAAAGGGCCTTCGACATCTCTGTCGACCTCCTCGCCGACAGATAGTTTGAGTCAAATCTCCCCCGCGTCGGGGAAGACCCACGATTCATTCAGATCGAGGAGCGCTCTAGGCTCCTAACCCAATCAGTTCTGGCTGCGACGCGGCGGGCCATGATTCAAGCTCTGCATGAGGGGAGCGTGGATCATGGCGGGAGAGTTCTGGCTGACGGACCGGCAGTGGGCATCGATTGCGCCGCTGCTGCCGACGAACCAGCCTGGCGCGCATCACGTGGACGGTCGGCGTGTGATCAGCGGCATCGTGTCTGACGCCGGCAGCGTGAGGCACTGCACCCGAGACACGTCGGACGGGTCGATCTTTCCTCCAACGTGAACTTTCGCCCGAAGGAGGCCACGGCAGGGAACTATCCGGCAACCTGGCGCGTTCAAAAGGTCGATCTGCAAGTGGATCCCTAAAGGAGGAAGATAGATGATCAATTCACCTATTCGGCGGGCTGTGCTGACCGCGGCGGCATTGGCAATGCCCGCCTTCGCGCTTGCGCAAACCAGTGGCACTGCGACCCCCTCGGCGCCCGTGACCGCAACGCCGCCTACGACAACGGTCGTGACGCCAAGGGCAATGCCCGGCGCTCGCCGCGCTAGCACCATCATCGGTGCGAATATTATCAACGAAGAAAATCGCAACGTCGGAGAAGTGCACGATCTGATGGTCGACACTGGCGGAGGTGCGACGATTGCCGTGCTATCGGTCGGCGGATTTCTTGGGATGGGTGAGCGCTATATCGCTATCCCATTGAGCAATTTGCGTTGGAATGGCGAACGCGATCGGTGGATGCTTCCGGGCGCGACGGTCGATAGCCTCAAGGCGCGGCCGGCGTTCACTTACCCCGCACGCAATTGAACGAATGGCGGCGGCGGGTCGAGGATTGCGTTCGGCCATCCGCCGCCAGACCCGCTGGCTGCTGCCCGTCCGTGATCGCCTCCTCGAGTTCTGCGCAACCAGCCTTATGCCATCGGAAGGGTTGACGGTGAGCTCTTCCATCGCGATTTTCGCCGCCTGTCTGCGCCTCCCGGATGCGCGGCCTTACAGGTCACCACGCCACGGCGTCTGCGCTCTCCACAGATTGATCATCCCCGCATGCATCTCCGCAATCGCCTCGCCGTTCGGGCGCCACAGCGCCGCGGGCATTCCCGATCCGCAGCATAAGCTCGGACGCCCGCAGGTTGGCGGCAAGACGGTCCGATTCCATCAGCCGATTACAATCGCGCCGTTCTCTTGCTTCGTCTCTCGGATCGAGTTGGTCCTGATTAATGAGAACCCTCCTCCATGCACATGCCTCAACCTGGTCGGGGATCACGGCGCTAGATGGCGTCTGAGCGGACTGGCTTCCCGCGGCTGCGGCAAGTAGGCGCGCGACCATGCGTTGCGCGTCGTATTCGCCCCTGAAGGCGCCGGCATAAGCTCGCAGGAAAGTTTGTCGACCGGTTTCGCATCGGCGTCTTGTGTCGATGTTTCCTGCGCTGCACGAGCGCAGATGACGATCTGCTTCATTCTGCGGGCGCACTGCCCGCTCCGTCTGTGCCGTGCCATGCGACGAGCAGGCGATTGCCAGACCTGCCGCGGCAAGCGTCACTTTTCCGAGGCGCAACCATGGGGGAAATTTTCTTACTGGCGGGGCGGCGATCATTTGGGTGATTTATTTCATGATTTAGAATGCGATCGTGGGAGTACCATAGCTGCTTCCAACGATTTGATGAGATAGAATCTATTGATTCGATCCGGTTTCGCAACTGATGGACCGGGGCATCTAGATCGTTCCCCTGCTCGCCCTCGATAAACGCCGCTTATCTCGTCGCCGCAGCGAGCCGAGTTCCAAAGGCATCACCCTGCGCCACCCAACAGACTGGAAACGGCTGCATCAGCGCCGCCAACGAAAGCCCGTCCTGCTGCCGGCCCTCCAAAATCGCCTCGATGACGACCGGTGCCAGCAGCGTGAGCCGCAGCACCCGTGAGACGTAGGACGGGCTGATACCCTCTTTGGCCGCCAGATCCTCAAGCGAGTTGTAGCGCCCCTCGCGCAGCAGCCTCCTCCACCGAAACGCCCGCGCCAACGCCTTAGCCAACGTCATTTCCATCCGGGCCGGGACATGCAGAACTCCGCCGGCAGGCGCCACCACCAGCTTGCGCCCTCCCTGCTTTCGATGAGCCAGTGGCACGCGGACGGTGAGCATCTGCTCCGAAGCGATCATGCCGCGGCCCTTGTTGCCGATGGCCGGAGATCGCGTGCCAGCGTTGCAAGGCCATCCACGCGCATCCGCACATCTGCACCATCGGCGCCGATATCGACCCGAGCCACCATCAGCTGAACGATGCGCGCCTGCTCGGCTGGAAATAGCTGCTCCCAGAGCGGCTCCAACTGCTCCAGCGCCCCCCTCACCTCTTCCTCCGAGATCTCTCGCTGGGCGCTATGAGCGGCCTGCCACGTTCCGAGCATCACTTCCGGTTGCCGCAGTAAGCCTCGAACCTGCGCAACAACGGCACCCTCAATCTCCTTGGCCGATATGCGAGCCACAGCCGGCCCGTCCGCGGCGCTGCCCTTCAGCACGGACTGGCTAACGTAGTACCGGTATTGCTGGCCCCTGCGCCCGCGTGTGTGCGTGGGCGACATGGCGCGGCCGTCGCTGCCGAAGATCAGCCCGCGCAGCAGCGCCGGCGTCTGATTGCGCGTGCGGTTGGCCCGGACCCGCGGGCTCACGGTAAGGACAGCATGGGCCGCGTCCCACATGAACTGCGGCACGATCGCCGCGTGCTCGCCCGGGTGCGACTTCCCCTTGTGCATGGCCTCGCCGAGGTAGGTCCGGTTGCTCAGCACGCGGTAGACGTCGCTCTTCGTGAAGGCGCGGCCGCGCTTGGTGAGGCTGCCCTCGGCCCGCAGCGCCGCCACCAGTTTTGTCCCCGACCCGATCTCGACGAAGCCTGTGAAGATGCGCCGCACCAGCTCGGCCTCGGGCTCGTTCACGAGCAGCTTGCGGTCCCGCGCGTCGTAGCCGAGCGGCACGAAGCCGCCCATCCAGATCCCCCTCGCCCGCGACGCCGCCACCTTGTCCCGGATCCGCTCGCCGATCACCTCGCGCTCGAACTGCGCGAACGACAGCAGGATGTTCAGCGTGAGCCGCCCCATGCTGGTGGTCGTGTTGAAGGACTGCGTCACGGACACGAAGGTCACGCTGTTCGCGTCGAACACCTCCACCAGCTTGGCGAAGTCCATCAGCGCGCGCGACAGCCGGTCGATCTTGTAGACCACCACCACGTCGACCAGGCCGCGCTCAATGTCGGCCAGCAGGCGCCGCAGCGCCGGCCGTTCCAGCGTGCCACCAGACACGCCCCCATCGTCGTAGCGGTCGGGTACCAGCACCCAGCCCTCCGACCGCTGGCTGGCGACGTAAGCCTCGCAGCTCTCGCGCTGGGCGTCGAGCGAGTTGAACTCCATGTCGAGCCCCTCCTCGCTCGACTTCCGCGTGTACACGGCGGCGCGGATCTTCCTCACCGTGGCCGGCATGGCGGCGTCGGCGGCTGGCTTGCGCTTCATGCCGAACCCCTCCGATTCTTCAGGCCAAAGAACAGCCAGCCATTCCAGCGCGTGCCGGTGATGGCGCGGGCGATGGAGGACAGCGACTGGTAGGGGCGACCTTGATACTCGTAGCCGTCGTGCAGCACCGTCACGCTGTGCTCGACGCCATGGTAATCGCGGATCAGCCGCGTCCCGGTAATCGGCTTGTCGTCGCCGCGGATGCGCCGCAGGACGGGGTTGCCACCATCGAGTTGTTCACCCAGCGCTTCGAGGCGCTGGATCGTCTCGGGCTTCAGGCCGCCATAGGCCAGCTCCTGAATCCGATAGGCCAGGCGGCTTTCCAGGTAGCGCCGATTGTAGGGCGGTGGCTCGGTGGCGAAAAGCTCCCGCCACTGCTGCTTCAGGTCGGGCGTGGAGGAGGTCTTAAGGGCCGCCAGCCGGCCCAGCACATCGGCCGGGGGGGATGGCGGCGATCATCGGTCCGGCGACAGGCTTGGCTTTGATTTTCGTGGCGCGGTTCATGCGGCTCTCCGAGTTGCGAGGTTCGCATGACCGCTCTGGTCGGCCAGGAAGTGTAGCGAACTCTCCCCGGCGGTCGCCAACAAACAGACGGAGGCTTTATCTGTGAGGCGCCGAAGCCGCAGCAGTCCCAAGCATAGGATTGAGCATACCTCCCGAAGGTGAGGCGGCAGTTGGGGATTTGGTTCTTCGCTGCGCATAGAACTAGCATCGCGATCGCCACCCAGGAGCAACAGGCCTAAATCGCAATCAGCGAATTCGAGCGAAAACAAAGGAACAGGCTAGTGAGTAGTTGTGATAAGTTCGCTGGGTCTGACTGCCGAATCGGGGGATCGGCAGTGTGGGGGTTTCGAGATGACGCTAGCCGACTTCCTGCGCAGTTTCAGTTCCGAGGAACTCGCAGAGTATTTCCAGAAGCGCGGAATTGACCTTGGCGAGCACATGGTTTGGTCCGAGGGGAGCGGGCGGCGTGTCAGTGTCTCCCCGTCCATGTTGGATAAGCTCGGGCCCGGCGTAGTCCAGCGCGTACTTCAAGATGCCGAACGTGTGGGCCACATGGCGGACGACGCTGGGCAGGCTGCCATCGATGCCGTCGCCCCTTATGCCGAAGAATCAGCCCGGTCGCACAGAAGCAGCCACGCCCGTTGTCTGTGGTTTCTGCTGCATCGCCCGACGCTGTTCGAGCGTTGTGAGGAGGTTCGCTTCACGGATGACCGACGTCTCGGTCACCAGTGGGATTCCTTCATAACCGATAAAGGCATTGAGATCCTTCGAACGGCCAAGGTAGTTGAGGGACTGCGCAAGGCGATTGCCGATCACTTTGACAGCAAGCGCACCATGGTCGAGATCTGTGACCGGACGCGGCTCGAAGATGAGAGCACCAAGAGGCTCATCCAGATCGCCATATACCGCGAGGGCCGGGCAGAGCTACGCCGTCAGTTCACGGGGGACCAGCTAGAACATGTTCCAACGAAACCGGTGGTTGCAGCCTCTCTTACTTATGAGCCGGACATTGGCGTGATAGAGGTTGTTGCCAGGACGAAGGTGCACCGGCTCAGCTGGCGCATATGGTATCTCAACACCTTCTTCAGCAGCCGCTATCCGGCGAACGCGTCCAGCTAAGAAGATTCAATCTCGATATCCTACGTCGACGGTTTCCATTCCCGACAGACCCGTCGGACGGGATCGAACACGTTCAACTCAAGTCGCTCCGTTTGATCCCGTTCGATGCGCCAGGAGATAGAATCACGCTCGAATGTATGAGAGGAACCAAGCGCGATCTATGGCAGCTCGCTGCTGATCAGTTCGGCGAAAACGACCCGCTCCGGCGAGGCCATCGGATTACGAGAGCCTCGTTCAACGTGCACTTCAATCTCAATGGGCCGCATGGCAAGCGAACCATGCCCGTGACGGTGACCCTGCCGGCCGGCTGCGATGTGAAGGACCGGACCAAACGCGAGCAGTTGATTGGGCGGAAGTATCTCGCGCGTTGGGGGATCGTTGCCCCAGCGTAGACTCGCGCCGTCGGCTCTTACTCCAGCGGCGGTTGATCTGTTGCTCGAGCTGCTCGAGACGCCGAGTGCCATGATATCTGCCGCCGCGATCGAAGTCGCCGAGCCAGCGGCGGGGCAGCTTCGCGAGGCTGGCTTATTGATCGCTCACGGGCATGAACCGGTCGCCGTATCGCCCGCGAGCGATGACGACGTACCATTGCCGGTGATCCGGCTGGCCGACGGATCGCTGGGCGTGTTTGATGCTGAGCACGGCCCAGTCTCTATCGAGCCCGAACGACTGATGATGTATCGGGTAAACATCCCGGCCTTCCTCGGCTCCATGGTTGAGGCGCTAAAGTTCGTGCTGCGTCATCCTCCTCATGAGCTGGTACCCGGGGTGATTTGGGATCTTGGCTCGCCCCGCTTTTTCCGAAGCTCCATCCACTCGCTTTGGTTCGTCCGCCGGAGTGACCGTCCAGAAGTCCAGTGGACGTTGAAGCAGGCTGTAGAAAGCAGACCCACCGAGCGTTTGCGAGTGATCGTAACGAGCAGCAGATCCGTCGAACAGGGAGAGCGACCGGCGGGGGTCATTGTCGTCCCGCTGGAAGAACTACTTCTCTCCCCAGATCGGCTTTCGCTCTCTCCCGAGTTCCTTGGCGGCCGGCTCCGCGGTCCGCCGGAGGGCAAGGCGCCCGACCGCCTTCACCTCTCAGCGGATGAAGGTGGCCTCATGCTCGGCTCCGCCATCATCATCCGACTCAGGAGCCCAGATCGGAGGGCTGCCATACGAAAGCTGCTTTCAACCTCCGCATCGGGCGGGTGGACGAGGGCGACGGAAGTTACCAGCGACGGATCCCTGCGGAGGTTCTTCGGCCCGGGAAACTGGAAGAAGCTCCAGCCCCTCCTCGAGCAAAGCGCTGAAGGCTGGCGGTTCAGACTCTAGCAGTTGTTCGCCCTGTTGTTCGCCCTCTGGATCCCTGCCTGTTCGCCGCCAGGGCGGCACAGAATCCCGCATCAGTTCACCCTGCTGCGAGGACATCGACATGGCCACTCGTCATCTTCACCAACACGATCTCGCTGAGCGCTGGCGCATCTCCGAGCGTACTCTTGAGCGATGGCGCTGGATTAAGTCCGGGCCGGCGTACATCAAGGTCGGTGGGCGGGTCGTCTACACGCTCGAGGACGTGGAGTCCTATGAAGCTGCGCAGCGGCAGACCGGCGGCGCGCAGTGAGCGTTCCATTCGGCCCCGATCCGGAAGCGGGCGTTGGGAGGGCAGCGCTCCTGCGTTGCACCTTCGGCATCTACAACCAGACGACGCCCTGGACCGACAGTCGCGAGATGCCTTGGCCCAAGCTCGCGACGCTTCTGACCACGCACGAGCTCGGGCCCAAGGAAGGCACCTGCATTGTTCCTGCGGCGTTCAGGGGCATCCATCGGAACAAGAAAGACGCCAGCCGCATCGAGGTCGTGATGCTGGATAGCGACAGCGGCGCCACATTGGATGAGATTGTTGCGGCCATTGGCCTTCTTGGTTTGGCCGCGGTTGTCAGCTCTACGCACTCACATCTCAACACGGAAACGCGAGTTAAGCGTGGTGCATTCGAGACCTGGGTCCTCAAAAATGAGCTGAACGATGACCCGGGCGCGGCAGAAGCTTTCTTGGCTCAGGAAAAGGGGATGCTGCTTCGCGTTGCCAAGGGCGCCACGATCACCGCGCAGGACGAGACCTTCGTCACCGTTTCACACCAGCCCTGCCCAAAGTTCCGGATCGCCCTACCTCTGGCCCGCCCCTGGGTGGCCGCGGCTTACGAGACCCAGGCCCAGGCCGCCAAGGCTTGGGAACGGCAGTACGCCGCACTCGCCCATGCTCTGCGCCTGCAGCATGACATTTCCTGCTCGGATGTGTCGCGGCTCTTCTTTCTGCCGCGTCGGTCGGCAGATGGTCCGCCGGTGGAGACGCAGATCCTCGAAGGCGATTGGTGCGACATCTTCGCGCTGGACCCGCCCGAACCCGAGGGGCCTTCCGCGAATAGCAGCAAGAGGGGGCGCCGGCAGGCCGGTAGCGCCGCCCCAGGCAGCCGCAAAGCGACCCAACCAGATCAGGATCGCAGTGGCATCGACTTCGGCCTCAGCCCTGATCTCTCCTATTCGGACGCGGACACTGGCGAGATTCTCGATCTGCGGAAGTGGGCGCGCAAGTCAGGGCGCCACTTTCAAATCGTTCCCGCCCTGAAGTCCCGCAGTCCCCAGCTGTTCGTTGGCAAGGTCGCGGGCGACGTTCGCCATCACATCCTTTGTCCGAATGCCGATGCCCATACGGGGACCGATCCGGATGCTGCCACCTTCATCTGCAACCCCGGTGCCGGAGAAAGCGACGGCTTCGTCATTCATTGCCGGCATGCCCATTGCAATGACCGCGACCGCCTCGTCTTTCTGCGCCAATTGCTGGAGCAGAAAAGCCTAACGATCGATGACCTTCAGAGCGCGAAGTTCCAGCCAACGGCGCCCCCGCCAAAGCCGTTGATCCGGGTCACGGGCGGCAATCTCCCGGAGGTGGTGCAACATGCCGAACAGGCACTTATCGGTCCGCCGCATGGGGCATATCAACGCGGGTCCTTCCTGGTCCGTCCGGGCCTGATCCGGCTCGGCGTGGGCGACGCGGTCGCACGCACCAGCTTGCAGATCATCGAACTTGAGGATCAGGCTCTGGCCGAGGCTATGACGCTCTGCGCCCATTGGCAGCGTTTCGACGGCCGCAGTAATGAATGGGTCGACATCGATGCGCCGACGAAGGTCGCCACGGTGCTATTGCAGCGACGTGGGCGTTGGCAACTGCCGGTACTAGCCGGCATTCTATCTGCTCCGACGCTGCGCGCGGACGGGACGGTCCTGGACCAGCCTGGCTATGATCCTGCGACCGGTCTTTTGCTGGCCACGCGCAAAACGCACTTCCCTGTGATACCTGACCAACCAAGCCATGCCGATGCCAAGGTAGCGCTGGATCGCCTCATCGATCTCATTGCGACATTTCCGTTTGTGGACGATGCCAGTCGCAGCGTGGCTCTGTCCGGTCTCCTGACCGCCAGTATTCGCCGATCCCTCCGCACGGCCCCGCTGCATGGCTACACCGCACCAGTGGCAGGCTCCGGCAAATCCATGTTGGTCGATCTCTGCAGCATCATCGCGACCGGCCGAGTGGCGGGTGTGATCGCGCAGGGGCGGACCGAGGAGGAACTCGAAAAGCGGCTCGGCGCCCTTCTTCTGAACGGGGAACAGGTCATCGCCATCGACAATTGCGAGACGCCGCTGGGTGGGGAATTCCTATGTTCTCTGATCACGCAAGAGTTCGTGCGCTGCCGTATCCTAGGTCGGTCTGAGGCGCCTGAACTTCCCTGCAACAGCTTTCTGACAGCGACCGGCAATAACCTCACGCTGCTCGGCGACATGACCCGCCGCACCGTCCTGTCCCAGTTGGACCCTCACGTCGAGCGACCGGAGCTGCGCGCCTTCGATCGCGACCCACTGCGCGAGGCGCATTTGCATCGGCCCGAGCTGCTTGTGTCTGCGTTGACTGTGCTGAGGGCATATCACGTCGCGGGATATCCGAATGCGCCGACCCCACTGGGCTCCTTCGAAACCTGGTCAACCTGGGTACGGGGCGCGCTGCTTTGGCTTGGGCGCGCGGATCCAGTTTTGACCATGGAAACCGTTCGGGCTCAGGACCCCCGACTGGAGTCCTTGGTCACGGTGATTGAGCATTGGCACCAGAGCCTCGGTGCCAGTGCGGTGACCGTGCGGGAGATTATCGCCTGCGCCTCGGAGCAGCGGACGGGCCCTGGAGGGTCGATCGGTTACCCGCGGCTCGAATTCGTCCGCCCTGATTTTCGCGAAGCTTTGCTGGTCGTGGCTGGCGACAACGGCGCGATCAACAGTCGACGTTTGGGCCGGTGGATAGGAGATCACCATGCGCGGGTTGTGAGCAACCTGCGCATCGCGCGCGCGCCCATGCAGTCGGGCAACCAGCGCTGGAAGCTGGAGATGGAGGAGAGCCATGCCGCGGCAGCGTAATTTGGTGGATGTGGTGAGTTTAGTGGATGTCTGGTCAACCCCACGCGGAAACTGTCAGAGGATAGTTATTATCTCCTCATCACATGCAAGGCGTGCGTGTGTGACAGTTATCAGAATGGGGCCAGGAGACATCCACTAAACCCACCATATCCACCAGCTGAACTTCACTGCTCCGCGCGACGTGGCGCTGGCCTTTGCGATCTACAAAGCCGACTGGGCAATGGTCGTCTTGTCCGCGGTGCGCCCGCTTATGAGTGCCGCATGCTCGGAGCGGTCCCGACCCGGACATTCTGCGCATCCGGCTCGTAATCTCCACATCGCAAAACAAGGAACTCCGTCGCAATCATGTCGCGATGCGCTCGCGCCAATGATTCGTTAGAATCCCGGCAGGAACTAGAGAGGCCCGACATGCCGCAGCGTAGCTTCCCGACCTACAAACCCGACGGGCTCCACTGATGGGCGCGCCCGCTTTCGCCCCCACGCCGGAGCAGCGTCGCATGGTCCACGCGATGGCCGGCTACGGCGTGCCGCAGGACGACATCGCAGTTGTGATCGGCATCACCTCGCGCACGCTGCGAAAGCACTTCCGCCACGAGCTGGATGTTGCCGTGATTGAGGCCAACAGGCGCGTCGCGCAGTGCCTGTTCAAGCAGGCGACAACCCCCGGCAACATCGGCGCCAGCATCTTCTGGCTCAAGGCGCGGGCTGGCTGGCGCGAGAAGCAGGTGGAGCCGCCGCCCGAGGAGCCGTCCAAGCTCCTCATCGTGCGCCGCATCATCGAGCCGCGCTTCATCGAGCCGGCGCCACAGGCCCAGGCCATCCTGGAAGGAGAAGCCTCGTGACCGCAGCCTCGCCCATCTTTCCGGCCTACAACCGCGCCCGTGTTGAGGACCTCGTGCCCTATGCGCGTAACGCCCGCACCCACTCCCCGGCGCAAGTCGCGCAGATCGCCGCCTCCATCCGCGAGTTCGGCTTCACCAACCCCGTCCTGGTCGACGGTGAGCGCGGCATCATCGCCGGGCACGGCCGCGTCATGGCTGCGCGCCAGCTGGGCCTGGCCGAGGTGCCGACCATCGAGTTGTCGCACCTGACATCCACCCAGCGGCAGGCCTACGTGCTCGCCGACAATCGCCTGGCGCTCTCCGCCGGCTGGGACGACGAGATGCTGCGTCTGGAGTTGGGCGAACTGCACAGCGAGGGCTTCGACCTGGCGCTCACGGGCTTCGGAGAGGATGAGCTGGCCGAATTCCTGCTGGAGCCGACCACCGGGCTGACCGATCCCGACGAGGTGCCCGCTCCGCCGGAGATCCCGGTCTCGCGGCCCGGCGACATTTGGGTCCTCGGCCGGCACCGCATCATCTGTGGCGACAGCACCGACCCCGCTGTGGTCGAGGCCGTGCTCGGGGGCGTCCGGCCGCACCTCATGGTGACCGATCCACCCTATGGCGTGCTCTACGACCCAGCCTGGCGCAACGCCGCCCTGCCCGGCGCCAACACCGCGCGCACCGGCAAGGTGCTCAACGACCACCGGGCCGACTGGAGCGAGGCCTGGGCCCTGTTCCCGGGCGACGTGGCCTATGTCTGGCACGGCGCCCTGCACGCCACCACGGTCGCCGACAGCCTCACCAGCTGCGGCTTTGAGATCCGCGCGCAGGTGATTTGGGCCAAGGAGCGCCTGGTGATGGGCCGTGGGCACTATCACTGGCAGCACGAGCCCTGCTGGTACGCGGTCCGCGGCGGCGCCACCGGCCATTGGGCCGGCGATCGCAAGCAGACGACGCTCTGGAGCATCCCGTCCAGTGACCAGGACGCCACCACTACCCACGGCACCCAAAAGCCCGTGGAATGCATGCGGCGTCCGATCGAGAACAATTCCTCGCCGGGCCAGGCGATCTACGAGCCATTCTGCGGGTCTGGCACGACCATCATCGCGGCGGAAATGTCGGGACGCGCTTGCCACGCCATCGAGCTCTCGCCTGCGTTCGTCGATGTAGCGGTGCTGCGCTGGCAGGCCTTCACCGGGCAGCTGGCGGTGCTGGAGGCCGATGGTGCCAGCTACGCCGCCACGGCTGCCGAGCGTGCCCAGGAGCCTGTGCCTGCCGCCGGAGCGCCGACATGACCCAGGGCCTGGCTTACTGCCCAACCGAGGAGCAGCGGCGGACGGTGCGAGCCATGTCGGGCTACGGCATCCCACAGGAGGACATCGCGACGTTCTTCGACATCGATGCCAAGACGCTGCGCAAGCATTTCCGCAACGAGATCGACAAGGGCTCGATCGAGGCCACGAGCAAGGTGGCGCAGTCGCTGTTTCGGATGGCGACGGAGGGGAAGAACGTGGCAGCCGCGATCTTCTGGATGAAGGCGCGCGCGGGGTGGCGGGAGAAGCAGCAGGTCGAGCACGAGTTCGCGCGAGGCGCCGTGATCAGCGGCGGGCACCCTGCTGAGGATCTGACCGATGAAGAACTGATGCAGATCATTCGTCGGGGCCAGCATCAAGACGATCCGAGGACGCCGCGCGCTGGGAGGTTCGCGATTGATGTCGCGCCAGAGATGACCGTGAAAGAATGGACGGATCGCTACGCCCCGAAGGCGAAGGCATAGCCGTGCCTCAATCGCATCTGTTCACCACCGACCAACGACCGTTGATCGGTGTTGAACAGGGAGCGGACGGGGGCGGCGGCCCGAAGGTCGAGGGGGCTCGTCACCCGAGCAGCTCGGCCTCGCGCCGCCCCGCCACTTCCGCTTCGCTGCCCATGCCGCGGCCACCGAGATCGCGGTCGAGGCTATCGGCCGCGATCCAGCCGCTCATCATCACCATGGGCATGCCGGGGCCGGGATGCGCCGCGCCGCCGGCGAGGTAGAGCCCCTTGACCGCGCGACTGCGATTGCCGGGCTTGAAGGCGCCGGTGAAAGCGCCGTGCGAGGCCAGGCCGTAGATCGCGCCGTCGAGCACGCGGTAACGCTCGTGGATATCGACGGGAGTGAGGCGGCGCTCCACGACGATGCGCTCTTCGATGTCCTCGAGGCCAGCCGTGCGCTTGAGCTTGTCGAGGATCTTCTGGCGATAGCCGGGGAAAAGCTCGTTCCAGTCGTGATGCGGGCGCAGATGCGGCGTGTGGACCAGCACGTAGAGGGACTCGCAACCTTCGGGCGCGCTGGTCGGATCGGTGCTGGCCGTCGCGGCGAGATAGGCGGTCGGATCGGGGGCGGGTTCGCCGCGCTTGTAGATGGCATCGAACTCCTCCTCCGCGTCGCGCGAGAAGACGAAGTCGTGATGGGCGAGATGTTCGTAGCGGCGGTTCAACCCGAGATAGAGCACGACGCCGGAGCAGGCGGGTTCATAGCCCTTCCTCGCATAGCTCTCGCCCGTGGAACCGCCCACCAATTCCTTATACGTACGGATCGCGTCCATGTTGGAGATGACCGCATCGCAGGCGATGCGCTCGCCCGTGGTGAGCGTGACGGATTGCACGGCGCCCTTGTCGATGCCGAAGCCTGCCACGTCGCATTCGGTGCGCAGCTCCACGCCGAGCTCGCCTGCGAGCTTGGCCAGGCCCTCGGCCACGGCGCGCGTGCCGCCGACCGGATACCACACGCCCTCGCTCGCCTGCATGTCGCCGATCGAGGCGAGCACGGCCGGCGCGAGATAGGGGTTGCTGCCGACATATTGGCAGTAGTGGTCCAGCATCTGCGCCAGGCGCTCATCAGGCACATGGCCGCGGATCACCTTCGCGACCGTCTGGCCCATGCGCAGCGCGAGCACATCCTTTAGCGTGTTCGGCGAGAAATTCTGCTTCACGTCGAGCGTGTCGCCGATGCCCTCGACCGACTTCCAGAAGAAGAATTTTTCCGACACGCCATGCAGATGCTTCGAGACGTCCTGGAATTTTCTGTAGCCCACACCGACTCCCGAACCCGGCGCGAATTCGTCCATGGCCTGCGCCATGGCGCCGACATTCTCCATCAGATCGATGCGCGTGCCGTCATCGAAGAAGCAGCGCCATTGCGGGTCGAGGCGGATGAGCGGCAGCTCCTTCGTCTGGTCGCGGCCCGCCTCCGCGTAGATACGGCGTAGGACGCGCGGCACCGTTAGGATGGTCGGCCCCATGTCGAAGCGGAACTGGCCTGAACCGTCCGGCGCGTCGAGAAACAGCTGCGCCGCCTTGCCACCAAGCCAGGGATTCTTGTCGAGCAGCGTGACGCGATAACCACGCGCTGCGGCGACGCAGGCGGCGGCGAGGCCACCCAGCCCCGCGCCGACCACGACGACATGCGCGCTCATGCCAGCACCGGATGCGGCGAGAGCGCCAGCTCCTCCTGCACGAGCTTCGCGGTGATGCGCGCGCCTTCGTAGATCACCGGCAGGCCCGAGCCGGGATGCGTGCCGCCGCCGACCAGGTACAGGCCCTGCGTGTCGTTGAATCGGTTGCGCGGGCGGAAGCTGAGCATCTGCATGAGATCGTGACTTAGGTTGAAGGTGGCGCCATAGCCCACGGCGAAATCATCCTGCCAGGACTGGGGCGTGACCATCCGTTCGTAGCGGATGCGGGATTCGATGTCGTGCAAGCCAAGCGCCTTCAGACGATCCAGCGCGAGACGGCGATAGCGCGGTGCCTCGGCGCTCCAGTCCGATCCGTGACGCAGGTTGGGCACGGGCACCAGAACATAAATCGCGGAATGTCCGGGCGGCGCCATGCTGGGATCGGTGAGGCAGGGATTCTGCACGTAGAGGCTCGGCGTATCGGGCAGCTCGCCTGATTGGATCTGGTGGATGTTGCGCTGATATTCCTCGGCCAGCAGCACGTTGTGATGCGACAGCTGCGGAAAGCTTCCCTCGACGCCGAGATAGAGCATGAAGGTCGAGCAGGAATAGCGCGCCTTCTCGATCTTCCGGTTGGACCAGTCCTTGCGGATATAGTCGGGCACCATCCTGGGCACCGCATGCGCGAAATCAGCGTTGAGCACCACGGCGTCGGTAGCGATATGCGTCCCTGCGACCTCCACGCCCTTCGCGCGGCGGCCCGTGAAGGCGATGCGATCGACCGGCGTGTTCAGCCGGATTTCCACGCCCAGGCGCTCGGCCACGCGCGCCATCGCGTCGCTCACCGCACCGCAGCCGCCGCGCGGATGGAACACGCCGTGCTCGTATTCCAGGAAGCTCAGGATCGTGAAGAGCGACGGGCACTTGAACGGCGACATGCCGAGGTATTTCGTCTGGAACCCGAAGGCCAGGCGCACACGCGGATCGGCGAAATAGCGGCGCAGATTCTGTTCCACCTGCTGGTGCGGTCGCAGCTGCGGCAGGCTCTTCATCACGCCGGGCGACATCATGTCGCGGTGCCGGAGGAAAGGACGCTCGAGGAAGGGGCGGAAGACCTCCAGCTTGCGGCGGTTGTCTTCCATGAAGCGGCGCAGCCCAGGAACGTCGCCCGGCGCGATGGCGGCGATGGCAGCCTCCATCCGCGGGATGTCCGAGGTGGCTTCCAGCACCGCATTGCCCTTGCCTTCGAAGATCAGCCGGTATTGCGGATCGAGGCGGATCAGATCGACCTCCTGGTCGAGATCGGCGCCACAGGCCGCGAAGATTTCCTTCAGGATGCGCGGGTAGAGGAAGAAGGTCGGGCCCAGGTCGAAGCGATAGCCCTCGGGCGAGGTTAGGGTACGCGAGCGCCCCCCGACCACCTCATCCTTCTCAAACAGGGTGACCCTTGCGCCTGAGGCGGCGAGTTGCATGGCCGCGGCCAAACCCCCAGGACCGGCACCGATCACGGCGACGTACGGCCGCTCCCGGCGCAAGTGCGGGGCGGTCAACGGAGCGTTCATTCAAGACCTGACCATATGTTCATATCTGGAGATGTGGTGGCCGGATAAACGCGCAAGGGTTGCCCTCGGCGGCAATCTTCAGGTGGGATTCTCGGGCAGCAAGGCGAGCAGTTCGGCCGCCTCCAGTATTTCCGTGCAATGGGCCTGGGCGCGCGGCAGGAGCCGGGCGCGGTAGAAGTCCGCAATCGGCCGATTGTGTTGAAAAAGGCGGTTTTCGGCAGAGTCGGACATTGCCGCTGATGCAGGACGAGCGAGGGCGTTAGGCCTCAGGCGACGGCCGGGTTGGGCGTCGGGATCAGCTTTGCGAGCTTACGGAGGTTTTGGGCGGCGGCTACGAGGTGGAACTCGTCACGGGCGCCACGGGGACCACGTAATCGGAGGCGGTCCAGGCGCATGATGCGCTTGAGATGGGAGAAGAGCATCTCGACCTTCTTGCGTTCGCAGCGCGAGACGCGCCACTCATCGTCGTCGGATAGGCGGCGAGCCATGTCGCGGGCTCCTTCATGGATGGACCGCGGCAACTTGCGCGCTGGCTCCTTGGGACAGCACTGCTGTTTGAGCACGCAGGTGTCGCAGTCGATCTTGCTGGCGCGGTAGAGCAGCGTCGCGCCGTCGTTGACCAGCGTGCCGCTGGTGGTGAGCGGCATGCGGCTCTATGCCGCGCTCGTGCACCAGCCATGCCCGACAGGTCGACGAAGCGATCGATCGAGCGGAGCAGGTGATCCATCGGCACGTGGCGATCAAGGTTGAAGCTGTAGAACAGGGCCTCCTGCAACACCGTCCGCTCGCCCAACATCGCCACGCCCGGCGGTGTCTCCAACGGCGTGACAATGCGGTGCCCTGCCTGACGCCCAGGTGACCGCCAGACTGGAGTGACCGGCGAGGCCGGCGCCCTTCTCCCGCTCGGATGCTGCGTCCGACTGCATCAAGTGAGAATCGATAGGTGCGGCGGTCCATCGTCAGCTGGCCGCGCGCGCCATCACTCTCGCCACAGTGGTGTGTGTCCAGCTACCGCAGCCGGTCGGCGTCGATACGCAGCGTCGGTTTAGGCCCTGGGCGATCGCCGTCATGCTCAAGGCGCCTTCGGCTCTTTCAGCATCTACCTCAAGCGCAAGGCGGTGCGCCGTGCGCGTGGCCGCCTCGACCCTGGACAGCGCAGCAGCCGCTGCATTGGGCCCGCTCGCTGGACGCCAGCCCCTGTCCCCACCCAGCACAATCCCCCGCGCTTTCGCCGCCGCCAGCGCCGCCTTCGTCCGCGCGCTGATCAGCTCCCGCTCCCTCTGCGCCATGGCGGCGTAGATCCGCATCATCAGGTCATCCGCACCTGGCATGTCCGCCGCCCGGATCGAGACACCGTCCTCCAGCAGCTGTGAGAGCGTGTGCGCGCGCCGCGTGATGCGATCGAGCCGCGCGGCCACCAGCACCGCACCGAGCTGCCGGCACTTCAGCAGCGCCGCCTGGAAGCCCGGGCGCCGGTCGTCTTTGCCACTCGCGATGTCGAAATGCTCCGACACCAGCGTCCAGCCCTGGCTGGCCACGAAGGCCCGCACGCTGGACTGCTGGGCCTCCAGACCCAGCCCACTCTGCCCCTGCTCCGCGGTCGAGACCCGGTACAGCCCGATCGCGTAGCGTGTTCCCGTCGCCCGCATCAGCTGGCCAACGCGGGGCTGGCGACGCGATAGATGCTGTAGCTGCCTTTGGCGCCCTGCTTGCCTGCGCTGACCTGCTTCACCCGCTGCAGCACCTGTACCGGGAGGCCCTTCTTCTTCAGGCCCGCGAAAAAGCCCCGGATCGTGTGCTGAGCCCAGCCGGTCGCCTCCATCACCTGGGCAATGGTCGCACCCTCCTCCCGGCGCAGGAGTGCCAGCACTGCGTCTTGCTTGGTGCCCTCACGGGGCTCGCGGAGCGCACCGGGCATCCGTGTATAGTCTCCGCGGCTCAGCACCGCCTTGAGGGCCGCCAGGGCATCCTCCAGGTGCTCCTGCGCCTCCCAGGCCACTACGGTCGCGGTGGCAGCCTCGCGCAGGCCGGTGCGGGTTCGTGTGGCAGCTGCGACCGGGGCAGTCTCGCCGAGCGCCAGCTCCGCCTCGCCCTCGGCCGCCGAGGCTTCCTGCTGCAGGGCGAATTCCGTGGCCTCTTCCCCCGTGGTCAGCTCGCGCGGCTCGGTGCCGGTATCGCTGGGCTGCTCGGGCACTGCGCCTATAGCGCGCAGGCCGTCGTTGGTAATGCGCAGCGCGACCCAGGCGCCCGCATCGTCCTGCCGCCACCCGAGGACGCGGTGCTCGGCCGGTGCCGGCACCTCCTCCAGCAGCTCGTTCTTGAGCATGCTGCGGAAGACCGCCTGGCGCGCCGCGGCGGGCAGCTTGGGCGCGCTGGCCAGCAGCGCGTCATGCCGGCTGGCCTCGCGGAGGATGATGGATTGTGTATCGGAAAGCTTCGTCATCGTCGGGCTCCGTTCGGCACCCGATCATTCGGGTGCTATGAGCCCAAGCCCCGCTCAGCGAGGCCGCGTGGAATGCTGCGCGTGGATAAGCATTCGCTCTGTGTCGCGAAGAAATCAAGCGAAGTTGGGATCATGAGGTCGCTTACTATTGGTGGCGACGGGGGAACTCCGCTGGCGCGATCACTCCACGAACCGTGGGCTGGGCTGGATCCTCGATACCTCCCAGCCAAGGAATTCGCGCTGGCGCACTGGCTGACAGGTGGGGAGTCTGGCGAGCAACGCCTCGACGTCTCAGAAGCCATGATCCACCTCGCAATGGGTGGCCTCCTCCTGCGAAGGGTCGCCCACCGCTGAATTCTCAAACAATCACTCAGAAGTTGAAGCCTCCGGCGAAACCGGTGCGGTTCACATGTGGCCAGCCAGTTGGGCTCCGAGAGGCTGCCATTTACGCCGATGGCACGCTGGCATGATATCTGTGCGGCACCGACATTATCGCCAAGGCTCATGCGTGTATTGCCCTATCAGGACTATGCGCCCGAATGGCCCGTGGGGTCGAGGCAGTACTTTCAGTCTGAAATCTAGTGAGGATCATAATGGAGCGCCCAGTTATCGACGCCGACGGCACGCATAAATGGTATACTAACGGTAATCTCCATCGCACTGATGGACCGGCGGTCACAGAAGCGGACGGCACACACTATTGGTATGTCGATGGCAAGTGTCATCGCACCGATGGTCCGGCTGTCACGGAGGCGGACGGCACACAGTACTGGTATGTCCACGGTAATCTGCATCGGGTTGACGGCCCTGCTATCATTCGGGGCAACGGCGACCAGGAATGGTTTTGTCACGGTGAGCGTCACCGCACGGGTGGACCCGCCTACACCCATGCCGATGGCACTCAGGAATGGTATCTCGACGATCTACGCCATCGCGCTAATGGCCCAGCCATCAGCTGGGCTTGCGGATCGCAGGGATGGTATCTCCATGGTCGTGACATTACTGCTGACGTCAATGCGTGGATTGTCAAGCACGATCTACGCGACTGGACTGAATGGACTGTCGCGACTTGGGTATTTTTTAGACTGCGTTTCGGTGAGTAGTAGCCGCCATTATCTCACATTGGGAGTTACAGCACCGACTGGGTCAGTGTAGATGATCGAGTGAGGCGGCCGATGGGCAGATGCGGGGTCGATCACCGCCCTGGCGGTGGTCGCTCATTGCCCGCTTCGTGGCAAGCAATCCGGCAGTTCTGACTTGGCCTCAAGATGGCAGACGCAGCATTCGGATCCGGGCTGTCCGAGCGACTATCCGCTATCTAACCCCTGGGAAGATTGGCGAGGTCGTAGAGGCCAGTCCGGTCCAGTCGGAGCCGGCGCAGGTCGGTGACGGGGGAAGCGAGGAGAGCCAGGATCCGGCCTCGTGAGGTGGAAATGGCCCGGCGCACCGGGCCGAAATCGCGGGACGGGGCAGCCGCCGATACGGTGGCCCGACCATCCCAGGAAAGCACCTCGGTCCATCGCTCCCGATATGGCCGCCCGCGCCAGCGAAAGCCGCACTCGCCCCGCATGCGGTTAAAGGTGACGTCCAGGCGAAGCACTCCGGACGCAGCCGGCGAGATCGTGGCCCTCAGGCTGGCCTCGCTTTCACATGTTGTGGCGTCGAGGAGTTCCAGGTTCTCGATGCCGATCACCCGCAGGCGCCGGGCATCGTCGATCCCGATGAGAGCGACGAGGCGCTGGGAGATACCGGTACCGCCATTGCCGTCGATCTCCGCTAACAGTACCTCCCGCCCGCCGAGTGGGAGGATCTTGAGAGGGGGCGTGCCGCCGTAACGAGTAGGGATGACCACTTCGCCCGTCGGCGCGTCGGGTCCCGAAAAACGCAGGCGCGCGAGACGTAAAGGATGGTTCTCGATTACCGAGTGCACGGAAGATGGTGCGCTCCCCGGCAGGAAGCGGACCGTGAGCGCGGGGGATGTTTCCCCCCTCGTCCCTCCCATCACCGGTCCACTCACCAGCGCGGGCGCGGCGAGCAGGGTGCGGCGGGTGATTGGGAATAGATAGCCTATCACCGGGAGTTTGGGTCAGGACGGGCCTGCTGGGACCGCGGCACTGTCTCCCCCTCCATGCAGGCAACGCCTGCGGGGCTGATCGCGTCCTCGCGCCAGGTCATCCGATAGGTGCCGCGCAGGTTGCGCCAGCCCGCGGTCCGGACCGTGTCGACGATCAGGCCGTTTCCGCCCTCAAGATGGGTCTCACAGGCCAGGACCCAGCGACCCTCTCGGCGCGTCAGTATCCGCGCGACGCAACCGGCGCTGCCACAGTAGGAGATGAGGTCGGCGTAGAGGATCAATTCCGGCTGGTGGTCGCCGCCCAGATCGACCCGCAACGCACTCAGGTCGCGGCGGGCACGGAAACGATGGCGACGGGCATCCTGCCTTATATGGGTATCCCGCTGCAGGAGGTCGTCCCAAGCCCGCAACGCGGCACCATCCGCCGGGCGGAATCGATGGCGTTGCTCCGCGGCTAGGGCACCAGAGGCGATCGCGACGAGAATGAATGTCGCAATTCCCAAGTAGGGCCATCGTCGCTGCATGCCCTATCCTCCCGCCTAGAGCCGAAGCGTTGATTAGTTGGCAGTCACAAAATCGGCGTGGCTATTGCTCCCACGGCTCGTTCCGTATCGTCAACCGGCTGAGAACCAACACGGAGACCCATGAATCAAACATCACAACGTTTGGGAATCGTGAATGTCAATCCGGCCTAGAATGCCGATGCCTACCGCCACGGCCATATATCGATGAGCCTTTCATCCCATCATTGTTCAACGCGGTGCATTGCGGGGACATTCATTATAATCTCCTGCCCGTCCGCAACGGGCACCGACGAGCATGGCGCGTCCGTAGCTTGCTTCAATCATCACGCGGCGGTGACAGCCAGCGGATACTGACGACATTACGGAGCAACACCTGAACAACCCCAGCCCATTCGACCAATAGCGCGTCCCTCCATTCCTGCGAGAAGACTGCACCATCAAAGACCGGGATCAAACACCTAGGGAACCTTGGCACTGCCAGAACGAATCGGACATCGCCGAGGTCCGCGCGAATTAGGAGCAGGCCCGCCGCCTCGGCCGGAGCCAGGCGCTGGACGTGGACGTCGATAGACACGCCATCCTCCAGCAGCTGCGACAACGTGTGCGCGCGGCGCGTGATGCGGTCCAGCCGAGCTGCGACCAGCACCGCGCCGAGCTGCCGGCACTTCAGCAGGCCCCCCTGAAAGCCGGGACGCCGGTCGTCCTTGCCGCTCGCGATGTCCGAGTGCTCCGACACCAGTGTCCAGCCCTGGCTCGCCACGAAGGCCCTGACGCTAGCCTGCTGGGCCTCCAGACCCAGCCCGCTCTGACCCTGCTCCGCGGTCGAGACCCGGTAGAGCCCGACCGCGTAACGTGTTCCCTTCGCGCGCATCAGCTGGCCACAACCGGGCTGGCGACGCGGTAGATGCTGTAGCTGCCCTTGGCGCCCTGCTTGCCCGTGCCGACCTGCTTCACCCGCTCCATCACCTCGACCGTGTGGCCCCTCTTCTTCAGCCCCGCGAAGAAGCCGCGGACCGTGTGCTGGGCCCAGCCGGTGGTCTCCATCACCTGGGCAATGGTGGCGCCCTCCTGGCGGCGCAGCAGCGTCAGCACCGCCTCCTGCTTGGTGCCCTCACGCGGCTTGCGAGGGGCGCCAGGCGTGCGGGCGGGGGCTCGGCCGGCGAGCACCGCCTTGAGGGCCGTCAGGGCTGCCTCCAGGCCCTCCTGCGACTCCCAGGCCGCCACCGTCGCCGTGGAGGCCTCGCGCAGGCTCATGCGGGGCTGCGCGGCCGCTGCGACCAAGGCGGTCTCGCCCAGCGCCGTCTCCGCCGCGTGCTCCGCGTACAGCGCCTCCTGCTGCAGCTTGAGTTCGGCGGCCTCCTCGTCGGCGGTCAGCTCGCGGGGCTCGGTGCCAATGTCGCTGGGCTTCGTGGGCTCGATGCCGATGGCACGCAGCCCGTCGGCCGTGATGCGTAGGGCAACCCACGCGCCCTCGTCATCCTGTCGCCAGCCGAGGTCACGGTGTTCGGCCGGCGCCGGTAGCTCCTCCAGCAGCAGATTTTTCAGCATGCTGCGGACGACGGCCTGGCGCGCTGCGGCGGGCAGCTTCGGCGCGCTGGCCAGCAGCGCCGGGTGGCGGCTGGCCTCGCTGAGGATGGTGGCCTGGGTGTCGGAAAGCTTGGTCATCGTCGGGCTCCGTTCGGCACCCGATGAGCCGGGTGCTACGAGCCCGAGCCCCGCTCAGCGAGGCCGCGCGAAGTGCAGCGCGTGAGCGAGCCTTCGCTCTGTATCGTGCGGAAGCCAAGCACTATCGATGCGGATCAAGTCTGCGCGATGCGAGCATCGGCGATTGCCGATTGACGATGGACGGGTTGGTTATGAGTGAATGGCTTTGCGATGCCGTTGCGGACACGCAGGCCATCGCGTCGACCCCGATAGCCAGCCTCGGAGCCGTGAGAACACCTTCAACCTCGCTTGCGAAACGCCCACTTTTCCGTACTCAAGCCCAAGCTTCGACGACACGGGCCACATCAGCACCGATCAGAAAAGTGGTCGTACGCGTCAACCCGTCGCGGCGAAATGTCGACATCGCGCTGATAGATTTCGGCCTTGAGCAAAGCCACCTCGGCTTCTCGCGCTGAATCTTCCACGTCGATGTACCAGGCCCGTGGCGAGCCATTGCCATCCCCATTCCACCGGTAGCCGCGTGCCTTAAGAATGCCCTTAAAGTCGAAGGGGCTGTGCTCCGCCCATCTGAGCCAATACGGGGTCACCGCACGCTGAAGAAGCTGCGCAAGCGCAGAGCTACCACTTTTGGGCAAGGGGCGCGTCAGAAGTCCGATCGCGGCAAGGCAACGGCCGCCGGCAACCGCCGGCGTTTCACCGAGTTGCTTCCGGTGAGAGCGAGGTCAGCCTGGCCCGCACATCTGAGGAACAGAATCATGGATAAGGATCGCATTGAGGGTCTCGCCAAGCAGGTTAAGGGCGCCGTTAAGGACCTTGCCGGCAAGGTGACGGGCGACGCGAAGCTGCAGGCCGAAGGCAAGGCCGAGAAGGCCGAGGGCAAGGTTCAGAACGCTGTTGGTGGCGCGAAGGACGCTGTGCGCGACGCCACTAAGTAAGTTCTCGCCTACTGACTTCGCTACGGCCGGCGGGGCAACTCGCCGGTTTTCGTTGTTCCTCAGCAGGTGAATCAGCACGCCTTTCGGGCGGAAGAGATTTAGTTGTTTTAAGCATGCTTCGCTTCGGCAATATTTATGGAACCTGACGAGCCGCTGATACGGAGTGCGTTTGTGGCTTAGACAAATACCAGAGCAATCAGGGTGGCCAGCCAAGTCTTATGAGAACAGGCCGACTGCTTCTCTGGAGAGCACTAGCTGTTCAACTCACCGGTCGCATTGTTTGAGCCTGTTGTTGGCAGAGACCGTGCCGTTCGGAGATGAAAGCGCGTTGGGCAAGCTGCCGTCTTTCCTCAAGTGCTCATCATTTCAACTCACGGCTGTGGCGAAGAATGCGGTTCACTCGCCGGCCAAGTTCGTCCACTGCGAAGGGCTTGGTGATAATTTCCATGCCCGCCGCAAGGAACGCCGCTTGATCGGCCGCTTCCTTGGCGTAGCCAGTCATGAAAAGCACAGGCAGCGTAGGCCGGCTCGCGCGCGCGATCTCGGCGAGCTTACGTCCATTCATACCCGGAAGACCGACGTCGGTAATAAGAAGGTCGATGTGACATTCGGATTGGAGTATTGGCAACGCGTCCCGATCGTCTGCGGTCTCAATGGCGCGGTACCCCAACTCCTGTAGCACTTGCAGCACCAGCAGACGGACTGCCGGATCGTCCTCGATCACGACCACTGTTTCGCCTGACCCTAGCAGTGTCGGTGCCGCGGTCGCAGTGGCCAACGCCTCGAGCGGCCCCGAATGCCTTGGTAGGAACAGTCGGATCGTTGTTCCTAGCCCTTCCTGACTTTCGATAAAGATATCGCCGCGCGACTGCTGGACGAAACCATAAACCATTGAAAGCCCGAGCCCGGTGCCCTGCCCCTGTGGCTTCGTCGTGTAGAAAGGATCGAAGGCCTTTGCGACCACGTCCGCCGTCATGCCAAGGCCCGAATCAGCAACGCTGATCTCGACAAAGTCGCCGGCTTGGCCGCGCTCGCTGCGTAATAGGTCGCGAGCAGACAGTTGCCTGTTATAGCCAGCAATGACCAAACGGCCTCCGTCGGGCATCGCGTCCCGTGCATTGATCGCCAGATTGATGATCGCGCTCTCAAGCTGATTATCGTCGGCCACCGCCAACCACAGATCGGGGTCCAGATCGATAATCAGCTCTATCTGTTCGCCCAAGGTGCGGCGGAGCAGATCCTCGATAGAGCCAACCAGTATCGCCACGTCGAGTGGGCGGCTGTCGAGCGTCTGGCGCCGGGAGAAGGCAAGGAGGCGATGAGTCAAAGCCGCAGCGCGTTGGCCTGACTGCATTGCGGCATCGAAAAAGCGGTCCACGTCATCCAGGCGTCCCTGGTTCAACCTGCGTCGCACTATGTCGATGCCGCCAAGGATGCCGGTTAGCATGTTGTTGAAATCGTGCGCGAGGCCACCGGTGAGCTGGCCCACGGCCTCCATCTTCTGGCTCTGGCGGAGTTGCTCCTCCAGCAGCTTGCGCTGTGTGACGTCGCGCCCGATCCCGTAAATCATCCCGCTCTCGGGCACAGCCGTCCAACTCACCCAGCGATAGCTGCCATCCTTGGCCAGGATGCGGATGTCGAATTCCGGGACCGTCACGCCGCGCAGTAGGGAGGCCAGGCGCGACCTGACGATGGGCGCGTCCTCCGGATGGGTCAGCGCCTCCAGGGGCGTTCCGATGAGCTCCGTCTCGCCGTAGCCCAGCATGAGTTCCCAGGCTGGGTTGAGGGCGGTTTGACGCTCGTCGGGGCCGATGACGTTGAGTAGGTCGCGAGAGAGGTTCCACAGCCGGTCACGTTCCTGCGTACGTTCTTCTACCCGCTCCTCCAGTGTCTCCGTCAGTTGGAGCAGCGCCGCCTCCGTGCGCTTGGTCAGCGTGATGTCGTAGATGACGCCTGTGAAGATGGTCCCTCCCGCGAGGCCCGCCCGGTATTCACCTCGCGAGGCAAGCCACCGTTCTTCCCCCGTGTCAGCGCGAGTGACGCGGAACTCATGGAAGGCGGTTCCCGTTGTAATCCGGCCGTCCCGGTTCTGGATGAGGGCTGGATCCGAGGGATGAACGACCGCGTTGATCGTACGGACTGGCAGGCTCTGCGCTGGCCGCAGCCCGAGCAACCGGCAAAATTGCTCGGACACATCGGCGGTTCCATACCCTGCCAGATATTCGAAGGATCCAACCTCGCCCGCGGTCTGGGCGATGTGCAGGCGCTCCTCAACCTTCTTCTGTTCCGTGATATCACTTAGCACGCCAGCAAAGCGCACGGGCTGGTCCGCAGCGTCCAGGAAAGTCCGACCGCGGGCGGATACCCAGCGGACTTCACCGTTCACTACCACGCGATAATCCCGAGCGAAGACTTCCGCGCCATGTAGTGCCCCGGCCACAGCAATCCGGAGCCGCATCCGATCCTCGTCGTGGACCGGGCCGAAGTAAGTGGATGTCGGCAGGCCGGCGGCCGCAGCTACGGCATCCAGACCATAGATGGCGGCAAAGCGTGCATCCGCCACAAGCCGCTTGCCCAAAATGTCCCACTCCCAGGCGCCGGCCGTGCCTGCGACGGTCTGGACGATCCTTAGACGATCTTGGACTTCGGTCAGCCGCCGCTGAGTGGCGCGCAACTGCCGAGCCGTCGCGTCGTCCGCGTATTCCGTGCTGACGTCCGCCAGCGTTGCCAGCCTAAAAGCCGCTACGCCTTGAGCGTCCTGGATGGTCGCGATGCTGATACGGTTCCAAAACCTGTCACCGTCCCGTCTGCGATTGAGCAGGTCGATTGTTATGGGTGTGTCCGACGCAAGCGCATTTCGAATGCGTGAGCGGGCCTCCGCGTCCGCCGGTTCCGGCTGCAGGAACCGGCAATTTCTGCCAACGACCTCGGCGCGTGAATATCCGGTCAGTGACTCGAAGGCGGCGTTCACCAGTATAATGGGCTCGTCCGGAAGATATGCATCCGTCACCAAGGTGGCCATGCCCGAGACCGTCAGCGCTTTAAGCCAAGGTCCTCCGAGCGCAGCCAGGGCCTCGCCTCGGGCGGCCAGGATATCGCCCACTTTCCGCTCCGGATTGTCGCTCACCGCGCCCTAACGCCTGGCGGTCGCGCGGGTTCCTTCATGATCAGACCTCATCGCCGATCACACGCCGGATAAATTCGGCGATCAGCAGCCGCAACGCTTGCAGCGAGGGCAGATCCATCAGCATGGCGATATAGCCGCGGATGTCGCGGTCGTTAATCGCGAAGTTGATGTAGAGGAACAGTACGATGCCGCCTTCGGCTTCTGGTCCGCTGGGACTCATGTCGAAAAGCCCGGCACCGTTGCCGCGGATGACCTGCGGCAGGGACATGGTCAGGGGCTGCTGGAGCATATTGGCCATGGTGGCCAGGCAGCTGTTGAGAACCACGTTACCTGTCTCGGTGAGCGCCTCGTCCTCCATCTCCACGGCTTCCGAATCGGAGAGGGCGCTGCCGGCCACGGCGCGCACCAACGCCATGCTGTTGGACTCTGGGAAAATGAGCAGAGCACGGCCGGAGAAGACGCCCTCAAAATCCTGCCGCACCGCGATCAGCTCCCCGCTTTCGCGCTCGCGAATGAGGGTGGCGGCTGCACCGCGGGTGACGACCTCCAGCGACGGAACTGAGAGCAACACCTGCTGGCCGGCCATCTTGCGAAGGCTCGCGGCCGCGCGGCTCACGCCAATATTAACCAGTTCCGTCAGCGCATCCCGCTCCATCTCCTCCAACGGGACGACATGGTCGATCATGCGCGCGCCGAGCGCAGCCGTAGGGCCGCGCCCGAGAGGAAGCCTCGCGCGCTCTCCTCCGTGACGGGCTTGGCGATGAACGTAGCGTTCGCGGCTCGTGCCCGCGCGACGATCTCGTCCTGGATATTGGCGGTTGCGATGGCGATCGGCATCGCGGGAAAGCGCGCGCGGAGCTCCTCGGCGAGAGCCAACCCGTCGCGGCCGGGCATGTTGTAGTCGATGATGACCACATCCACCGTTTGCGCGGCGATGGCGGCGACGGCCTCGTCGGCATTGCCTGCCTCCACGCGCTGCCAGTCGGGCTGCAGGGCGGCCACGGCCTTGCCGACCACGATGCGCGCCAGCTTGCTGTCGTCGACGATAAGTACCGTCGTCCCCATGAGTCTCGCTCCTGCCGACGGCCGTATATCGGCCATAACCCCAGTTATAGCCGGTGTGGCTAGTGCTGTCTCTCGCCCGCCATAGCAGGGATCAACCAATCCCGCAGGAAAGGGTCGGCAGGATTTCCACTCAGCGGGGGACAGAACGCCAGGATCGCCTGAACGACCGCAGCGTGCAGCCCATCGCATCGGGCGAGGTCAAGCGTCGAGCCGGGGCTCCGCTGCAGCAGGGCCGTCAGGATCTCCGCCTCTTCGACGCGGCAGTAACCCTCCAACCGAATCACCTTGCCGTCCTGCACGACGCTCATGCCAGGAGTTCCGACGGGTCGAGGATCATCAGCACGGCGCCGTCCGCTAGGAGGGTAGTGCCCCTTACGCCCGGCACGCTGGCGAGTAGCCCGGCCATGGGACGAATCACGGCGTCGAGCCGGTCGAGGATGGCGTCCACGGCGAAGCCCACCAGCTCGCCCCGCGCCCGCGCGACAACGACCCGTTCAGCCGCCCGGGCGAGCGGCGCGGCGGCCCCGACCAGCGATCCAAGCTCGACGAGGGGCACGGGCTGGTCGCGCAGGAGAAAGGCCCGGCCAGCGCGGACCCGATGGATGCGATCGGGTTTGACGCGCGTAGTCTCGACCACGCTGTCGAGCGTGAGGCCGTATCGGTCCGAGCCGCAGGCGACGACCAGAATTTTGCTGAGCAGGGCGGTGACGGGGAGGACGAAGCGCACCGCCGTGCCGCGGCCCAGAGCGCCGGCGAGCTCAACCCGTCCGCCCAGGGTGGCGGCGGCTACACGCACCACGTCCATGCCGACGCCGCGCCCCGACACCTCGCTAACCGCGGCGGCGGTGGAGAAGCCCGGCGTGAAAATGAGGTCGACCGCCGCCGTATCCTCCAGCTCGTCGGCGGCTTGGCGGGCCAGCAAACCGCGCGCGACGGCGAGGGTGCGGATGCAATCCGGATCGATGCCTGCCCCGTCATCCGTCACCTCAATGATCACGCGATCCCCATCCGGCCGGGCGGTTAGGCGGATCACGCCTTCCTTCGGTTTGCCGGCGGCCAGCCGCACTGCCGGGGCTTCTACGCCGTGGTCCACAGCATTGCGCAGCACGTGCAGCAAGGGGTCGAAGAGTCCGTCGACGACGGACTTGTCCACCTCGACCTCGCCTCCCTCGATTACCAGCGCGACGGATTTCCCTAGTGCGCGGGCGATGTCGCGGGTGAGGCGCGGCAAGCGACCGAAGAGCGGCGCCAGCGGCATCAGCCGCACCTGGCCGACCGTCGCATAGAGGTCGCCGACCAGCTTGTCGAATTGTGCCTGCCTTGCCCGTAACAGCTGGCCGAGGACATGGCCGCCGGCGAGCCTTTCGGCCTCGGCCGCCAGCTCCGACAGGCCGTTCTTCGCGACCACGAGGTCGTCGGTTAGGCTGGCCAGCCTGTCCACCCGTGCCGCATCGACGCGTAGCGTCCGCCGCGCGGTTCCGGCGTCAGCCGCGGCGGTCGGCTCGGCGGATACAAGCTCAGTGAGCTCCACCTGGTCAGCGACAAGGCGCAGCGCGGCCTGGACGGCCGGGCGCGACGCTGCGGAGACCGCCTCGATCACGAGGTCGCAGGCGAAGGGGTCGTAGGATTCAAGGGGCCCCCAGGCCTCGCGCGGCCGCAAGCGCAGGGCCATCAGGGCCGGGACGGTGGCGATGATCGCGATAGGATCGTCGCCGGAGAAATAGGCGTCCGCGCGCGGAACGTAGCGGATGGCAGTACCGACCAAGTCGGCAAACTCCGGAGGCACGGGCCAGCCCGCGGGCTCGGGCGAGAGCGCCGAAGCCGCGGCGGCCTCCCCGCTGGCGAAGCGCGACACGGCGTCTTGCGCCGCCCGGGCGGCTCCTGCCGGTAAAGCGCCATCGCGCTCCAGCGCGTCGAGCCAGCGATCTACCTGATCCACCGCCTCCAGCAGAGCGGCGAAATCCGGCGGGCCACCGAGCCGGCCGGAGCGGATCGCGGCCAGCAGGTCCTCCGCCGCGTGAAGAGTCAGCGCCATTGGCGCAAGATCGAACAGGCCGGTCGAGCCCTTTAGAGTGTGGATGGCCCGGAAGCAGCCGTCCAACGCCACAGCATCTGCCGGCGCACGGGCCAGGGTGGCGAGGTCGCGCGTCGCATCGGCGACCAGCTCGCGACCTTCGACAAGAAACTGCACCATCAGCTCATCGCTCACGGAAGCCCTCCGGCCTCTGGAACACAATGGCGTCCTCGAAGCGGCGCACTGCGAAAAGGTCGCTGATGCGGCTCATGGATTCCGTATGGCCCAGGCACAGATAGCCGCCCGGCGCCAGACGATCATAAAGGTTTTGCGCCGCGATGAGGCGCGATTGGTCGTCGAAGTAGATCAGCACGTTACGGCAGAATATGACGTCGAATATGCCCTGCGCCGCGAGACTTGGCCCGTCGACCAGGTTGGCCTGGGTGAAAGCAATGGATTCCTTGAGGTCCTGGATGATCTCGCGGCGGTGGCGCTGCACCGGGCCGAAATAGGCATCGACCAACTGTGGGGGCATGCGGGAGAGAGCGCGCTCGCCGAAGAGGCCCTCGCGCGCCGCCTCCAGCACCCGGGTGTCGATATCCGATCCGACGATCTCGATATTGTAGGCATCCACCAGCCTCCAGTTCTCCAACAGCCAGATCGCGATCGAATAGGCTTCCTCGCCGGTTGAACATGGCGCCGACCAGATGCGGATCCTGTCGCCCGGCCGCCGCGTCGTGATGAGGTCGGGCAGCAGGGAGCGGCTGAGGCAGGCGAGCTGGTGCTCCTCGCGATAAAAATATGTCTCATTGACGGTGAAGGCATTGATGAGCGCCTCGCGCTCCTGCGCATCCGCGCGTAGCGAGCCGAAATAGGCGGCGAAGTTTGCAGTTCGTGTGGCCGCGAGCCGGTCGGCCACGCGCCGCTCGATGTAATAGCGCTTGGTCTCCCCGAAGAGCATGCCCGTCTCGCGGTAGAGGAAGGCGCAGAGGCGCCGCAGCTCCGCCGCGCTCAGGAACAGGGTCTCGCTCACGCGGCCGTCACGAGCTGGATCAGCCGAGTGGCGATCGCCTCCAGCGGAAGGATCAGATCTGCGCCACCGGCGCGAACGAGTTCCCCGGGCATGCCCCAGATCACGGCCGTATCGGCGGATTCGGCGATGGTGCGGCCGCCGGCCGTGCGCAGCGCCGCCATCGTCGCCGCACCGTCATGGCCCATCCCCGTCATCAGCACGCCGATCATACGCTCGGGCGCGAGATGCGCCAGCGCGCTCGCCATGAGGCGGTCCACGCTCGGATGCCAGCGATATTCGGCGTTGGCCGGCGTCGGCAGCACGACGGGTCCGGCAGCGCGCAGGCTGACTGTCATGTCAGCATCGCCACGGGCGATGTAGATGACACCCGCCGCAATGGGCGTGGGCCGCACGACTTCCATCACATGGAGCGCGCAAAGCCCGTTGAGGCGGCTGGCTAGGGAGGCGGTGAAGGCGGCCGGCATATGCTGCGCCACCAGAACCGGCCAGGGGAAATTCGCGGGCAACTCGGTCAGCACCGTCTCCAGCGCGGGCGGGCCGCCCGTGGAGGTCCCGATGATCACCACGCCTGGGAGTTGCCCAGCGGAGGCCGGCTGCCAGGGCGCCGGCCGGGGCGCAGTGGAGGGGGCAGACGGGGTGGTCGCCCGGCGCGCGCGGAGCCGTTCGGCCAGCCGGTGCGAGCGCCGAACGCCGGAGACGGCGGCCGCGCGCACCTTCTCGAGGAGCAGCGGCGCGACCTCATCGATGGTGAGCGAGATGGCGCCATCCGGCTTGGGAACTACGTCGAAAGCGCCCAACTCCAGCGCCTCCAGCGTAGCTTCTGCACCCTCGGCGGTGAGCGAGGAGACCATCACGACGGGACAGGGCCGCTCGATCATGATCCGATCGAGGCAGGCGAGGCCGTCCATGCGAGGCATCTGGACGTCGAGCGTGATCACGTCCGGGCGGAAAGCGTGAAGCAGCTCCAGCGCCTCCACGCCGTCGCGGGCGAAGGCAACCTCGAAACCGCCCTCTTGCCGGAAGACATCGCCCAGCACGCGTCGCATGAGAGCTGAATCGTCGACGATGAGCAGCTTGATCACGTGGGCCGTCAATTCGCCGTAAGGTCGCGCAGCAGGTCGGCCTCCGCGCGGTCCAACAGGGCGGCGGGGTCGATGAGCAGGATGACCTCTCCACCGCGCGCGAGCCGCGCGGCTCGGTCGAACAGCCGGCCGCCGCCCTTGGAGAGGTCTGGCGCGGGCATTAGGTCCGCCGCCTCAACTTCCAGGATCTCGGATGCGGCATCCACCGCGAAGCCTGCTTGCAAAGCGCCGAGCGTGACGATGACGACGCGCCCATTGGAACTCTCGCCCTCAATAGAGAAGCGCAGGCGCTGGTCTATGACCGGGATCACCCGCCCGCGCAGGCTCATCACGCCGCGCACATATGAAGGTGCTTTGGGCAGGCGCGTGAGCGCCTCGGGGAGGCGCACCACCTCGTCCACGTTCACGATGGGAAGGCCGTAGGATTCGGCGCCGAGGCGGATCACCAGGAATCGCTCGCGGGCGACGTCGGGCGCGAGGTTAGCCATGATCTCGTCCTTGTCGTGGTCTGTGTCCGCGATCAAACGCGCGACACGCTCATCCGCCAGCACGCGCTCCGGCGATAAAAGCGAGACAAGGCCCCGCCCATCGGCCAGCCGCAGCACCGCATCAATCCGTGCCTCACCGGATCCGCGGTTGAACAGGCCGGGCGCGGGCGAAACCCGGTGGCGCGGGGCGCGCAGGATAACGTCCACACGGTCCACCACTAGCGCCAGGCGGTGCCGGCCTATCCGGGCGACGACGACCCGCTCGCCTCCGATAAGCGAGCAGCCCGGCAGGCCGAGAAGCGCGCGCAGCGAGAGCGCCGGCAGCACGGCGCCGCGCAGGGAAAAGACGCCCATCAGCACCTCTTCCGTCCGCGGCAGTGCTGTGAGGGCCTTAGGCAGCGCCACGACCTCGGCCACGGCGCCGAGCGGCACGGCATAGTCCTGGCCGGCCAGGCTAAAGGCGAGGAAGGACAGCTCCTCGACCGCGGCTGCGGGCCGAGTCTCGGTACGGGCCGGCGTGGCACGCGTATGGGCCCGTAAGGTACCGAAATGCTCCCGCAGCGCGGCGTCGAGGTCGAGCCAGCGGGCGCCACCCTCTTTGTCAACCAGAAGTCTTCCGTGCGAGGGCTGGGCCCCCTCGCCCTCGGCCGTCCGCAGCGCCTCCACGGCGTCCACAGCGAGGGCGATCGGTGGATCCTGACGCAGCACTACAATTCGTGCCGCGCCGGCTGATGCGTCGCCGCCGCCTAGCAGGCGGCGCAGCGAGATCACCGGAAGTACCGTGCCGCGCAGATGCATGACGCCGAGCAATCCGGCCGGTCCGTTCGGCACACGAGTGATGCACGGGCTGCGGATCACCTCGGCGACGCGGGCGGCCTCTAGCAAGACACGCGTCCCACCCGCCACTACCGTCAGCCGATGCGCGGTCGTGGCGGACATCAGCCTTCGGCCGAGCGGTGCAACTCGTTGGCCATCAGGGCGATCTCCTCGATCGCGGCCGCCAGGTCTTCGGCGCCCTGCGACTGCTGCCGTGCGGCCGTTGCGGCCTGCGCCGCGGCACTGCTCGCCTCGTCGGCCACCGCGGCGATCTGGCCGATGCCGGAGAGCACCTGGGAGCTGGTGGTGAGAATTTCCTCGCTGCCGCGGGCGATGTCGTCGGCACTGGCGCGCAATGCGGCGGTCTCGGCCGCCATCTGCTCCATTCGCTCGACGATGGCGCGGTTCTTATCCACCTCCGCCTCGGTCAAGGCCGAAATCTGGTCAGCCTCGCGCCGCACCTTGCCGATCTGTGCGATGATGGTCGTTACCAGCTCCTTGGCCGTTTCCGCGTTCTGCGCGGCGTCGCGCGCCAGGGTGCGAATGTCGCCCGAGACTACCGCGAAGCCTCGGCCAGCCTCGCCGGCCCGGGCCGCCTCAACGGCGCCGCTGGTTGCCAGCATCGTTGTTTGAACCGCAATTAACGCCAACCCGTCCACGATCTTGCCGATAGCGCCTGCCTCCGCCTCCAGCCGCTCGATCGCGTCCTGCACGGCCGTGTTTCCTTCCAGAGCCGTGTCCACGCCGATGATGAGCGAGTCCACGGCCTTCCGGCCATCGGCGATGAGCTCCGCGACCACCGAGGCGCGTGCTGCGCTGGCCCCGGCCGTCGCGGAGGCGGCGCGGGCGGCCTTTTCGATCTGCGTCATGGCCGTGCCCGCCTCTTGCGTCGCCGCCGCCTGGATCTGCGCGCCCCGACTGATCTGCTCGACGGCGACGAGGATCTCGCCGGCCGAGCCGGAGAGCTCCTGAACCGTGGCCGAGAGCTCCTCGGCAGCTGCCGCGGCTTCTTGAGCCGACTGCGTCCCGCCAGCGCCCTTGAGCAGGAGGTTCGTAATCTCAGCCAGAGCTGCGGAAGCGGTCTGGCTCTGCTCCAACGATTCGCCCTGCTGCTGGACCGAGCGCTGCGCCTCGGCCGCGGCGGAGGCTTGCTCCTCGGCGGCGCCGGAGACGCTCTCTGCGCCAAGCCGCGTCTCGGTGGCGGCCGTAACCGCCTCGACGGCCGCAAGGAGGATGGCTTGGCTCTCGCCGGCGAGCGAGGCCATCTCGCTGCGTACGGTGCCGAGTGTCTCGTTCACTCTCGCCGCCGCCTTCGCCTTCGCCTCGGCTTCCGCCGCGGCCTGCCGTAGGCGGCCCGCTACCTCACGCACCATGGTCGCGATGCCCTTGGCCAGCGGCTGGATGTCGAGGGAGCGCTTCTCCGCCGTCTGCGACAGCGCCCGGACCTCGTCCGCGACCACCGCGAAGCCGCGGCCGTCATCGCCGGCCCGCGCAGCCTCGATGGCAGCGTTCAGGGCAAGAAGGTTAGTCTGGTCGGCGATATCGGCCACGCCCTGCGTGATTTCGTCGATCCGCGATGCATGGCCCTCCAGGGCGGAGATGACCTCGACGCTCCTCATCTGGCGATGTGCATTGGCGCTGACCGCCCGGACGGAGGCGTCGATGGCCGAGCCCACCTGTGTCAACAGCACCTGCATCGCCTCGGTGCGCTGACGGGAGGCCTCGGCGCGCTCGCGGGCCTGGCGGAAGGAGGTCGTCATGGCAACGACGGCGGCCAGTGACTCATGCGCGGCGCCGGCCGCCTCCTCGGCGCCAGAGGCGATCTGGCCAAGCGCGCGCCGCAGTTCCTCGACGGCAGCGGCCGCCTGAGTGATTCCGCCGGCTAGTTCGAGGCTAGCAGCGGCCATTCGCTCGCCGGCATTCTCCTGGCGCGATGCAGGTTTGCGAGCCGTGGGACGCTTTACCGGACCGCTTGCAATAGGCTGCTCCCGGGGCACTGTGGGAGGCTGCCTCGGTCGGGTCGCTAGTGTCGTCGTCTTAACCAGCGCCATGTTCGATCCTGTCGTCCGGTGTTCCCGTCATTCATCATGCAAGCACATTTGGCGGTCTGCGCCCATCTGATGGAGATTGGGAGCGGCTTGATGCACGTAGGTCGGTCCTGGATAAAGTGTGCTCAAATGTTTGGCGGATGGACATTGCGGTGTATGTGCGACAGCCACCGCATGGTGTGGCTGTGGCGGAGATGTTCGTAGTGCTCGGAGTTTAAGATGCCAGCCGTCAATGCAAGCCTTCCAGCGACCATTCTCTTCGTTGAGGACGAGGTGCTGATCGCCATGGTCGCAAGCACCATGATCTCAGACCTCGGCTACAGAGTATTGCAAGCGCATTCAGGAGCCCAGGCGCTCAAGCTGTTGGAAAGCAACGCCGTGATTGACCTCATTATTACGGACCAGTCGATGCCGAAGATGACGGGGACTGAGCTCGTGAGGGCTGCGCAAGCGCTTCGTCCCAGCCTTCCAGCCTTGATCGCGACAGGTCATTCGGAGCTTCCGGAGGGTTTCGAATCCGTCCCCCGGCTAGGCAAGCCCTATGATCGGGATCAGTTACATCGAGAAATCGAGAAACTGTTGGTCAACTGATGATAAGCCTGAGGCCGGAGAGCAATCGTGTCAGGTCAAACGCAGCGGACCGAGCTATGTCCGGATTTATGTAAGTTGGTCGAATGCGCGACTTACGCGATCGATCCAACATAAGACCGTAAACCTAGTTGGTACGTCCAGTTGCAACCAAAACGAGTCTGTTCCGCACGCTGCTCATACGGCAACCAAAAGCTGAAATGGCGCCTGTCCCCATTTAGAACCGAAAATAAGATCTATTTTTTCACATTGGAGCAATTTTGTCTCTCAATTCCGCACTCTGAGCTTGCCTTGTCGATGAGCTGACGGGGAAGTGAGGTTGCAGATCCTCTTCTGAGTCCTTGGCGAAAGTAGCCGTGCGAAATCCTGCGAGAGGTAGTTCGCACCCAGGCACACCTCCTCCGCCAGTTCCCATACGACTAGCGTTCTCCGCCTGACCGACCGCCGCGCTGAGTGGCAGGTTTCCTCGGGCTTTCGCGGCTGACCTGTTGACCGGCCCGGCGCGGAGAAAGCGGAAAATCGCTCTCCGGAGGCCAGTTCTCTCCGGACCTCCGAACTTGGCCGATTTAGTTCAGAGCTCAAATTCCTAGGTAAAAGGCTGGTTTCAGCGCGGTCGGCACTTGCTTGGATTCGAACCCCACTTGCCCGAATCCGTCGCTGTAGAGCGAACACCCTAGCATTGAGCGGTTCATCCGCCTTCGGGCAGTAGGTGGCCGGAAGCGGCCCTTCTGCTCTCGAGCAATTCAGCCTGGAAGCGGACGCAGGTCGGCCCCACTACAAAGTGACGCAGCGGAACCGACGAGCGGTGCGGACGGCCGCGGCGCTGAACGTCTTCGCCTCGGTGCCGCGCAGAACTTGAGGTGCCGTGTGGGAGACATCTTGTCTACAGGCGCCGGTACGGAGTGACAGCCCCTCGGACTCGGATCACCCATTTGCGTGTAACCCAGGGGTCAGGAAGGGGTTCCGCTTGCCGGGTGTTCTCTCCGACGAACGATGAATGGCTCAACAAATGACGATAGCGGAAATCGGCCAGCCTCAATCGCGCGGTCCTGAACCGCAGGCCGAGGGAACTCGCGCACAAGTTCCGCAGGAGGTGGATCGGCCGGCGGCGCTCATTGGGCTTCTTTCCGTTGGACTGGCCATCCTTGCCCTTACCGCAGCCGGTATCCCGATCATCGAAGCCTATGGCGACCTTCCGTTCAACGCCCTGGCGCTGATCCAGGGAGGTCTTGCCATTCTGGCGACGACCCTGGCCGCGCGTGCCGGAAAATGGGCGTTTGGCGTCATCATCGTCGTAGCAGTGGCCCTCAGCGTTGTTCCGCTGCTGGATTTGCCGACCCTCTCGACGGACGTCTATCGCTACGTCTGGGACGGGCGGGTACAGGGCCACTGGATCAACCCTTTTCGCTACATTCCGGCCGCACCCGAGCTCGCCTTTTTGCGCGATCCGATCGTCTTCCCCTGGATCAACCGCGCCGATTACGCGGTCACGGTCTATCCGCCCGCAGCGCAAATGCTGTTCTTCCTGGTTGGTCGCATCGGCGACAGCGTGCTCGCCATGCGCCTCGCCTTGCTGGCCATGGAGACGCTGACCATCGTGTTGCTCATCGACCTGCTGCGTCGCCTTGGCCGGCCGGTGACGCGGGTGGTGGCCTTCGCCTGGCACCCGCTCGCGATTTGGGAGATTGCCGGTAGCGCGCATATCGACGCCGCGATGGTGGCCTTCATGACGCTAGGCCTCTGGCTGATGGCGATACTGCGGCGGCCGGTCCTGGCCGCGGTCGCCATCGCGGTCGCGACGCTCATGAAGCCGCTTGCCGCCCTGGCGCTGCCCTTCGCGTGGCGGCCGTGGGACTGGCGCGCGCCTGCCGTTGCCATCGGCGTCGCGGTGCTGCTCTACCTGCCCTACCTCTCCGTCGGCAGCGGCGCGCTCGGCTTCCTGTCGACCTATATGCAGGAGGAGGACATCGCGAATGGCGGCGGGCTGTGGCTGGTCTGGCTGGCCAACCACCTAATCGGTCCGCAGCCCTGGATCCGGCCGCTTTTCCTGGCGGGGCTGGCGGCGGTCCTGGCCCTGCTGACGCTGCGGCTCTGCTTCGGTATGGACGCGCCGGAGGCCCGGTTGCGCGCACTTGGATGGGTTGTCTTCGCCGGGGTCTTCGCGCTCTCGCCGAATTACCCCTGGTACTATCTGGTCCTGCTGCCCTTCGTGACGCTGTTCGGCACGCCCGCCTTCTGGGCCGCCACCATCGGCGCCTTCCTGCTCTACGATATCCGGCCGGGCGACCCCTCCATCGATTTCTGGATCCGCGACGCCGCCATGCAGCTTTCCGTCTTCGCCGCGCTGTTGGGGGGCTGGTGGGACACACGGCGGGGGTTGGCGTCGCGGCCCCTGCCCAGCAACGTAACCTTGCGCCCTGCCTCGCCGAATGGCGATTGAAGCGTCTGGAGTGCCCCATGAAGACGACGGCCATCGAGAGCCGCGACGCGATCCCGCAGGGCCGCGAACGCCAGCAGGCGGCCGGCATCCAGCTGGTTTGAGCGAGCTTTCCCTGGCTCCGAGGGGCCGCGCGGACCTATATCTCGCGCTTGTGGGGCTGGCACTGCTCGCGCTGGTTCTCCTCGGCCCAACGCTGCACCGCCAGGCCGGCGACCTCGCTTTCGGCGCGCTGGCGCTGCTGCAAGGGGGGTTAGTGATCTGGTCTCTCTGCCTGGCGGCGCGGATCGGGGACCGGCGGGCGCTGTGGATCATTCTCGGCATCGCGGTCGCGCTGCGGCTGGCGCTGCTCTTCGTCCACCCTCACCTATCGAGCGACGCCTTCCGCTATGTCTGGGACGGCCGCGTCCAGGGCGAGGGCATCAACCCCTACCGCTACGTCCCCGCCGCGCCCGAACTCGCTCATCTGCGCGACGCGGCGATCTATCCCTTCATCAACCGCGCCGGCTACGCGGTTACCATCTACCCGCCTGCCGCGGAGATCCTGTTCTTCCTGGTGGGCCGCATTGCCGATGGGCTGGTGGCGCTGAAGCTCGCCTATTTCGCCTTCGAGGCGGTGACGGCGCTGGTCCTGCTCGACCTGCTGCGCCGCATCGGCCAGCCGGCCACGCGGATCGTCACCTATGCCTGGCATCCGCTGGCGGTTTGGGAGATCGCCGGGAGCGCGCATATCGACGCGGCGATGCTGTCGCTGATGGCGCTCGGCATCTGGCTGGCCGTGGAGTCGCGCCGGCTGGTCCTGGCTGCCGCCGTGATCGCGGTGGCGGCGATGATGAAGCCGCTGGCCGCGCTCGCTTTGCCGATCGCCTGGAAGCCCTGGGACTGGCGCGCACCCGTCGCCGCCATCGCCACCGTCGTGCTGCTTTACATCCCGTATCTCTCGGTCGGCACTGGGATGTTCGCCTTCGTCGGTGGCTATGTGCAGGAGGAGGCGTTGGCCTCGGGCGAGGCCTTCTGGCCGGTCTGGCTGGTCACCACCCTGCTCGGGCCGGTGCCGGGGCTGCGGACGGCCTATCTCCTGGCCGCCGCCGCCCTGGTCCTGGCCCTGGCTTTCCGCCTGGCCTTCGCGGTCGAAGACGATGCGGAAACACGGCTTCGGCGCCTGTCCTGGCTGGTCTTCGCAGGGGTCTATGCCCTCTCGCCGGGCTATCCCTGGTACTACCTCTGCCTGCTGCCCTTCCTGGTGCTCTTCGGCTCGCCGCACCTCTGGGCAGCGACGCTCGCCGGCTACCTCCTCTACGACGAGGTCCAGGGCGACCCGCAGATTGCCTTCTGGATTCGCGACGGCGCGATGAACCTCGCGGTCATCGGCGCGTTGCTGTGGACAGCGTGGCGCTCGAAGACCAGGCGCCCGGTGGTGGGAGTCGGCTGAATGGACATGACGATCCGAAACAGCGCGACGCAGCCGGCACCCGGGAAGGACTCGCGCCAGGGAACCGTCGCCGTCGCGATCATCTGCAAGACGCCGGCCCCGGGAAAGTCCAAGACCCGGCTCTCGCCGCCCCTGCGGCCGGAGGAATGCGCGGCGATCTCCGCCTGCTTCATCCAGGACCTCGCGAGCACCATCGGCGGGCTCGATCCCGCCTCCGCTGCCGGCTACGCGGTCTATACGCCCGCCGGCTCCGAGACCGAGCTGCGTCGCCTGCTGCCAAGTGAGTTCGGCCTGGTGCTGCAGGGCGAGGGCAATCTCGGCGACCGGCTCCACAAGGGCATCGCCGACCTGCTGGCCGAGGGCCATGCGGGCGCGATCATGGTGAATTCCGATAGCCCCACTCTGCCGCCCGCCATCCTGCAGGCGGCGGTCGAGGCCACCGCCGCCGGCGACCGGGTGGTGCTCTGTCCCGCCATCGACGGCGGCTACACGCTGATCGGCCTCTCCGAGGCGCACCGGCACCTCTTCGAGGACATCCCCTGGAGCACGGAGGTCGTGTTCCAGAAGACGCTGGACCGCGCCCGGGACATGGACCTGCCGGTGGTCGTCCTCGACCCCTGGTACGACATCGACGACGCCAGCTCCTACGCCACGCTCGAGGCCGAGATGGCGGGCGAGCGCCCGGCCTTCGCCGATGCCGCGATGCCGCTGCAAGACGCCCCGGCGACGCGCCGTTTCCTCGCCCAACGCCGGGCGGGCAACGCCGCGTGACGCTGGCCGCCGTCTCCCTGGTCATTCCCTGCCTGAACGAGGAGGAGCCGATCGCCGAGGTCGTGCGCGAGGCGCTGGCCCAGGGCGTCGGCGAGGTGATCGTCGTGGACAACGGCTCCACCGACCGCACCGCGGAGCTGGCCGCCGCCGCCGGCGCGCGCGTGGTGAGCCAGCCCGTGCGCGGCTATGGCCGCGCCTGCGCCGCCGGGGTCGCTGCCGCGCAGGGCGAGATCATCTGCTTCATGGACGGCGACGGCAGCGACGTGCCGGAATTCATCGCGGCCGTCGTCGGCCCCATCGCCGAGGACCGCGCGGATTTCACCATGGGCTCGCGACTGCGCGGCCGTCGCGAGCCGGGCAGCATGACGCCCCAGCAGCTCCTGGCCGGGCGTCTCGCGGGGCTTCTGCTGCGCGCGACCTATGGCGTGCGCTTCACCGACATGTCGCCGCTGCGGGCCATGCGCGCCGACCGCCTCGCCTTGCTGGGCATGCGCGAGGAGACCTATGGCTGGAACCTTGAGATGCAGATGCGCGCCGCCGCGGGCGGGCTGCGCTGCCTGGAGGTCCCGGTCGACCATCGCTGCCGCCGCGGTGGGGAGTCCAAGGTCTCGGGCAACCTCGCCGCAGGGATGAAGGCCGCGTGGAAGATCAGCACGACCTTCCTGCGCCTCGCCCTAGCTCTTCGCAAACAGTGATCCGGAGAACCGCATGCGCGTCCTGCTGACCGGAGGGGCCGGCTTCATCGGCCAGCACGTCCTGACCCGGCTCCTCGACCGCGGTCACGAGGTGCGCGTGCTGGATTCCCTGCGCCCCGACGTGCACCGCGATGGCAAGGGATGGCCCCCACCCGACGGCGTCGAACTGCAGATCGGCGACGTGCGCGACGCGGCGGCCTGCAACAAGGCGCTGGCCGGCATGGAGGCCGTGGTGCACCTCGCCGCCAAGGTCGGGCTCGGCGTGGATATCGCCGACATGCCAGATTACGCCTCCTCCAACGATGCCGGCACGGGCGAGCTGCTGGCTGGGATGGCCAGACACGGCGTGGCGCGGCTCACCATCGCGAGCTCCATGGTGGTCTATGGCGAGGGCGTGGGCCTCTGCGCCGAGCATGGCGCGGTGCGGCCTGGTCCGCGTCTGGAAGCCTCGCTGGCCGCCAGCGATTTCGAGCCGCCCTGTCCCGTCTGCGGCAAAGCCCTCGGCACCGCGCTGGTCGGCGAGTCCGTGGCTCTCGATCCCCGCAACGCCTATGCGACGAGCAAGATGGCGCAGGAATTCTACGCCTCGAACTGGGCGCGGGTCGCCGGCGGATCCGTGGCCGCGATGCGCTACCACAATGTCTACGGGCCCGGCATGCCGCGCGACACGCCCTATGCCGGCGTGGCCGCCATCTTCACTTCGGCGCTGCGTGCCGGGAAGGCGCCGCGCGTCTTCGAGGATGGCGGCCAGCGGCGCGACTTCGTGCATGTTCGCGATATCGCCTCGGCCACAGTCGCGGCCTGCGAGAAGGTCACAGCGGGCGTGCACGCCTTCAACGTCGGCTCGGGCACGCCGCGCACGGTGGGCGAGATGGCCGTGGCGCTGGCGAAGGCGCTCGACGGGCCAGAGCCGGTCGTCACCGGGCAATACCGGCTTGGTGATGTCCGGCACATCACGGCCGATTCCGAAAAGCTGCGTCGGGAGCTGGGTTGGGCGCCTTCTGTCGAATTCCCCGATGGCATGACCGAGCTGGCGCACCAGCCGGTCGCTTGAGTTAGGCCGCGGCTTCCAGCGCCCGCGACAGTGCCGGCAGCGCCGCCTCCAGCTCCACCGGCGGCAAATGGCCGAAGCCCAGCCGGAACACCCGCTGCGCCTCGCCGAACCACGGGCCGGGCGCGAGCCGCAGCTCCTCCTGCGGCAGGGCCGCCCAGAAGCGGTCGACGCCCGCGCCGTTCACCCGCCGCGGATGCAGCCGCAGGCAGCAGAGCGCCCCGGCATCGGGGCGGATGATCTGCACGAGGCCCGACGCGGTGCCATGCCAGCGCAGCACCGCCTGCAGCGCCTCCCCCAGCGCCCGGCGCCGGACGGCCAGCACATGGTCGGGCCGGCGCAGCAGCAGGGCCGCTAGCGCCTCGTCGAGCACGGAGCCGGAGATGACCAGGGATTCCTTGGCCGCCACGAGCTGCTCGCGCAGCGCGGCGTCGCGCAGGGTGAGCCAACCGATGCGAAGGCCCGGCGCGCCATGCGCCTTGGAGAGCGAGCCGGCGGTGACCACGCGCGGGTCCAGCCCGGCCGCGCTCGGCGGCGGGGGGCCGCCATGGGTGGCCTCGCGATAGGTCTCGTCCAGGAAGAGCAAGGCCTGGGGGGCCCGGCGCGCCATCTCCGCCAGCAGCGCCTCGATCGCCGCGCGCGGCACGCGCACGCCGCTGGGGTTCTGCGGATCAGCCAGACAGACCAGCCGGGTGTCCGGGCCGAGCAGGGCGGCGATGCGGTCCACATCCGCCTGGTAGCCGTCCTCGAAGCGCAGACGCGCGACGCGGACCGGCACGCGCGCGCGTTCCAGCGCGTCGCGCATCGGCCCGAAGCAGGGGGTGACGAGCACGGCCTCGCCGCCCGTCAGCGAAGCGAGAAGGAAGAGGCCGAGCATGGTGCCCGGGACCGTCAGGACCTCGCCGGCCGCGACGCCGCAGTTCGCGCCCACGGCAGCGCGCAGCGCCGGCGCACCGGAGGGATCGCCATAGTCCAGCGCGAGTTCGCCGAGGCCCTCGCCCAGCTCCATCAGCTCGCCGAAGCGCAGGCTCCGCACGGTGCTCTCCGCAAGGTTGTACCGCTTAGCCCCGCCCGGGGTGGTGAGCCGCCAGATGGCCGTGCTGGATCGAGTCATAGGCACTCCGCGATGACGCACAGGAATGCAACGCGCGAGGGCTGCGTCTGGACGCGCGATCTGACGCTTCCGCCCATGACGATCGGGTGAGAAATCCGCGTCAGAGGCCGCTGAACCAGTTGAAGCCGCGATCCTCCCAATAGCCGCCGGGATAGTCGTTGGTGACCTCGATGGAGGTGATCCATTTCGGGTTCTTGAAGCCGAGCTTCACCGCCGTGCGCAGCCGTAGCGGATAGCCGAAGGGATCGGCGATTGCCTCACGCGCGTATTTCGTGGCGAGCAGCGTCTGCGGATGCAGCGCCGACGCCATGTCGATGCTGCCCCAGTAGCCATCGGCGCAGCGGAAGGCGACGTAGCGGCAGGAAAGGTCCGCCCCGACGCGCTCGAGGAAGAGCCGCAGCGGCACGCCCGACCATTGGCCAATATAGTCCCAACCCTCGACGCAGATGTGGCGGATGATAATCTCCTGCTCGGGCAGGGCCATGATCTGCGGCACCGTCCAGGGCTGGCGCTCGGCGATGCGGCCGGCGAGCTCCAGCTTCCAGGTCGTGCCGTCGACGGGCTGGACGTCGCCCACTTCGTAGAAGGCGTTGAAGCGCGGGGGCTTCACGACCATCGATTCCGGATAGGTGGGCGCCAGCTTCGTGGGATCGAAGAGCCAGGCCTGGACGCGGTCGTTGAAGCGAGAGATGGCGCGCAGCGTGGCCTGGATCGTATCGGAATCCTTCGGGCTGCAACCGCCCAGCATGGCCAGCGCGCCGAGCGAGAGGCTGCCGCGCAGCAGGCCGCGGCGCTCGATCTCGCGCAGCAAGGGCGCGTGCTGCTGGAAGATGGTGGCGTCGGGCGCCGCGCCAGGGCGGAAGCGCGACTTCGAGACCGACTTGGTCATGCGCGCTTCTCCGGCGGAACGACTGGCCCCCCATTCACCATGGCGAGCAGCGTGCGCGGCACCAGCAGCGCCAGCGCGACATGCACGAAGAGGAAGCCGACGATCCCTGCCATGCCGAGGAAATGCGCGAGCCGCGCGCCCTGGAACCCACCGAAGAGCGCGGTCAGACTGGAGAACTGCACCGGCTTCCAGATCGCGATGCCCGAGAGCACTTGCACGATCGCCGCCAGGATCACGCCGATATAAAGTAGCTTCTGCACCGAATTGTAGACGGTGAGGTCGTCATGGGCGAGCTTGAACCGTAGCGCGTCCCTGATGTCGTGCACCGCCGCGCGCGCGCTGATCGGCAGGAGCTTCCTCCGGAAGCGGCCGGCGATAAGGCCGTAGAGCAGATAGGCCAGCCCGTTGAAGACCAGCACCCACATGGCCGCGAAGTGCCAGAGCAAATGCTCCGCCGCCCAGCTACCCAGCAGCAGCCAATGCGGGAAGAAAACCCAGCCGAGAATCGCCTCGTCATTGTAGATGCCCAGGCCGGAGAGGATCATGACGATCATCGCGGCTGCGTTGATCCAGTGCATGATGCGCACCGGCCAGGGGTGCAACCGGCGCCCGGTGCGCGGCATGGTCGCGGCTTCCATCGTCGCCTCCTTGTCCCTGCATTTATTCTTCGGCCGGCGGGTGATGTTGGTTACACCCTGGTCCGATACGGCGAAGAGGAAGACATGGCGGAGGATCATCTATGCGCTTGGCGGTCGCGTTCCTGATACTGATTATCCCCGGCCTCGCCTTGGCCCAGGGAGCGCATTCCGCGGGCGAGGCGACGCCCGATCGGCCGCGCAGTGAGGCGGCCCTGGCGCGGTACCCGCAGCCAGTGCGCGCCGGCGACCTAGCCGGGAGGCGGGTGATCGAGGATACTCAGCAACAGGCCGTGCTGGGCCGCGCGATCGCGGCGGCGCGCGGCGCGGACGGACGAACGGTCCTGCTCATGGAGCACGGCGGCATCCTGGGCTTCGGCACGCGGCGGATCCTGGTGCCGCTGGACGCGCTAGCGCTGCTCGGCCAGCTGATCGTCCTGAAGGATCTGGCCCCCGCGCAACTCGTGACGCTGCCAGAGGTGGTGATGCCGGAACTGCTGCCACCCGACACTGTGCTGCGCATGGGGCTCGCGAGGAACTGAGCGCCTGTTTGAAATGTTGTTGCGACGCGTCGAGTGATGATCCCAAGGACGGCGCATTCGGGTCGCATGACATGAAAGGTCGCACGCTCGCGATGTAGCATGGATCGGTTGCTGATGATTGCCGCACCCTTCGGTCATTCTGCGGCGCTTCGCACTCGACCGCATTGATTTTCACGAGGTCCGCTTTCGCGCTGCGGGCATTCGCAGTTCAACGACCGGAACGGGCGAAGCCGCCGTCGGTCCCCCGTTCAATAATGGCATGGAGCACCCGCAAAAGTAGCGACCTGGGCCTCCCAACTGACCGGAAACGGCTCCATCAGCGCCGCAAACGAAAGGCCATTGAGCTGCCGCCCGTCCAAGATCGCCTCGATGACGACGGGTGCCAGTAGCGTGAGCCGCAGCACCCGTGAGACGTAGGACGGGCTAATTCCTTCTTTGGCCGCCAGGTCTTCGAGCGAGATGTAGCGCCCCTCGTTCAGCAGCCGTCGCCACCGAAAGGCACGCCCCAGCGCCTTCGCGAGGGTCACGTCCATCCGCGCCGGGACGTGCAGGACATGGCCGGCTGGAGCCACCACCAGCTTGCGCCCTCCCCGCTTCCGAATATTGAGCGGAACCCGGACGGTGAGCATCTGCTCCGATGCAATCATGCCGCGGCTCTCGTTGCCGAGGACCGGAGGTCTCGCGCCAACGTCGCCAAGCCCTCTACGCGCATCCGGACATCCGCTCCGTCAGCGCCGACATCTACCCGATCCACCAGCAGCTGCGTGATGCGCGCCTGTTCCGCTGGAAAGAGCTGATCCCATAGCGGGTCAAGCTGCTCCAGCGCCCCCCTCACCTCTTGCTCAGATACGTCCCGCTGTGTCGCATGCGCAGCCTGCCAAGTCCCCAGCATCACCTCCGGCTGGCGCAGGAGGCCTCGGACATGCGCGATTACCGCGCCTTCGATCTCCTTGGCCGATATGCGCGCCACAGTCGGCCCGTCAGCGGCGCCACCCTTTAGCACCGATTGGCTGACGTAGTAGCGGTACTGCTGGCCACGGCGCCCGCGCGTGTGGGTCGGCGACATGGCGCGGCCGTCGCTGCCGAAGATGAGGCCGCGCAGCAGCGCAGGCGTCTGGCAGCGCGTGCGGTTGGCACGGACCCTTGGGCTCACGGTCAGCACGGCATGCGCCGCGTCCCACATCGCCCGCGGCACGATGGCGGCATGCTCTCCGGGATGCGACGTCCCTTTGTGCATCGCCTCGCCGAGATAGGTCCGGTTGCTCAGCACTCTGTAGACGTCGCTCTTGGTGAAGATGCGGCCGCGTTTCGTGAGATGGCCTTCAGCGCGCAGGGCCTGGACCAGCTTGGTGCCGGACCCCGTCTCCACGAAGCCCTCGAAGATCCGCCGCACCAGGGCCGCTTCGATATCATTCACCAGCAGCTTCCGATCCCGCGCGTCATAGCCGAGGGGCACGAACCCACCCATCCAGATCCCCCGTGCCCTCGACGCCGCCACCTTGTCCCGGATGCGCTCTCCGATCACCTCACGCTCGAACTGCGCGAAGGAGAGCAGGATGTTCAGCGTCAGCCGTCCCATGCTGGTCGTTGTGTTGAACGACTGCGTTACCGAGACGAAGGTCACACTGTTGGCGTCGAACACCTCGACCAGCTTCGCGAAATCCATGAGCGCCCGCGACAGCCGATCGATTTTGTAGACCACCACCACGTCGACGAGGCCGCGCTCGATATCCGCCAGCAGGCGCCGCAGCGCCGGCCGCTCCAGCGTGCCGCCGGACACGCCGCCATCGTCGTAGCGGTCCGGTACCAGCACCCACCCCTCGGAGCGCTGGCTGGCGATGTACGCCTCGCAGGCTTCGCGTTGGGCGTCGAGCGAGTTGAACTCCATGTCGAGGCCCTCCTCGCTCGACTTGCGCGTGTAGACGGCGGCGCGGACCCTCCGGACGGTGGCTGGCATGGTAGCGCTGGGCTCCGGCTTGCGCTTCATGCCGCGGACCTCCGGGTCTTGAGGCCGAAAAACGTCCAGCCGTTCCAGCGCGTGCCGGTGATGGCGCGGGCGACCGCGGACAGCGACTGATAGGGCCGCCCCTGGAATTCATACCCTTCCCGTAGGACCGTCACCGAATACTCGGCGCCCTGGAATTCGCGGATGAGCCGCGTGCCGGCGACCGGTTTATCGTCGCCGCGGATGCGGCGGACGACCGGATTGCCGCCGTCGAGCTGCTCCCCTAGTGCCTCCAGGCGCTGCAGCGTCTCGGGCTTCAGGCCGCCAAAGGCCAGCTCCTGGACGCGATAGGCCAGGCGGCTCTCCAGGTAGCGGCGGTTGTAGGGCGGCGGCTCGGCCGCGAAGAGCTCCCTCCACTGCTGCTTGAGGTCGGGCGTGGAGGCGGTTGTCAGGGCCGCCAGCCGGCCCAGCACATCGGCCGGCGGGATGGCGGCGATGGTCGGTCCGAGGCTGGTCTCGGCCTTGGTCCTCGTGGTCCGGGTCATGCGTCTCTCCGAGTTGCGGGGGGCGCATGACCGCTCTGGTCGGGCAGGAAGTGTAGCGAAGTCTCTCTGTGGACCGCGATGCCGCGCGCGATATCATCAGCGGTGCGACTCCGCAGCCGCACTAATCCGCGGGCGAGCATTTCACACACCTCGTGCAGATGAGGGGGGAGATAGGAAGGTTGCTTATCTGGTTTCACCGGCAGGCCCCGGTCCTCGATGCCGGCCGCAGCCCCTTGCCTTCGACTGCCGAGCCGACCACCGCAGCCGGCCGCCCTTGCGACAGCTACCGGATGCGTGACGCCGCTTCGATCGCCGCCGACAGCAGCCGCGCGCTTTCCTGCGCGCTGACGGTTCGGCCGATCTTGGCGATCTCCGCGGCAAAGGCCCGTTCCGCGTTCGAATGCCCAAGTTCCGCCGCGCGCCGGAACATCACGATGCGCGTTTCCTGCGGCATATCTACGATTAGCATTCCCCGATCGATCATTTCGGACAGGCTCACCCAGCAGTCGGGATCGTTCAGCTGCGCACCGGCGGCGAATTTACGGATCGCCTCGAAGGTATTTTGCCGGTCCTGGATGAGCATCCATCCCAGATTGTCGAAGGCCGCTGCATAGCTGCGCTGGGAAAGCCCGAGGAAGACGTCGAAGGCTGCCGGCCGGTTCACGAATTGCAGGGCTCGGGCGTATTGGTAGTGGAAACGTAGCACCCTCGGGAATCGCTGCACCGCTTCCTGGCAAGCCCTGATGGCGGCCTCCGCCTGCCGCCGCAGTTGCGGGAATGCCACCGCCTGGATGCCGGGGAGCCTGCCTCGGTCCGTGGGGTTGGCGGCCAGCTCGTCACATGCATGCTGAGGCGCCGAGTCGCTTGCGGCAGCCGGCCTGGCCATTGCTGACCCAGGACTCGCTGGCTCGGCGTTAGCTGGGGCCACTGGGGGGCGCAGGCTGAAGCGAATGGGAACGGTGACTTGGATAATCTCGTCCGGCAACTGGCCCGGCAAGGACGGCAGCGGCGATGACTGGGAGACGGCCGCACCGGCAGCGGCATCGAGTTCGCTGTCGCCGGAGCTCTGCACGATCCGCCAGAAGTCCAAGGTTCCGTTGCGGCGGATGCCGAGCCTCAAGACCACAAGGCCTTGGGCACCGCGCGCTCGCGCGCCATAGGGATATTCCTGGCGCCGCTGCACAGCTGTCATCAGGGAGGCGAGATAGTCCGTCGGCAAGGCCTGCGCCTCGGCGGGACGCGGTGGCGCAGGAGGCGGTGACGAAGGCGCCGGCGCGGGTGGCGGCGCCATCGCCGGAGCAGGCTCCGGGGGATTGATGCGCGGCGGTGGCAGAGCCGGCGGCGCAACGGAACCGAAGGATGTGGCGTTTGGGCCCGCGGGTCGGCTGCTCGGTGCGGGGCGGGAATCGTATGCCCCTAAGGAAGCGGCGGTTTGCTGATGGCGGTCCTGAAGGTACTCCCTGGCGCCGACGAAGTGGCCCGCCAAGGCAAGGACCAGGGGGACGATGACCGTCCCATGGCCCGCCCGCGCGAGCCAGGACTTATCGGGGATATTGAAGCGAGCGCCGTCATTGTCTCCCTGATCGGCAGAGGCGACGGCGACATTGGACCGGGAAGCCTTCTCGAGATTTAGGATTGCGGACCGCACGGCTGCCGAATGGCTCAGGATCGCGTGCCGGCGGACGAAGCCGTAACCCAGAGCTACGGCGAAGATGGCGATGCCGATCCAATAGGGGCCTGGAGGCGCGCCGCGATTGTTCAGGCTGGCGGCGATGGCGGCGAAGGCCACGGCAGAGGCGGCGGCTGGCAGGAATCCCAGCGCTACCGCCCGCTTCCGGTCGCCATCCTCGGGCAGGGCGTCCCCGATGACTCGACGAATATCGCGCCCGTCTACCCAGATCTGGTATTGTATCGATTCGAAAACACATGTTATCCGGCTGACGGGCAATAGCACGCAGCTTGTCTCGTAGTCGTGCGTCCCGCGCCAACTCCAGTCCCGCTGGCGGTCGCCTTGGGCGTTTCCGTGGACGTTGCTCTCCATTTCGGCATTGACGCGAGCCCTAACCGTCTCGTCGAATACATTGCGCTGGTGAATGACCGCCTTTTCGATATCGAATCCGGAAGCAAAATTGGCGATCTGCGTGCTCAACTCCCCCGAATGATTCAACTCCATGAACCGGGCCACGCTCGCGGGTATTGCGTCGCCGGCATAGCCGAGGAAATCGAAGGGGCCGAAAAAATTGCCATGGGCCGGCGACCAGTCCACCACGGTGCGATACCGCGTGACGGGCCGCGTTCGGTTGTTTCCCTCCTGGACCCATTCGGTATAGGGCTCCTGGCGTTCGAAACCGAAGCTCGCCGTCCAGGTGCCTTCGTAGCTTCCGAGGTATCGAAAGAACGGCCTGTAGGCTCGCTCGATCTTTGTAATCTCGGCACCGCTGACGAAATCGTCGCGCGTATATTTGCCGCCGGCCATGTACTCGCGGGCGGAAAGTTCGAGCTGCCTAGTGGTTACCTTCATCGGCGAGATGGCATCGAATCCATCCGGGATGACTTCGCTTTCCGACGTCAGCAGCGTCGCTCGCCCACAAAATTCGCATTTGAGCGAATGCGCCCCGGCAGAAAAACTTTGCTGGGCCCCGCATGAATCGCAGTTGAATATGCGATCGGGGCCCAAGGCGTCAGCGCCACCGAAACCATTCATTCCTATTATACCTTCGACCTTTGCCGATTTATTTCATCAGCCCGAAGCATCAGAAGGTCGTTCACACGGGTCAAGCAAGCCGTGGTGGCGGTCTCGTCACCATCTTTTATGGCATTGGGCAATGACTCTCGAATTTCCGTACGGATGGCCTCGTTGTAGTGAAGTGAGTGCGCGTCGAGATCGCTGGGTTCATAGTTGAGGCGGTCCAGCAGGCGCTGGACGTCTGGGACATATTTTACCGGGACGCGAGACTGAATTGAAACAATGGACGATTTGATATCCCGGAGAGTCGTCCCATTTCCCGTGTCAGAGCCGGGAGGAAATGCGACATCGGCCGAAAGCCGCAATATCATAAGAAGGATGATCGGAATCGTGATGGACAAGACAAATACTGCTATACAAAAGGTCACTGGGAATTTCAAAAAATTAAGCACAACTGTCGTCGCGGCCAGGACAGCATAAATAGTCAGAATGGAGCCTAAGGGCCCAATGGCAAAAATGGAACGTGAAATATTGTGTCGTCTGCCCAACATGCTCGTCGGCGGACAGACCAGCAGGCCCAATGAAATGCCAAAATTGAGCTGGAACACGACGAAAGTGCTATCTGTATGCGGCCAGGACACGAGAATTCCGACGATAGTGACCAGAGCCGTCGCCAGAAATCCCGATAATTTCAAATAGAGGTTCATTTTCGTGCCTTATGCCGAAAGAATTTTCTGCTTTTCTGCAGCGAATTCTACGTCGGTGAGGAGTCCCTCTGCGAGGAGCATCCCTAACTCCCGAAGGATTTTGATCTTCTCGGTCGGTGACATCCTGGCACTGGCGGACGCCTCCGGCTGGCCCGCCGTCAAAGGGGCACTCTGGCCGAAATTAGGAAGCTCCGCGCCGATGCGGGACATGGCCTGTCCCATGGGCAGGCCGATGCCGGCCCCCAGACCGATGCCCATACCCGCCCCCAACACCGTTCCCGCAGAGCCTTCGTTGCCGGCAGCGGTCTCCATGACGTCGAAGCCACGCTCCTGCTGATAATTGAAGCCGACGATCTGCATTTCGGCGCGCTTCGCGAGGGCTGCCTTCAGGCTTACGACACCGGGATCATTTTCGGGCAGGTTGATCGAGTTAATATTAAAATTTTCTAGGTGAAGGCCATATTCGTCCATCTCTCCCGTCAAGGTCTCCATCAAAAGCCGAGACATTTGATCGAGATTTGAGGATATCTCCAGTACTGATATTTTATTGTTAACAATTTGCCGACTAATTTCGGTTTTAATTCGAGTGATGAAAATGCCCTGAAAATAAGACATGACGCTTTCGGCGTCGAAATAACGTAACGTACCTACAAGCTTGAGAAGAAATTTCTTTGAATCTTTGACTTTAACGGCATACTGCCCAAAGGATCGCACTGGGACCATCAAGCCGAATTTAGGATCTTGCAGCTGAATAGGGTCTGGCGTTCCCCATTTGATATCCATATTGACTTGCTTGTTGACAAACCATACTTCCGCAGAAAATGGCGATTGCCCGCCGAAAGGAATACCAATCAGAGCCCTGATGATCGGTATATTCTCCGTTGCCAGCGTATGACGACCAGCGCCGAAAGGACCCTCGTACACGCCCCCCTTCACGAGATAAGCTTCTTGGGACTCATTTACGATTAACTGAGTATAGGTTGACAGTTCTTCTGATGGAAATTTCCAAGCCAATATATCGGGCGCGCCATTCCATTTCACAAAATCAATGACGGCCATCGTAATCCTCCAACATAGAACTCTAAGCGCATAATTTTAGCTTCGAATGTAAGCGGATTTTCGATTGAAAGTCTGCAAACAACTTTCCAATCTATATTTTATACATGATTTTTCATATATTCGTGCCGAATCATCTCTGAATTCGATTATGTGCAGTTTTCATACGCCGTGATAGGGTGTTTTGCGCCTCCCAAAAGAAGAAATATCTCCTGTAGAAGCAGGTGACGTTCAGGAATCGCGTGCCTGGATGACGAGCATCAACACAGCCAAGCATGGCCCGAATCGACTTCCAACCGACGGTGGAAAACCATCGAGAGCCGCGTGTGCTTCATATCAATCGGCGGCTCGCGCATTGGAGCGGCCTATGTTCTGGCTCTAAGTCCCTTCTGCTCCCTGCCCGTGGCGGTCGACCATTGATAATTCGCATTGACCATCGGGTATTCTAGGTCCGGCTCGTCCCAGCAGGCCTCGAAGCCTTACGAACACATCCGCCTTGCCCTAATCGCTGTAGCGTCGGAACGCCGTGCGCCAATTGCCCAACACGGCCAGCAGATCACACCACGGGCTGCCGGTCCGTGCGATCCACGGCACCGCCTCACGAATAGGCGGTTGTCGCTCCCGCTCCACCCGGATCGGTCAGCCTACCAAACAATGTGTTTCCATCTTCGCCCATTGCGCATCGTCAGCACGTAGCGATCCATCCACAGCGTGAGTTACGCCTCTCGCGCGAAGGGCATCCCAAATCCCCACTGAACTTGGAAAGTGCTTATCTGTCTCCCGCGAAGGCGCAGGCCATCATTCGAGGTCACCCCAGGGCGCACCGCCTCCAATTCCTAGCGCTGCCGCGGCACGGTCAACTGTCGCGAGATGTGAAGCTGTGAAGAGGCACGGCCCACATGAGCAATGCGGCCAGTCGCGATTGGATGCGGACCGGGACGGCATCCCCTGCGAGCTCGACGTATGGGGCGGCAGATCGAACGGTGGGCGGTTTCGAAAGGAGCGATCAGGACGGCGAGTGACGCGGACCATCGGGGTCATATTGGCCTAGCCACACCATCCCTCCCGCCTTCCCCGCCCATCATAGGGCCGTGCATGCCGCTCCTGTATTAGGATCTGCGCCACATCCCGTCCCTGTCGATCCCGAACAATCGCAAGGAGTCGGCGGTAACGGTCGCGACCATGTGGCTCCAAACTTATCCCAGAGCCTATAAGTGTCGTGAGCCGATCCTTGGCTGCACGAGCAGCTCGTATCCGGGGCAACTCCAAAGCCCGGATACACCCGGGTTTCACCGATCTGAAACCAGTCCGTCATCGGTTCTTCGCAGCAAGCCGCTAGGCCCGCCCCTGCAGAATGGGACGATGTTAGATGACTGGACGACGCAACGTGCTGCTGATCGTGGTCGATCAGTGGCGCGCCGATTTCCTGAAGAATCTCGGCGCGGATTTCCTGCGGACTCCGAACCTGGACCGGCTCTGCCGCGAGGGCGTGACCTTCCGCAACCACGTCACCACCACCGTGCCGTGCGGCCCGGCGCGCGCGAGCCTGCTGACGGGCCTCTACCTGATGAACCATCGCGCCGTGCAGAACACGGTGCCGCTGGATGCCCGGCACACCAACCTCGCGAAGCAGTTGCGGCGCATCGGCTACGACCCCGCGCTGATCGGTTACACCACCTCGACGCCCGATCCGCGCACGAGCAGCGAGCGCGATCCGCGGTTCACCTATCTGGGTGACCTGATGGACGGCTTCCGCAGCGTCGGCGCCTTCGAGCCGACGATGGACGGCTACTTCGGCTGGCTGGCGCACAAGGGCTACGAGCTGCCGGAGAAGCGCGAGAACATCTGGCTTCCTGAAGGCGAGGACTGCGAGCCCGGCGTCACCACCCGCCCCAGCCGCATCCCCGCCGAGCTCTCCGACACGGCCTATTTCACCGAGCGCGCGCTGACCTATCTGAAGGGCGTCGGCAACAAGCCCTGGTTCCTGCATCTGGGCTATTACCGGCCGCACCCGCCCTTCATCGCCTCCGCGCCCTATCACGCGATGTACCGCGCGGAGGACATGCCCGCCCCCGTCCGCGCGCCCGACTGGCAGGCGGAGGCGTCGCAGCACCCGCTGCTCGACTTCTATCTGCGCGGCATCAGCCAGGGCAGCTTCTTCCATGGCGCCGGCGGCGCGGCGACGGAGCTCGACGAAGCCAGTATCCGCCAGATGCGCGCGACCTATGCCGGCATGATGACCGAGATCGACAACAATCTCGGCCGCGTCTTCGAATACCTGGAACAGACGGGCCAGTGGGAAGAGACGACGATCATCTTCACCTCGGACCATGGCGAGCAGCTGGGCGACCACTACCTGCTCGGCAAGATCGGTTATTTCGACGAGAGCTTCCGCATTCCGCTCGTGGTGAAGCAGGCCGGGAAGACCCCTCGCGCGGGCCAGATCGAGGACGCCTTCACGGAAAGCGTGGACGTGATGCCGACCATCCTCGAGCATCTCGGCGGCGAGATCCCGCGCGCCTGCGACGGCCGCTCGCTCCTGCCGCTGCTGGCCGGCCCCGCGCCCGCCGATTGGCGCGACCTGCTGCACTACGAGTACGATTTCCGCGACGTCTTCTACTCCAAGCCGGAAAGCGCGCTCGGCCTCTCGCTGGATGAGAGCAGCCTCTGCGCCGTGCAGGACGCGCGCTACAAATACGTGCACTTCGCTGCCCTGCCGCCGCTCTTCTTCGACCTTGAGGCGGACCCCCATCAGTTCCGCAACCTGGCGGAAGACCCGGCCTATGCCTCGCTCGTGAAGGACTACGCGCAGAAGGCGCTGTCCTGGCGGTTGTCGCATGCCGAACGCACGCTGACCCATTTCCGCGCCACGCCGCAGGGGCTGGAGGAACGGCACGTCGCGCCGACCCTTCCCGCCCTGCGCGATGCCGCCGAATAACCCCGGAACGAGAGTCCCATCATGATCTCCCGCCGCCCCCTCCTCGCCTTGCCGACTCTGCTGGCCGCGCCCGCTTTGGCGCAATCGGACAATCGGCCGTCGATCACCATCGCGGTCCAGAAGATCACCAACAGCAACACCCTGGAGCCGCTGCGCGAGCAGTCCAATGTGGGCGAGCGCGTCTTCTACTCCTCGCTCTGGGAGGGGTTGATCGGGCGTGACTGGCTGGGCGACCTGAGTGCGCGTCCTGGTCTCGCGACCGAATGGCGCCGCGTGTCCGACAGCGTGCTGGAGCTCTCGCTGCGCCCTGGCGTGCGTTTCCACAACGGCGACGAGATGACCGCCGAGGACGTGGCCTTCTCCTTCGGCCGCTCGCGCATGTTCGGCGACACCCTGGCCACCGCCCAGGGACGCACCCTGCCCTATGGCGAGAACGTCCCCGCGCCGCGTCCCGGCAAGGAATTGCCGCCCGAGGTACCCGCCGTCGCCCGCCGCGCCTTCCCCGCGCTGGAGCGCGTCGAGATCGTGGACCGGATGACGGTGCGCTTCCACAACGCCACGCCCGACGTGACGCTGGAAGGCCGCCTCTCCCGCTTCGGCGCCGATATCGTCAGCCGCCGTGGCTATGAAGAGGCCGCGACCTGGCTCGACTGGGCGCGCAAGCCCGTCACGACCGGCCCTTACAAGGTCGTGGACTTCCGCGCCGACGCCGTGCTCACCCTCGCCGCGCATGACGCCTATTGGGGGGGCCGCCCGCCGATCAAGCAGATCCGCTTCGTCGAGGTGCCGGAGGTGGCGAGCCGCATCAACGGCCTGCTTTCCGGCGACTACACCTTCGCTTGCGACATCCCGCCCGACCAGATCGCCGGCATCGAGCGCAACCGCGCCTTCGAGGTGCAGGGCGGCACCATCCTGAACCATCGCCTGACGGTCTTCGACAAGAACCACGCCACCCTGCGCGACCCGCGCATCCGCCGCGCCTTCACGCATTCGATCGACCGCCAGGCCATCGTGGACGCGCTCTGGGCCGGCCGCACCGAGGTGCCGAAGGGGCTGCAATGGCCCTTCTACGGCGACATGCTGATCCAGGACTGGGCGGTGCCGCGCTTCGATCTCGCCGAGGCCCGCCGCCTGCTGCGCGAGGCCAATTATCGCGGCGAGCCGATCCCCTATCGCCTGCTCAACAACTACTACACGAACCAGACCGCGACGGCGCAGGTGCTGACCGAGATGTGGCGCGCCGCCGGCCTCAACGTGCAGATCGAGATGAAGGAGAACTGGTCGCAGATCATGGAGCGCGGCCCCACGCGCGCCGTGCGCGACTGGTCCAACAGCGCCGCCTTCAACGATCCGGTGTCCTCGCTGGTGAACCAGCACGGGCCGAATGGGCAGCAGCAGCAGATCGGCGAATGGACGAACGAGGAGATGAACCGCCTCTCCGTCGAGCTCGAGAGCGGCATCGACCGCGCCCGCCGCAAGCTGGCCTTCCGCCGCATGCTCGAGATCTGCGAGCGCGAGGATCCCGCCTATACGGTGCTGCACCAGAACGCGACCTTCACGGCCAAGCGCCGCGAGACGCGCTGGAAGGCCAGCCCGGCCTTCGCCATGGACTTCCGCCCCGGCAATTTCGGGAGCTGAACCGATGTACCGCCGCACCCTCCTCACGACCTCGCTTGCGGCCCCGCTCGCCGCGCCCGCCATCGGCCAGGCGCAGACGGATGACCGCCCCAGCATCACCGTCGCGGTCCAGAAGATCGCGAACAGCAACACGCTCGACATCGCGCGTGAGAACAGCAACGTCGGGACGCGGCATTTCTCCTGCTACACGGAAGTGCTGATCGACACCGACTGGATCGACACGCTGCGCCCCCGGCCCGGCCTCGCCTTGAGCTGGGAGCGCAAGGACGCCCGCAGCGTCGATGTCGCGCTGCGCCCCGGCGTGCGCTTCCACAATGGCGACGAGATGACCGCCGAGGACGTCGCCGCCTCCTTCGGGCCCGAGCGCCTGATGGGCGGAAGCTCCGGCGCCGCCGCGCGCGTCCCGCGCGAGGTGAGCAGCTATGGCCGCGCCGTCTTCCCGGGCCTCAGCGTCGAGATCACCGGCCGGCATTCGCTGCGCTTCATCTCCGAGCGGCCCGATCCCGTGCTCGATAAGCGCCTCGGCCATCGCATCGGCATCGTGGTCAACAAGCGCGCGCTCGAGGAGGCGCCGAACTGGCTCGCCTGGTCGCGCAAGCCCATCGGCACCGGCCCCTATCGCGTGGCCGATTTCCGCCCGGACAACATGCTGGTGCTGGAGGCCTTCGACGAATACTGGGGCGGCCGCCCGCCGCTGAAGCGCATCCGCTTCGTCGAGGTTCCGGAAGTGTCGGCGCGCATCGCCGGCCTGCTCTCCGGCGAGTACCAGTTCGCCTGCGACATCCCGCCCGACCAGATCCCCGAGATCGAGCGCAATCGCGGCTTCGAGGTGCTGGGCGGGCTCATCGCCAACCATCGCTTCATCACCTTCGACAAGAGCCACGCCCAGCTCGCCGATCCGCGCATGCGCCGCGCCCTCTCGCTCTCCATCGATCGCGACGCGATCGTGCAGGGCCTCTGGTCGGGCCGCACCGAGGTGCCGCGCGGAATGCAGTTCCCCTTCTACGGCGACATGTATCTCGCCGATTGGCCCAAGCCCCGCTTCGACGTGGACGAGGCGCGCAAGCTGGTGCGGGAGGCCGGCTATCGCGGCGAGCCCATCCCCTATCGCCTGCTCAACAACTACTACACCGCCCAGACGCCGACGGCGCAGGTGCTGGTGGAGATGTGGCGCGCGGCCGGGCTGAACGTGCAGATCCAGATGCGCGAGAACTGGGCCCAGATCAGCGCGCCGGGCGGCCGCGGGCTGCGCGACTGGTCGAGCACGGTCTTCATCGCCGATCCGGTCTCGAACATGCCCAATACCTGGGGCCGCAACGGCTCCTTCACGGCCGGCGGCGAGTGGAGCAACGAGGAGGCCTTCGTGGCCGCCGACGCGCTGGAGGCCGAGATGGACCCGACCCGTCGCCGCGCCGCCATGCGCAAGCTGCTCACCGTGCTGGAGCATGACGATCCGGCCTATGCCATGCTGCACCAGGCGGCGAACTTCACCGGCAAGCGGCGCGACATCAAGTGGAAGGCCGCGCAGTCCTTCCTCATGGACTTCCGGCCGGGCAACTGGGGTGTCTGAGCCCCTTCTCTCCATTCGCGACCTCGCCGTCGATTTCGGCGGGTCGCCGGCGCTGCGGGGCATCAGCCTCGACGTGCATCCGGGCGAGGCCCTGGGCCTCGTGGGCGAAAGCGGCTGCGGCAAGTCGGTCACCTGGCTGGCCGCGCTCGGTCTGCTGCCGAAGAAGGCCCGCGTCACCGGCCGCGTGACCCTCCGCGGCGAAGAGATGCTGGGCGCGAGGCCCGCCCGGCTGAACCATCTGCGCGGCGGCACCGTCGCGATGATCTTCCAGGACCCGGCCAGCAGCCTCAATCCGGTGAGCCGTATCGGCAAGCAGATCGTCGAGGCGCTGGCGTTGCACCAGGGCCTCAAGGGCACCGCCGCCCGTGCCGAGGCCAAGCGCCTGCTCGACCAGGTCGGCATGCCCGATGCGGCGCGCCGGTTGGATGCCTATGCGCATGAGCTGTCCGGCGGCCAGAACCAGCGCGTGATGATCGCCATGGCGCTCGCAGGTCAGCCCGAACTGCTGGTCGCGGACGAGCCCACCACCGCGCTCGACGTCACCATCCAGGCGCAGATCCTCGAGCTGCTACAATCGCTGCGGCGCGAGCGGAACATGGCGCTGGTGCTCATCACCCATGATCTCGGTGTCGTGGCCGAAACCTGCGAGCGCGTGGCGGTCATGTATGCCGGCCGCATCGTGGAGGAGGCGCCGGTCGATCGCCTCTTCGCCGCGCCCCTTCACCCCTATGCGCAGGGCCTGCTCGGCGCGCTGCCGCCGCTGAACGGCGAGCGCCGGCCCCTCACCGCCATTCCCGGCAGCGTGCCGGAGCCCTGGGCCATGCCGCCCGGCTGCGCCTTCGCGCCGCGCTGCCCCAAAGTCTGCGGGCGCTGCAACTACGAGCTGCCCGCGCTCCGCACGATGGAGCCCGCGCACCGCACCTCCTGCTTGCTTGCGCAGCCCGTGATGGCATTCGCATGAGCGCCCCGCTGCTGGAGGCGCGCGACCTGATGCGCCGCTACTGGATGCGTCGGGGCCCCTTCGGCAAGGCCGCCGAGGTCCGGGCGCTGGACGGCGTGAGCCTCACGCTGGAAAAGGGCCGCACGCTCGGCCTCGTGGGCGAGAGCGGCTGCGGCAAGTCCACGACCGGGCGCCTCGTCCTCGGGCTGGAGGCGCCCGATGCCGGCGCCGTCCGCTTCGAGGGCGCGCCGATGCCGCCCCCCGGAACGCCCGCCTGGCGCGCCCAGCGCGCGCGGATGCAGATGGTCTTCCAAGATCCGCTCGGCGCGCTCGATCGGCGGCTGACGATCGGCGAGCAGGTGGCCGAGCCGCTCGTCATCCATGGCCGCCCCGCCGGCGCGGGGATCGTGGCCGGGCTGCTCAAGGAGGTGGGCCTGCGCGAGGACCAGGGCGATTGCTATCCGCATGAGCTCTCCGGCGGCCAGCGGCAGCGCGCCGTGCTGGCCCGCGCCCTCGCCACCTCGCCCGAGCTTCTGGTTTGCGACGAGCCGATCTCGGCGCTCGACGTCTCCATCCAGGCGCAGGTGATGAACCTGCTGATGGAGCTGCAGGCGCGGCGCGGGATGGCGATGCTCTTCATCAGCCATGACCTGCGCGCCGTGCGCCAGGTCAGCCATCGCGTGGCGGTGATGTATCTCGGCCGCATCGTCGAGGAGGGCGCGCCGGACGAGGTCCTGCACGACCCCGCGCACCCCTATGCCCGCGCGCTGGTCTCCGCCATTCCGCATCCGAGCCGGCGCGGCCAGCGCATCCTGCTGACCGGCGATCCGCCCAACCCCGCCGAACGCCCGCCCGGCTGCGCCTTCCATCCCCGCTGCGCCGAGGCCGTCGCGCGCTGCCGCGTCGAGGCCCCGCCGCTGCTGGCCCGCGCGGATGGCCGCAGGGTCGCCTGTCACCTGGCGCATGCGCCCGTCGCGAAAGCCGCCTGACATGCTCCGCTTCTTCGCCACGCGGCTCTTCCGGGCCGCGCTGACCATCGCCATGGTCGTGACCTTCGCCTTCCTCGTCCTGCGGCTTTCGGGCGATCCCGCGCAGATCATCATGGGCGCGGATGCGCCGCCGGAAGCCGTCGCCGCCTTCCGCGCCGCCTGGGGCCTCGACGATCCGCTCTGGCAGCAATACTTCCGGTACTTCGGCGCCATCCTGAACGGCGATCTGGGCCGCTCCATGCGCGACGGACGCGATGCGATCCAACTCGTGGCCGAGCGCATCCCCGCGACGCTGGCACTGACCATTCCCGCGCTCCTCATCAAGCTGGCGATCGGCATCCCGGCCGGCATCGTCGCGGCGCTGCACCGGAACTCCTTCCTGGACCGGCTGGTGATGGCGCTCGCCGTCGCGGGCTTCACCGTGCCGTCCTTCGTGCTCGGCCTGCTGCTGGTGCTGGTCTTCGCGGTGCAGCTCGGCTGGCTGCCCTCTGGCGGGCAGGAGAGCTGGCGGCATGCGATCCTGCCGGTGATCACGCTGGGCGTCGGCGGCGCGGCGGTGCTGGCGCGCTTCACGCGCTCGGCCATGCTGGAGGTGCTGGGGCAGCCCTATATCCGCACGGCCTCGGCCAAGGGCGTGCCCTGGCGGCTGGTCGTCACGGGCCATGCGCTGCCGAATGCCGCCATCCCGACCGTGACCATCGTGGGCTTCATGGTGGGCAGCCTCATCGCGGGCGCCGTGGTGGTGGAGAGCGTCTTCTCCTGGCCGGGCGTCGGGCGGCTGCTGGTGGTGGCCGTCGCCAATCGCGACCTCGCCGTCGTGCAATGCATCCTGCTGGTGGTGGCCGGAACCATGGTGGCCTCGAACCTGATCGTGGACCTGCTCTACGGCGCCCTCGACCCGCGCCTGCGCGCCAGCCCGAAGGGAGCGCATTGATGCCTGAGGCCCCTCTCCTGTCCGCGCCTGCGATCCTCGCGCCGAGGCGCGCGCGCAAGAAATTGCCCCTGCTGGCCGTCTTCGCGCTGTCCTGGCTCGGGCTGATGCTGGCGACCGCGCTGCTGGCCGATGTCATCGCGCCCTATGCCTATACCGCGCTGGACCTGCGCAACCGCCTCTCCCCGCCGATCGGCATGGGCGGCGCCTGGCTGCATCCGCTCGGCACGGACGAGCTGGGGCGCGACGTCTTCTCGCGGCTGATCTTCTCCATCCGCACGAGCCTGCTCATCGCCTTCGGCGCCACGATCATCGGCGCCGCGCTGGGCACCACGCTCGGCCTGCTGGCCGCGCATTTCCGCGGGCTGGTGGAGCAGGCGGTGATGGCGCTGGTGGACTTTTCGGCGAGCCTACCCTTCCTGATCCTGGCGCTCTCGGTGCTGGCCTTCTTCGGCAATTCGCTGGGGCTTTTCGTGGCGCTGCTCGGCCTGCACGCCTGGGAGCGCTATGCGCGCATCGCCCGCGGCCTGGCCATCGGCGCGAATGCCCAGGGCTATGCCGCGGCGGTGCGGCAGCTCGGCGCCACGCCGATGCGGATCTATGCGCGGCACATCCTGCCCAACATCGCCTCGACGCTGATCGTCTCGATGACGCTGGCCTTCCCCGAGATCATCCTTCTCGAAAGCGGCCTGTCCTTCCTCGGCCTGGGCGTGCAGCCGCCCGAGACCTCGCTCGGCTCCATGGTCGGCTATGGGCGCGAATACCTGACCCGGGCGCCGTGGATCCTGCTTTCCCCGGCGGCGGTGATCGTGCTGACGACCTTCTGCGTCTCGGCCCTGGGCGACTGGCTGCGCGATCGCCTGGACCCGACCCTGGGGTGACAGGCCCAAGACGCCGCGCTCATTCCGCCCAGGCGGGATCGCCCGTGAAAACGACGGTGAGCCAGCGGTTCGGCCCCGCCTCCCCGACCAGATCGCCGACCTCGTCCCGCAAGGCATCCCACTCGGCGATGGTGCGTGCGGGGGCGTCGGCGGGAACGATGAAATAGAGCTCGATATCCTTGGACCGCCCGACGCGCGCGACATAGGCGCGATAGGAGGCCAGGCCGTGCTTCACGACGAAGGCCTTCGCCACCGTGTCGACATGCAGCTTGAGGTCGAGCGGGGTGACGAGGAAGATGTCGGCCAGCGCCTGGCGGATCGTCGAGACCGGAAGCGGGATGATCAGCAGGCAGACCATCGCCAGGACCGCGGGGTCGATATAGGGCGAAATCCACTGCCATCGCGTGCCTTGCACGAAGTAGCCGATGCTGAAGGCGACCAGCAGCGCCGCGGTGATGCTGGCCGACATGATCCAGCCCTTCACGTCGAGGCGGAGGAATTCCGATCGGATCTTGCGATTGGCGCGGATCTCCACGGTGGCGATGCCCACGCAGGCGATGACCGTGACGGCCGCATAGACGATGGCCCAACCGAATTCGAGGCTGCGACCGCCCTTCAGCAGGCTGCCCACGGCCGTCACGAGAGCATAGAGCGCCGCGCTGATCAGCAGGGTCCCGTTCAGCCCCAGGACCATGGGTTCCAGATGCCAGAAACCCATGGAGAAGCGCTCCCGGAGCTTGCGCGACAGGCTTCCGGTTACCGCGTGGGACAAAATGAGATTCACCACCACGAGCGACAGAAGGCTCATGCTGGCGTCGATCATCGAATAGATGCCGTCGAAGACGATGGAGAAGGAGCCCGAGAACAGGCCGAAGCCGATCCCGAGAAAGGCCACGACCAGCGTGACCGCGACCGACGTCGCCAGGACCCCGCGTTCGGTGGTCAGGTCGAAAATGCGTCTCAAACGCTCTATTCCCATGCCGGCTTCTCCTCCGTGCGTAGCACAAGGTCCGGCTGCGGCCCCGCATTCGCTGTCCGCGCTGCCTGCGGGGCCGGTTTCTACGAGGCCACGGTCTCCTGGTAGATCGCTTCGAGCTCGCGGCACAGCGCCGCCGGGTCGCAGGCCGGGCTTGCGGCGAGGGCCGCGCGCTGGCTCTCGCGGCGCCGGGCCAGGTCCTGCGGATCGCGCGACAGGCGCGTGGCCAGCTCGATGAAGCCCGCCACATCCGGCGCCACGAATTCCCCGAGCCCGGCCGCCATGAGGATCGAGCGGCTGGTACGCCCCGCCCAGCGGTCGCCGATCGTGGTCAGCACGGGCACGCCCTGCCACAGCGCCTCGGCCGTGGTGGTGCCGCCGTTATAGGGAAAGCTGTCGAGGGCGAAGTCGATGCGGCCGTAGGTCGCGAGGAAGTCCTCATGGGAACCGCCGCCCTCGAGGATGATCCGCTCCGGCCCCAGCACCTGCGCCGCGAAGCGGGCCAGCAGGTCCGCCCGGTTCGAGGCGTGGTCCAGCGCGCGGTTGCGCAGCAGCAGCCGTGAACCGGGCACGGCCGTCAGCACCGCCGCCCAGGCCGCGAGGGTCGGATCGGTGAGCTTATAGGCCGAGTTCAGGCTGCCGAAGGTGATGTGTCCCGCCTCCAGGCAGGGCGGCGGGGTGACGGGGGGCGTGGGGTAGAAGAACCGGAACGGAAGATAGGTCTGCCCCACGCGGCGGACCGGCTCGCTGCAAAAGCTCTCCTCCTCGGGCAGGATGCTCCAGCGGTCGCCGACCAGCGCATCGAGGTGCGGGAAGCCGGTGGTGCCGTACATGCCGTTCCAGGCGATCTGCACGGGGGCCGCGCGATGCAGCAGCAGGGGCAGCCGCGCGGGGTGGCTATAGCCGTTGAGGTCCACGAGAACGTCGATCCCGGCCTCGGCGAGGTGGCGCGCCAGCTCGGCATTGGGCATGCCCTCGACCTGCCAGATGCGGTCCTCGGGGTGGTCGCAGTAGCCGGCGGCGGCACAGGGCGGGGGGCCGTCGGCGACGAGGTGCAGCTCGAAGCGCGTGCGGTCATGGGCGTTGATGACGCCCATATACATCTTCATCCAGTTCGGCCGGTCGAAGAAGGCGCCGTAATAGGCGAGGCGCAGCTTCGCGCCGGGGCGATGCCGGGGCGCGATCGGTACGAGGCCGGCCCCCTCGGCCTCCGCCCAATAGCGCCGGATCTCGCGGACCGCGGCATGGCCGAGCTCGGGATCGCCGGGCGCGATCACGGCGAGGTTGCGCAGCGCGGCGGCGCGCGTCTCCCCATCGCCCTCGCGCCAGGCGCGGGCATATTCGCGCACGGCCTCGGAGACATGGCCGATGGCGAAGAGCGCCTTGGCCAGGTTGACGCGGACCTTGGCCTCGTCGGGCCGCAGCCGCAGCGCGTTGCGGAGCGCCGGAATGGCCCCACCATATTCGAGCCGCGAGGCCTGGGCGTGGCCCAGCCCGTTCCAGCCGTCGAAGCTCGCCGGGTCGGCGGCAACGTGGGCCTCGTAGGCGGCAATGGCTTCGTCGTAGCGACCGGCGAGGTGCTGCTGATCGGCTTCGGCAAGGCTCGTCTGGTCCATCGGTCTCCCATAGCGCGACACGCCGGATGCCGATATAGTTGCATGATGCAACCATATGGCACCGATCCCCTCACCGAAAGCATCCGCGGCGCCTCCCGCCAGCTGGTGCGGGAACTGGGCTTCCTGCGCCCCACCCTCGCCGGGACCGCCCTGCCCGCCTCCGCGGTCCACGCGCTGGTCGAGATCGGCGCGCGCCCCGCGATGACGGCGGCCGCGCTGGCCGAGCTCCTCGTGCTCGACAAGTCCAGCGTGAGCCGGATGCTGCGCAAGCTGGTGGCCGCCGGCGAGGTGATGGAGGGCGTGAGCGCCCAGGACGCCCGCGCCAAGCCGCTCTCGCTGACGCGGCAGGGGCGCGCGACCCTGGCTGGCATCGACGATTTCGCGCGCCGCCAGGTCCTGGCCGCCCTGGCGCATATGGCGCCGGACGGGCGGGCCCGGCTGGCGGATAGCCTCGCTGGCTATGCACAGGCGCTGGCGGCATCCCGGAGCGACGCCCATGGATGAGGAGAGCCTCACCGCCCTGGCCGGGCCGGCACCGTCTCCCTCTGCCTCGGGCCAGCTCGCGGGAAAGGTCTGCCTGGTGACGGGCGGCGCCAGCGGCATCGGCCGCGCGACGGCCCTGCGCATGGCGCAGGAGGGTGCGCGGGCGGTGGTGATCGCGGGCCGCCGCGCGGCGCTGGGCGCCGCCGTCGCGCAGGAGCTATGCGCGGCCGGGACGCAAGGGCTCTTCGTCGCGACGGATGTCACGCGCGAGGCGGAGGTGGCGGCCCTCGTCGCGGCGGTGATGGAACGGTTCGGCCGGATGGACGCCGTCTTCAACAATGCCGGATTCCAGGAGAAGCGCGCGCCCCTCGCCGAGCAGACCGACGCCGTCTACGCCCAGGTCTTCGACACGAACCTCCGCGCGCTCTTCTTCGCGATGCGCCACCAGATCCCCGCGATGCTGGCCGGCGGCGGCGGGACCATCGTCAACAATGCGAGCGTGAGCGGGGTGCGAAATCCCAACCCCGGGCTGTCGCTCTACTCGGCCTCCAAGGCCGCGGCGCTGATGCTCACGCGCTCGGCGGCGATGGAATATGCGCCCCAGGGCCTGCGCATCAACGCGGTCGCGCCGGGACGCGTGGTGACGGAGATGATGCTGGGCTCGGGCATCGCCGATATGCGCCAGGTCGCCGCCGGGCTGCCGCTGCGCCGGATGGGTCGGCCGGAGGAGGTGGCCGCGGCGGTCTGCTGGCTGCTTTCCGGCGAGGCGAGCTACGTCGTGGGCAACACGCTTTGCGCCGATGGCGGGTTCCTGGCGGGGTGACGGGGATTCGGGGCGCGGCCCCGAATCCCCGGCGTCGCCTCAGCCCGGGAAGGGGTACTTGTCCAGGTACTTCTGGTAGTCCGGCTCCACGTCGATCGCGAGGCTCGCCAGCGTGCGCACCACGGCGCAGTAGAAGGCGGCGGTGACCGTCAGGTCCACCATCGCCTCGTTGTCGAAATGCTTCTGCAATTCGGCGAAGGTCTCCGGGGACATGCCGCCGGCATAGACCTCGCGCGCGCCCTTCAGCACCAGCTTCGCCAGCGGATCCAGCCCGTTCGGCTTGCCGTCCGTCTCGGCGATCAGGGCCGCGATGTCGTCATCCGTGACGCCAAAGTCGTAGCCGATCTTCACGTGATGCGACCACTCATAGGGCGAGCGCGCCAGCCAGCCCACCTGCAGGATCGCGAGCTCGCGCAGCCGCGCGTCGAGCTTCATCCCATAGCGGATGTACTGCCCCAGCCCGCTGAAGGCGCGCGCCGCGCCGGGGCTGTTCACCAGGCAGCGGTGCAGCGTGATCATGCGCTTGAGCAGCGGGCGATCCGCCTCGGCGAGGTCTTCGGGATTCAAATAGGGCAGCCGGGCCATGCGCGTTTCCTCCAGGGGTTCTTGGCGTCCAGCCTGATCGCTCCGCGCGCGCTTGAACAGGCCGCCCCGGCACTTTGACCCACGTGGATTTCCGGCACAGATTGTCCCCAAAGATTATACAGAGGAAAGCTATCCATGATGCACCGAGATCTCCGCCTCCCCAGGCGGGCCGCGCTCGGACTGGCCGGGGCGCTGGCGGCCCCGGGGATCGCGCGCGCCGCCTTCCCCGACCGCGGCATCCGCCTGATCGTGCCCTATGGCGGCGGCGGCCAGACCGACATCGTCTCCCGCGTCACGGCGGATGCGCTGCAGCAGCGCCTCGGCCAGCCCGTGATGGTGGACAACCGTCCGGGCGGGGCGGGTAACACGGCCGCCGAGGCCTTCGTCCGCTCGCCGGCCGATGGCTACACGCTGATGATCGCCACCATGGGCACCAATAGCGGGCTGAACGCCCTGCTCTATCGCAGCCTGTCCTACGACTGGGAGAAGGACTTCCTGCCCATCGGCCAGTTCTGTTCGACGGCGCATGCGGTGGTCGTTCACCGCTCCATCCCGGCCGAGAATTTCTCCGAGCTTGTCGGCTGGATCAAGGCCAATCCGGGCAAGTTCAACTTCGCCTCCGCCGGCGTCGGCGCCAGCACGCATCTGCTGATGGAGGACATGGGCGAGCGCCTGGGGCTCGAGATGGTGCACGTGCCCTATCGCCAGAGCACCCAGGCCATGACCGACCTTCTCTCGGGCCGCATCCACGCCCGCTGCATGGGCCTGCCCGAGGCCGAGACGGTGCGCAACACGCCCAGCGTGCGCGCCATCGCCATCACCAGCGCCGAGCGCCGCGCCGCCTGGCCGGGCGTGCCCACGGTGGCCGAGACGATCCCCGGCTTCACCGGCGTGGTCTATTTCGGCATCACCGCCCGCACCGGCACACCGCCCGAGGTGGTCGAGCGCATCTCGGCCGCGCTCAACGAGGCGCTCGCCGATCCGCGCGTGCAGGCCGGCTATGACCGCGTGGGCGCCGATGTCGCCGCGCGCAACACCCCCGAGGAATTCCGCGGCGTCACCCGCGTCGATGCGGAACGCTGGGGCCCCCTCATCCGACGTCTCAACCTGGTGGCCGACTGATCATGGATTTCTTCGAAGCGATCGAAGTCGTGAAGCGCGACTGGCTCGGCCATGTGCGCGTCACGCAGGATGACGTGTCGCCCAGCATGCTGCGCCGGATCTCGGCCATGCTGGACCTCGACCCCGACGCCTTCCCGCGCGGGGCGAAGCTGCCGCCGCACTGGTTCTCGTTGTTCTGCTGCGATTCCGCCCGGCAAGGCGAGCTCGGCCCCGACGGCCACCCCAACAAGGGTGTGATCCTGCCGCCGATCCCCCTGCCCCGCCGCATGGGCGCGGGCCGGCGCGTGCGCATCCCCGGCGCGCTGCACGTGGGCGATGCGCTGGTGAAGAAGTCCGAGGTGGCGGCCATCGAGCCCAAGCAGGCGCGCACCGGCCTCCTCTGCGTGCTGACCCTGCGCAACACCTTCGAGGTGAACGGCGAGACCGTCGCCGTGGACGAGTTCGACGCGGTCTATCGCGAGGCCGTCCCCGTCGGCACCAAGTCGCCGGTCAATGAGGGTACGCCCGCCCCGGCCGAGGCGGCCTGGTCCGAGCGGAAGCACCTGCCGCCCACGCTGATCTTCCGCTACTCGGCCGTGACCTGGAACGCGCATCGCATCCATTACGACGCCGACTACGCCCGTACCGAGGAGGGCTATCCCGCCACGGTCGAGAATGGCGGGCTGACCATGCAGCTCCTGCTGGATGCCGCCGTGAAGAATGCGCCCGGCCATCGCCTGGTCGGTCTCGGCGCGCGGCTGACGCGGCCAATCTACGTCGGCGACACGATCACTCTGGCCGGCACGGGTCTGAAGGACGGCAGGATGGACGCCTGGGTGGCCGACCACGCCGGAAAACTTTGCGCGCAGATGGAGCTGGAATTCGCATGAGTGGCCCCCTTGCCGGCGTGAAGGTGGTGGACCTCACCACCGTCGTCGTCGGCCCCATCTGCACGCGCACCCTGGCCGACCAGGGGGCGGAGGTCATCAAGGTCGAGGCGCCGGGCGGCGACATCCTGCGCTTCCTGGCGGCCGGCAGCCGCACCCCCGCGATGAGTGGCAAGTTCATCAACTTCAACCGCAACAAGCGCAGCATCGGGCTCGACATCAAGCAGCCCGAGGGGCTCGCGGCGATGAAGGCGCTGATCGCCGAGGCGGACGTCTTCGTCACCAATGTCCGCCCCCAGGGGCTGGAGCGCGCGGGGCTGGACTTTCCCGCCCTCTCGAAGGCGAACCCGCGCCTCATCCATTGCGGCATCGTCGCCTTCGGCCGGGGCGGACCCTATTACAACCGCCCGGCCTACGACCCCATCATCCAGTCGCTCTCGGGCGTGGCCGGCACCTTCGAGCGCGCGACCGGCGAGCCGCGCTTCGTGCCGATGGTGATGACCGACCACACCACCGGCCTCATCGCCGCGCAGAGCGTGGGCTTCGCGCTCTATCGCCGCGAGAAGACCGGCGTGGGCGAATCCATCGAGGTGCCGATGTTCGAGAACATGGCGAGCTTCGTCATGAGCGAGCATCTGGGCGCCTCCACCTTCGACCCGCCGGAAGGCCCGACAGGCGACGCCCGGCTGCTCTCGCCCGACTATCGCCCGCTGCCGACGCTCGACGGCCACATCACGGTGCGGCCGAACAACAACAAGCAGGCCTTCGCCTTCTTCGACGCCGTCGGGCGCCCGGAGCTGAAGGAGGACCCGCGCTTCCGCACCGCCCTCACCCGCACCGAGAACGCGGCCGACTACTTCACCGTGCAGGTCCAGGCGCTGGTCACGAAGACCACGGCGGACTGGCTGGAGATCTTCGCGAAGGCCGACGTCCCGGCAGGCCCCTACAACACCATCGATGACCTGCTGGACGACCCGCATCTGAGCGAGGTCGGCTTCTGGCATTTCGACGAGCATCCGACCGAGGGACGTATTCGCCGCACGCGGGTGGCGAATACCTTCAGCGGCGGCATGCGCGAGGAGACCTTGCCCGCGCCGCAGCTCGGCCGGAACACACGCGAGGTTCTCGCTGAGATGGGCTACGACGAGGCGCGGATCACGGCGATGCTGGGGACGGGCGCGGCCTTCGAGGGCGTCGCCTGACCACCTCAGGAGCAGCCGCGAGGGCGGATGCAGTTGCGATACCGCGGGAGGCAGAGCCGCTTGCAATCGGCCGGCTCCCGCGGCGCGGCCGCCGGGCTGGAGGGCGGATCGCCCGCCGCCGGCCGGGCGACCGGCGCGGGAGCAGGCGGCGGCGTCTGCGCCAGGGCGGGAAGGCCCGCCGCGACCACGAGCAGCGCGGCCAGTCCTGTCCGTCGCCTCGTCCGCCGCATGGGCTGTTCCTCCTCTTCCGTTGCCATGCTGCCCAGCGTCGGCGGTCCTGACTAGAATATTTCCGAAATCCATCGTCCTGGAGTGACAACCATGCCCGCGCCCAACTGGCGTTCCCTGCTGTTCGTTCCCGCCACCGCCGAGCGCTTCGTCGCCAAGGCCCATACGCGCGGGGCCGACGTCATCATCCTCGACCTGGAGGACAGCATCCCCCCCGGCGAGAAGCAGGCCGCGCGCGACGCCCTGCCCGCCGCCGCGAAGATGGTGAGCCAGGCCGGCGCCCAGGTCTGCGTGCGCATCAACCGCCCCATGGAGATGAGCATCGGCGATATCGCCGCGGCCGTGATGCCCGAGGTCTCCGCGCTCATGCTGCCCAAGCTGATGGGCCCGGAGCATGTGAAGCTGCTGAGCGAGGTCGTCGCGGCGCGCGAAGCCGCGCTGGGCCTGCCGCACGGACACACCCGCTTCATCGGCGTGGTCGAGACGCCCCAGGCCCTGCCGCAGCTGCACGCCATCGCCCATGCCGACCCGCGCATGGCCGCGCTGGGCATCGGCAGCGAGGACCTTGCCACCGAGCTGGAGGCCGAGCCCGGCGCGGACAGCATGTATGTCTATGCCATGCTGACGGTCGCGGCCGCGCGCGGCGCGGGCATTCTGCCGCTGGGCTCGGTCGGCGCCTTCGCCGACTTCTCGGATCTGGAGGGCTACCGGGCCTCGCTGAAGCGCTCGCGCAAGCTGGGCTTCGGCTGCACGGCCTGCATCCACCCGCTGCATGTGCCCATCATCAACGAGGAATATGGTCCCTCGCTCGCCGATGTGGATCGGGCGCGCCGGCTCATCGCCGCCTTCGACCAGGCGCTGGCCCAAGGGTTGGGCGCCGTGGCCTTCGAGGGCGCGATGATTGACCTGCCGGTGGTGGATCGGGCGCGGAAGGTGCTGGCGCGCGCGCGGTGAGCGAGGTCCGCCCTTTCCTGATGTTCCAGGGCGGCCATGCCGAGGAAGCGATGAACCTCTACGTGTCGCTCTTCGAGGACGGAGAGATCCTGGCCATCCAACGCTACGGCCCAGGCGAGCCTTCCCCGGAGGGCAGCGTGCTCCGAGCACGCTTCCGGGTCGGCGGCCAGGACATCCATTGCATCGACAGCCCGGTGCGGCACGGCTTCGACTTCACGCCCTCCGTCTCGCTCTTCGTGAATCTCGACTCGCCCGAGGAGCTCGACCGGATCGCGGCCGCCCTGGGCGAGGGCGGCGAGTTTCTCATGCCGACGGGGGATTACGGCTTCAGCCCGCGCTTCGCCTGGGTGAACGACCGCTTCGGGGTCTCCTGGCAGCTGAACCTCGCCTGAGGCAACTTCGACTTCCTGGGGCCATCTGTGCCGTTAAGGCTCGGCCCAGCGCCGCAGCAGGTTGGCGTGGCTCTTGGCCAGCAGGTCGAAGGTCGCGCTCTTGCCCTCGCGGCCGAAGACCTGCTGACGGGCGGTGTCGAGGTCGAAGAGGATCTCCCGCGCCCCCGCATCGCGGACCAGGCTCTGTGCCCAGGTGACGGCCACCCGCCGCTCGCCCGAGGTCACCTCCGCCACGCGATGCAGGCTCGTCGCCGGATAGGCGATGGCGTCGCCGGCGCCGAGCCCGAAAGGCCTGCTCGCCGGCCGGATCCTCGATCACCAGCTCCCCGCCTTCGTAGCTCAGCGGATCGACGAGGAAGACCGTCACCGCCACATCGCTGCGCCAGGGCCTCCGCGCCCATCAGTGCGTCATCGACATGCGTGCCGTAGGAGTCGCCCAGGCCGTAGCGGGCGAAGAGCGGCGGGCGATCCGCCGGGGCTGCACCGCGGCCCGGAAGACCGGTGCTGGCGCAGGGCCTCGGCCACCAGCGCGCCGGCCTGGCGCGCGCCCGCATGGCCGGCCGCCCGCCTGGGCGGTTCGCCTTGACGAGGCGGGCAATGCCATCCGGCCGTCGCGGCGCCGTCCACGAACTCCGCCGTCGCGAGGAGGTCGTCGGACGCGCTTGCGCTGGGCCTCGTCGAGAACTTGGGAAAGACAGAGAATCATGGCCACATGCTAGGGTGACAGGGTGGGATGCGGAAATGATCGGGCGGCGGGTTTCCACCAGAATGTGGCTTGGCCTGGGGCGTTTTCACGCTGGCGGGCGCTTCCGCCAGCGCGCAGACGCCCCCCTCGCTGCCGAACATCCCGGCCGTTCCGACCGCCCAGGGCGGCGAAGGCGGTGAAGGCGGCATCGACCCCGAGCTGGCCTCGCGCGATTCCGGTCGAGTTCCTGGTGGCCATGGACGTGATCGCCGCGCATTACCTCGCCGGGCGCGATATCTACACGCCTCGGCGAGCCCCAGGCGGCCGGCGAGATGTTCGCCCACCCCATCGCGGAGGTCTATTCCGAGCTGGAGGAGGTGCTGACGCGCCTCGGCGTCACCCCCTTCCGCGCGGAGATGGAGCGCGCCTCGACCTTGGCGCTCGACCGCGCATCCCTGCCCGTGGTGGAGCGCGCGGCCGCCGCCGTCCTGGCCGCGCTGATCGCCGCCGAGGCCAAGGCGCCGAGTCCGGGCGGCATCGCCAAGGTCCAGACCATCGTCATCGCCGCCATGGCGGATCGCGCCGCGCAGCAATATGTCTCGGCCCTGCGGGAGCCGGACCGGCTGGAGCCCTATCTGGACGGCTATGGCCTCTACCGGGCCGCGGCCGCCCGCTTCGCGCGGCTGGGCTCGGCCTTGCGGACGGACGGGCTCGGCCCCGCGCTGCCGGCGATCGAGGCGGTGCTCGCCGCCCTGGCCCGCGCCTATCCGACCGCGACCCGGCCGGCCTCCCCCGTTCCGGCGGCGCCGCTGACGCAGGCGGCCGAGCGGCTGCACCAGATCTTGAACTGACACCCCTTCGGCCATCGGCCGTCCTGGGCCCCTTCGGCCAACGGCCGTCCTGGGATAGAACGCTCGCATGCTCGATCTCTCCGGTCGCCGGATCGTTTGTCTCGGCGACGTCATGCTCGACCGTTTCCTCTATGGCGACGCGAGCCGGCTCTCCCCGGAGGCGCCGGTGCCGGTGGTGCGCCTGGGGCGCACGCAATCCATGGCCGGGGGCGCGGGCAATGTGGCACGCAACATTGCCGCCCTCGGCGGACTGCCGGCGCTGATCGGCCTGGTCGGCGAGGATGCCGAGGCGACGGAGCTGGACGGCCTGCTCGGCGGCGCGGCGCGGCTCCTGCGCACGCCGGGGCGGCGCACCACGGTGAAGCTGCGCGTGATCGCCGGCCGCCAGCAGATCGTGCGCGTCGATGACGAGGTGGTGTCCGAGGCCAGCGCCGCCGAATCCGACGCCATCGCCGCCACCCTGGCCCAGGTGCTGGCCCAGGCCGATGCGCTGATCCTCTCGGATTACGGCAAGGGTGTGCTGACGCCGGGGGTCATCGCGCTGGCGATCGGCGCCGCCCGCGCGCGGGGCATCCCCGTCATCGCCGACCCCAAGGGGCGCGACTTCTCCCGCTATGCCGGCGCGGCCTGCCTCACGCCCAATGCCCGCGAACTGGCCGAGGCCTCGGGCCTGCCGGTGGGCTCGGACGCCGAATGCGAGGCCGCGGCGCGCGCCGTGATGGCCGAGGTGGCGGTGGACGCCGTGCTCGCGACCCGCAGCGAGAAGGGCATGATGCTGGTCTGCCGCGACGCCCCGGCCGTGGCCCTGCCGACCATGGCGCGCGAGGTTTTCGACGTCTCGGGCGCGGGCGACACGGTGATCGCGACGCTGGCTCTTTCGATCGCGGCCGGGATGGACCTGGAGGCGGCCATGCGCACGGCCAATGCGGCAGCCGGGGTGGTGGTGGGCAAGCTCGGCACGGCGACCTGCTCGGCGGCGGAGCTCGACCACGCGTTGCGCGAGGCCGAGGGCGCCACGGGCGAGATGCTCGGCTGGCCGGCGGCGCAGCGCCTCGTGCAGTCCTGGCGGGATCAGGGGCTGGTGGTGGGCTTCGCCAATGGCGTCTTCGACGTGCTGCATGCGGGCCATACGCGGATGCTGCGGGCGGCGCGGGGGCATTGCGACCGGCTGGTGGTGGCCTTGAACGCCGATGCCTCGGTGAGTCGCCTGAAGGGGCCGACGCGGCCGATGAACCCACTGGCGGATCGCGTGGCGGTGATCGCGGCGCTGGCCTCGGTCGATGCGGTGGTCGCCTTCGAGGAGGACACGCCGCTGGAGGCAATTTTGGCGCTGCGCCCGGACCGCCTGTTCAAGGGTGCGGACTACCGGATCGACCAGGTGGTCGGCGCGACGGAGGTCGCCTCCTGGGGGGGGCGGACCGAGCTGCTCGAACTGCTTCCCGGCCGCTCCACCACCGGCCTCCTGGACCGCGCCCGTGGTTAAGGCCGCGCGCGTCCTTCTACTTCTGCTCTGCGCCCTGCCGGCCCAGGCCCAAAGCTGGTCCACCACCCCCCGCCCCTCGTCAGGCCCGGCCCGCGTCATCGGCACCACCGGCCTGGGCTGCATCGCCGGCGCGGTCGAGCTTCCGCCCGAGGGCCCCGGCTACCAGGTCGTCCGCCTCTCGCGGAACCGCAACTGGGGCCATCCCGACCTCATCCGCTTCATCCAGTCCTTCGCCCAGCGTTCGGGCCAGGACCTCTGGATCGGCGACCTCGGCCAGCCGCGCGGTGGGCCCATGCCCTTCGGCCATGCCAGCCATCAGGCCGGGATCGACGTGGACATCTGGCTCGACCTCAGCCGCAAGCCGGCGATGAGCCGCCCGTCGCGGGAGAACATCCCCGAGACCTCGCTGGTGCTGCGCGACCAGTCGGCCGTGGACCCGGCACGCTTCACCGAGGCGCATGCGCGGCTGATCCGCCTCGCCGCGAGCAGCTCCGGCGTGGAACGCATCTTCGTGAACCATGGCATCAAGCGCAGCCTTTGCGCCCTGCATCGCGGCGAGCCCTGGCTGCATTTCGTCCGCCCCTGGTTCGGGCATGACAGCCACATGCATGTGCGCCTGCGCTGCCCGGCCGGCTCGCCCGACTGCCGTCCCGGCCCGGCGATCCCGGCCGGCGACGGCTGCGATGCCGGGCTCGACTGGTGGCTGAGCGACGCGGCACGGCATCCCCGCCCTCGCCCGCCCGGCCCGCGCCCGCAGCTGCCGGCAGCCTGCATGGCGGTGCTGCAAGCTCCCTGAAAACTAAGGAAACCGTTCCATGTCCTATGAAGGCATCCGGGCGCGCCGCCCGCTGATCATGGGCCGCCGCGGCGCGGTGGCGACGAACCATCCGGTGGCGACCGCGGCAGGGATGGACGTGCTGCGCGCCGGTGGCACGGCGGCGGACGCGGCCGTGGCGATCTCGCTGACGCTGGGCGTCGTCGAGCCGCATATGTCGGGCCTCGGCGGCGACGGCTTCTATCACCACTGGTCGGCGAAGACGGGCCGCGCGGAGACCTATGCCGGCACGGGGCAGGCGCCGGCCGCGGCGACCATCGCGCGGTATCGCTCCGAGGGTGGCATCCCTGTCTTCGGAGCGCTTTCGGTGCAGACGCCGGGGAAGGTCGCGGGACTCGCGGCACTGCATGCCGCGCATGGCGCGCGGCCCTGGGGCGCGCTGTTCGGCCCGGCGATCGAGGCGGCGCAAGACGGCTTCGCCGCCACCCATGCGCTGCGCCATTTCATCGGCGAGAACCGCCGCCGCCTGGAATCGGACGCGATCAGCGCGGCGACCTTCCTGCCCGGCGGCGCGGTGCCCGGACTCGGCGCGCTCATGAGGCAGACCGCGCTGGGCGAGACCTTGCAGCGCCTCGCCGCCTCCGGCGCGGAGGAGTTCTTCACCGGCCTCGTGGCGCGGGACGTCGCGGCGGACATGGCGGAGGCGGGCACCCTGGTCGCGGCCGGGGATCTGAGCGCGGTGAGACCGCGGCTCGCGCCGCCCATCAGCATCTCTTGGCGCGGCTTCGAGGTGCGGCAGACGCCCGCGCCCTCCATGGGCTTCGCCATGCTGCAGATGCTGAAGATCGTGGAGGGCACCGACCTCGCGGCGCTCGGCTGGGGCAGCGCGGCGCTGATCCATCGGATGGTGGAGGCCAAGAAGCGCGCCTTCCTCGACCGCGAGGCGGAAGCGGGACGGGAAGCGCCGGATTTCGCGACGCTGCTCTCCGGCGCTCGCGCCGCCTCCCATGCGGCGGCGATCGGCGAGCGCGCCGCGCATCTGCCGGTGCGCGCCCTGGCCGAGGCCGACACCACCTATTTCTGCGTGGTGGACGCGGAGGGGAACGCGGTCTCCGGCATCCAGTCCCTCAATTCGGCCTTCGCCTCGGGGGTGACGGGCCGGCGCACGGGCATCCTGTTCAACAACCGCATGTCCTATTGGCATCTGGACGAGGGGCATGCCAACGCCCTCGCGCCGGGACGCCTCGTGCGGCACACCATGAACGCGCCGATGGTGATGAAGGACGGCAGGCCCTGGATGGTCTTCGGCACGCCCGGCGCCGACAACCAGGTGCAGGTCAACTTCCAGGTGCTGGTCGCCTGCGCCGTCTTCGGCATGGACCCGCAGCAGGCGCTGGAGGCGCCGCGCTGGACCTCCTCCCAGCCCGGGCAGGAATCCAACTACCCCCATGCGGGCGGCGACGTGCTGACGGTCGAGCGCGGCCTCGGCGAGGCCGCCATCGCCGGGCTGCGCGAGCGTGGCCATGAGGTGAAGGTGGTCGGCGACCTCGAAGGCGCGTGCAGCGTCGAGGCGATCCGTGTGCTGGACAACGGGATGCGGATGGCGGCCTCCGACCCGCGGCGGGATGGCTGGGCCGGAGCCTGGTAGGGTAGCGGGCAGCTTCCCTGAGCCGCGGCGGCGGGCTACCCCTACCGACCATGCAATTCCCCATGATCGACCCCATCGCGATCCAGATCGGGCCCCTGGCCATCCGCTGGTATGCGCTCGCCTATATCGCGGGAATCGTGCTGGGCTGGCGGCTCATGCGGCGGCTGGTGGTGGCCGAGCCGAAGATGGCCACGCCCGAGCAGGTCGACGACTTCGTCACCTGGGCGACGCTGGGCGTCATCCTCGGCGGGCGGCTGGGCTACGTGCTCTTCTACCGGCCCGGACATTACCTCTTCCATCCGCTCGAGGCGCTGATGGTCTGGCAGGGCGGCATGTCCTTCCATGGCGGGCTGCTGGGCGTGGTGGTGGCGACGGTGCTGTTCTGCCGCAGCCAGAAGCTGAACATCCTGGGCTTCGGCGACCGGGTGGCGATCGTGGCGCCGATCGGGCTGTTCTTCGGGCGCATCGCCAACTTCATCAACGGCGAGCTCTGGGGCCGCGCGGCCGACGTGCCCTGGGCCATGGTCTTCCCCGGCGACCGGATGCAGATCCCCCGCCACCCGAGCCAGCTCTACCAGGCGGGTATGGAAGGCCTGCTCCTCTTCACTTTGCTGATCGTGCTCTGGAGCTTCCCCGCAAACCGCCGGCGACCCGGCTTCTTCCTGGGCGCGATGGCGGCCGGCTATGGCGTGGCGCGCATCATCGGCGAGTTCTTCCGCGAGCCCGACGCCAATCTCGGCTTCCTCTTCGCGGGCGCGACCATGGGGCAGCTGCTCTCGCTGCCGATGGTGCTGGTCGGCGCCTTCCTCATCTGGCGGAGCCGGCGGGCCGCGATCTGATGGAACGGCTCGACGCCTTCATGGCGCGCGCGGCCGGGGCCTATTACGCCCGGGGCGAGGGCATCGGGCGCGATTTCACGACCGCGCCCGAGATGAGCCAGGCCTTCGGCGAGTGCCTGGGCCTCTGGGCGGCGGTCACCTGGCAGGCGATGGGCGCGCCGGGGCGCGTGGTGCTGGCGGAACTCGGACCGGGCCGCGGCACGCTGATGGCCGATGCGCTGCGAGCGGTGGACGAGATGATGCCGGCCTTCGGCCAGGCGGCCGAGGTCCATCTGGTGGAGACCTCGCCGATGCTGAAGGCCGAGCAGGCGCGCCGGCTGGGCGGGCGGGTGGCCGCCTGGCATGCGGATGTCGCGACCCTGCCGAACGGCCCGGCGATCGTCCTGGCCAATGAGTTCTTCGATGCCCTGCCGATCCGGCAATTCGTGAAGCGGCCGGGCGGATGGCGCGAACGCTTCGTGGCGAAGGCTTCCTTCGTGGAGCAGGATTGCGATCACGCCGAGGAAGCGCCCGAAGGCGCGATCCGCGAGATCTGCGAACCGGGCCAGTCCATCGTGGAAGCCCTGGCCTCGCGGCTCGCGGTCCAGGGCGGCGCCTTGCTCGCCCTCGATTACGGCCCGGCCGAAAGCGGCTTCGGCGATACCCTCCAGGCCCTCCTTGGCAACGACCGCGCCGACCCCCTCGCTGCCCCCGGCGAGGTGGACGTCACGGCCCATGTGGACTTCGCGGCCCTCGCTTCGGCGGGCCGCGCCGCCGGAGCCGCCGCGCATGGCCCGCTTCCCATGGGCCTCTTCCTCCAGCGCCTGGGCCTGATGGCCCGCAGCGCCATGCTGGCCCGGATGAAGCCCGCCTCGGCCGGGATGGTCCTCTCGGCGGCGCAGCGCCTCGTCGCGCCAGAGGGGATGGGCCGGCTGTTCAAGGCCCTGGTCCTCGCCCACCCTTCCCTCCCCACACCGGCCGGATTCGAGTCCTGATGGCGGAATTTCTCACCCACCCCGCGCTTACCGCGCGGCACGGCTTCTTCACCCGGCGGGGCGGCGTCTCGACGGGCGCCTATGCCGAGCTGAATTGCGGCTTGCGCGGCGACGACCCGGCCGGGAACGTCGCCGAGAACCGTGCCCGCGTGGCCCGCGCTTTGGGCGCCGATCCAGCCGATCTGCGCTCGCTCCGTCAGGTCCACGGCCCCGTCGTCGTGGAGGCCTGCGCGCCGTGGGATGCCCTGCCCGAGGCCGATGGCATGGTGACGCGGACGCCCGGCGTGGCACTGGGCGTCATCACCGCCGATTGCGCCCCCGCTTTGTTCCTCGACCCCGAGGCCGGGGTGATCGGTGCGGCCCATGCCGGCTGGCGCGGCGCCGTCTCCGGCGTGCTGGAGGCGACCGCCGAGGCCATGATCGCGCTCGGAGCCGCGCGCGGGCGAATCGAGGCGGTCATCGGCCCCTGCATCGCCCAGGCCAGCTACGAGGTCCGCGCCGATCTGCGCGACGCCGTGGCCGATCCGCGCTTCTTCGCCCCCGGCCGCGACGCGGGGTATTTCCAGTTCGACCTTGCGGGCTATTGCGTGGCGCGCCTCCAGGCGGCGGGCATCGGCGCCTCGGCGCTGAACCTCGACACCCTCTCCGACGAGGCCCGCTTCTTCAGCCATCGCCGCCGGACGTTGGCGGGCGGCGGTCCGCTGGGGCACCAGATCTCCGCCATCGTGCTATGAGCGAGCCATGCACTACATCTTCCTCTTCACGCTGCTGCTGATCCTCGGGGGCATGGTGTCCTGTGTCCTGGTCTAGACCCCTCCTCCTGGCGCTGACGCTCGCGCTCGGCGCCTGCAGCAGCGCGCTGACGCCGCATTGGGGCAATCCCGGCGCGGCCTCGCGCCAGCTCGCCATCCCTCTCGCCGTGCGCCTGGCCATTCGCCCGCCGCCCGAGGCGCTGCTGGACGACGCCGCCGCCGGCCGGCTCGCCGATGCCATGGCGGCGGGGCTTCAGGGCGTGGACGTCCCGGCCATCGCCACCGTCACGCCCCTGCCGCTGGACTGGAAGCTCGACATCACGGCCCAGCTTCGGGGGGCGAACGTCCTGCCGCGCTTCGCCATCCGCAACGCCGATGGGCAGGAGCAGGGCGCGGTGGAGGCCATGCCGGTGCCCGCCCGCAGCTGGGCCGAGGCTTCGCCCGAGACGATCCAGGCCGTGGCCGCCCAGGCGACGCCGCGCGTCACGCAGATGCTGCTCTCGGTCCAGGCCGCGCGCGCCTCGGCCAGCCCCGAGGCCATCTTGGCCGGGCCGCAGCGGCTGCGGATCATCCCCATCACCGGCGCTCCGGGCGACGGCAACACCGCCCTGATCTCGCGGCTGCGCAGCTTCCTGGGCAATCAGGGCTACGTCATGCAGGAGACGGCCGAGGGCGCGGCCTTCGCCGTGACGGCGCAGGTCAGCGTCGTGACGGTCAATCCCGCGACCCAGCGCGTCGAGATCCAGTGGATCGTCTCCCGCCGCGACGGGCACGAGCTCGGCCGCGTGGTGCAGCTGAACGACGTGCCGGCCGGCTCGCTCTCGCGCTTCTGGGGCGACGTCGCCTATGTGGCGGCCGAGCAGGCGGCGGGCGGCGTGCAGACCATCATCCGCAACGCCTCGACTCCCGGCTGAGGCTTTCGGATACCCGCTGAGGGCGGGGGAGATGCGCCCCCTGGTCAAGTTTACATGACGTCCCATGGCGGCTATCGCTTCGCCGCCAGCCAAGGGATGACATGGCCCGATGAAGATCGTCGCTTGCAACAGCAACCTGCCTTTAGCGAAGGCGGTAGCCGACAAGCTGGGTATGCCGCTCACGAACGCCTCCGTCCGCCGCTTCGCGGACATGGAAGTCTTCGTCGAGATACACGAGAACATCCGCGGTGAGGATGTCTTCGTGATCCAGTCCACCAGCTACCCCGCCAATGACAATCTGATGGAGCTGCTGATCACGCTCGACGCGCTGCGCCGCTCCTCGGCGCGACGGGTGACGGCGGTGCTGCCCTATTTCGGCTATGCCCGCCAGGACCGGAAGAGCAGCCCGCGCTCGCCGATCTCGGCCAAGCTGGTGGCTAACCTCATCACCCAGGCCGGCGCCGACCGCGTGCTGACCATGGATCTGCATGCCGGCCAGATCCAGGGCTTCTTCGACATCCCCGTCGACAATCTCTACGCCGCGCCGCTCTTCTCGCGCGACATCCAGACGCGATTCGCCGGCCGTGACCTGATGGTCGTCAGCCCCGATGTCGGCGGCGTGGTGCGCGCGCGCACCATCGCCCAGCAGATCCATTCGGACCTCGCCATCATCGACAAGCGCCGCCCCCAGGCCGGCGTCTCCGAGGTGATGAACGTCATCGGCGACGTGACCGGCCGCGACTGCATCATCATCGATGACATCATCGACAGCGGCGGCACGCATTGCAACGCCGCCCAGGCGCTGATGGACCACGGCGCGCGCTCGGTCAGCGCCTATGTGACGCACGGCGTCTTCTCGGGCGGCGCGGTGGCCCGCGTCGAGAAGTCGCCGATCGAGACCATGATCGTGACCGACAGCATCGCCGCCACCTCGGCCGTGCAGGATGCGACGAACATCCGCCAGCTTCCCATCGCGCCGCTTCTCGCCGAAGCTATGCGTCGCATCAGCGAGGAGAGGTCGGTCTCGTCGCTGTTCTGCTGACCTGAAGGAATCTGCATGAAGCTCTTCTACGGACCCGGTGCCTGCTCGATTGGCATCCACGTGATCCTGGAGGAGCTCGGCAGCCCCTTCGACACCCAGGCGGTCTCCACGCGCGACGGCTCCGTCCACAAGCCGGAATATCTGGCGATCAACCCCAAGGCCAAGGTACCCGCGCTCCTGCGCGACGATGGCACCGTGCTGACCGAATTTCCGGTCATCGCCTGGTGGCTCGCGAAGTCCAACCCCGCGGCGGGGCTGATCCCGGCCGATCTCGAGGGCGAGGCCCGCACCCTCGAATGGCTCGACTACCTTTGCGGCACCGTGCACCCGCAGGGTTTCACCCGGCAGTTCCGCCCCGGGAATTTCGGGAAGGACGAGGCCGACCATCCCCGCGTCGTCGCCCAGGGCAAGGCCATGTCCGAGAACTACCTCGCGCTGATCGAGGGCAGGATCGCCGGCGATCCCTGGCTGCTGGCCTCCGGCTATTCGGTGGCCGATGCCGGGCTGTTCTTCCTGGAACGGTGGTGCGTCGGCCCGCTGGGCATCGCCCTGCCGCCGAAGATCGCGAAGCATTACGAGGCCATGAAGGCCCGCCCCGCCGTCCAGCGCGCCGTCGCGCGTGAAGCCGGCTGAACCCGCAAGAAGGAAACGTCCCCATGAAGCTCTTCTATGCCCCCGGCGCCTGTTCCCTCGGCATCCACGTCCTGCTCGAGGAGAGCGGCGCGCCCTATCAGGCCGAATGGCTGAACATCCGCGAAGGCGCGCAGTTCAAGCCGGAATTCACCGCGATCAATTCCAAGTCGAAGGTGCCGACGCTCCAGAAGGACGACGGCTCGGTCATCACCGAATTCCCCGCCATCGCCTTCTGGATCGCGGCGACGAATCCGGGCGCCAAGCTCATGCCCGCCACGGCGGACGGTCAGGCGAAGGCGCTGGAGGCGACCGACTATGCCGTCGCCACCATCCACATGCAGGGCTTCTCGCGCATGTTCCGCCCGGTGAATTTCGCGCCGGCCGAGGGCGACCATGAGGCCGTGAAGGAAAAGGGCCGCGAGATCTTCGTGAAGGGCCTCGCCTGGCTCGACAAGGCGCTCGAGGGCAAGGACTACGTGGCCGGAGACTTCTCCTTCGGCGATGCCGCGCCCTTTTACGTCGTCTTCTGGGCCAAGGAGCGCCTGAAGCTCGACCTGCCGGCCAATGTCGCGGGCTTCTACAAGCGCATGCTGGCCCGTCCGGCCGTGGCCAAGGTCATGGCGGCAGAAGGCCTCGTGGCGGCTTGATCCTCTACGTCTCCACGCGCAGCGGCAGCCTCGCGGCCCGACTTGGCCTGGCCCTGTCGGGCCTGGCCGGCGAGGTGCGGGAAATCAGCCTGCGCCAGGGCGAGGGCCGCACACCGGAATACCTCGCCATCAATCCGAAGGGCCAGGTTCCGACGCTGGTGCTGGATGACGGCCAGGCCCTGACCGAGACGCCGGCCATCCTGCTGGCGATCGGCGAGATGGCGCCCGGGAGCGGCCTCATTCCCAGCGAGCGCCTGGCGCGCTGGCGGGTGATGGAGTGGCTCTCCTGGGGTTCGTGGCATGTCTCGCGCAGCCTCAACCCCGCGCTCGGCCCTCACCGGTTCGGCCCCGCCTCGGCCGAAAGCGAGATCCGCGCCTCGGCCATCGGCCGCGTGGAGGAAATGCTGGCCCATATCGACCGCGGCCTCGAAGGCCGCGACTGGATCGTCGGCGATGCGGTCACCGCCGCCGACTGCTACATCGCCTTGATCACGGTGCTCGCCGGCTTCCTCGGCGTGGTGCCGCCCGATGCGCTCCTGGCCCATCGGAAGCGCCTTTTCTCCCTCCCTGTCCTCGCGGACACGCTCGCAGCCGAAGGGTTCGCCGCATGAGCCTCAATCCCATCCCCTTCTGGTTCCTCCGTCATGGGGAAACCGACTGGAACGCCGAGGGGCTGAGCCAGGGCAATGTCGATATCCCGCTGAACCAGGTCGGCGTGATGCAGGCCAGGCGGGCGGCCAGGACCATGCGCGTGGTGCCCATCAAGACGATCATCTCCTCGCCGCTGAGCCGCGCCAAGGACACGGCCGATATGGTCGCCGAAGCCCTCAAGCTGCCGGTCCTCGTCGACGAGGATCTGCGCGAGGTGAATTTCGGCGAGCAGGAAGGCAAGCCGATGGGCGACTGGTACGACGACTGGATCGCCGACGCCTACACGCCCCCCGGCGCCGAGACCTTCGCCCAGCTGCGCGCAAGGGCCGTGCGCGCCATCAACCGCGCGACCGCGCTGCACGCCCCCGTCCTGGTGGTGGCCCACGGCGCACTCTGGCGCGCCTTCCGCTATGAGGCCGGGATGCCGGCCAATGTGCGCACGCCCAATGCCCTGCCGCTGCAGGTGAAGCCGGACGGCAAGGGCAGCTGGACCATCGACGCCCTCGAGCTCGTCCCGGAGTTCTGACCCCATGGCGAAGGCGGAACCCGGTTGGCAGATCATCCGGGGCGGCCGCCTCGCCGATGCCTCGCTGCGACGGGCCGCCTTCGCCGATATCCTGATCCAGGACGGGATCATCCGTGAGGTCGGCGAGAACCTCGCCGCCCCCGAGGGCGCGCGCGAGGTGGATGCCCGCGGCTTTCTTCTCCACCCCGGCCTGATCAACGCCCATACCCATGGCCATGGCGGCCTCGGCCGCGGCCAGGGCGACCGCTGGAGCCTGGAGACGCTCCTCGCCGCCGCCCCCTGGGTCGGGGGCAATCGCGCGCTGTCGGACAAACGGCTCTCCGTCCTGCTTTGCGCGGCGGAGATGGTCGCCAAGGGCTGCACCACCGCCTACGACCTCTGCTCCGAGATGCCCCTGCCTTCCGTCGAAGGGCTGGACGCGGTGGCCGATGCCTATGCCACCGTCGGCATGCGCGCCGTGGTGGCGCCGATGGTGGCGGACCGCTCGCTCTACGAGGCGATCCCCGGCCTGCTGGACGCCCTGCCCGACGACCTCCGCCGCCAGGCCGAGAAGATCAGGCTGCGCCCCTGGCAGGAGACCCTTGCCGCGATGGAGGCGGCGCTGCGCGGCTGGCGCTGGAATGCCCAGGACATCCGCTTCGCCGTGGCGCCCACCATCCCGCATCACTGCACGCGGGAGTTCCTCTGCGGCTGCCGCGACCTCGCGCGGAAATACGAGGTGGGCGTCCAGACGCATGTCGCCGAAAGCAAGGTCCAGGCGCTGGTGGGCCTGCAAAGCTACGGCATGACGCTGACCCGCTACATGGACAGCCTGGGCCTCGTCGGGCCGCAATTCACCGTCGCGCATGGCATCTGGCTGGATGACGACGACCTGCGGCTGCTCGCCGATCGCGGCGCCTCCATCGCGCACAATCCCGCCTCGAACATGAAGCTGGGCAACGGGATGTTCCGGCTGAAGCGCGCGCTGGATCTCCGCGTGAATGTCGGGCTGGGGACGGATGGCGTCACCAGCGGCGACAATTCGAACATGTATGAGGCGATGCGGCTCGCGGCCTTCGTCTCCCATGTGCAGACGCCGGACACGCGCGCCTGGGCGACGGCGGAGCAGGTCTATGAGGCCGGCACGCTGGGCTCCGCGCGGGCGGCCGGCTTCACCGATATCGGCGCGATCGCGCCGGGGATGAAGGCGGATCTCGTCTTCCTCGACCTCGTGACGCCGCATTGGATGCCGCACAACGCCACGCTCAACCAGATCGTCCATGCCGAGGACGCGACCGCCGTGCGCCACGTGATGATCGGCGGACGCTTCGTCTATCGCGACCGCCGGCACACCCTGCTCGATATGGCGAAGCTGGCGGCCGAGGCCGAGGCGGCGCGCGACCGGCTGGATGCGGCCAATGCCGATCAGAAGGCACTGTTCGAACTTCTGGAGCCGGTGGTGTCCAGCTTCTGCTCGGGGCTGGCGGCGCGCCCCTACCATCTCTCCCGCTACATGTGCGACGCGCCGGATTCGGGCGTCTGATCAGTAGAAGAAGCGCTCCTCCACGATCATGCCGTCCTCATCGACCGTGTAGAGCCCGACCTCGGTCATCTGCACGCGCTGGCCGGATGCCTTCACGGTCACGTCGATGCGCATGGTCAGGGCGAACTGGTCCTCGTTGACATAGGGCCCCTCTACCTCGAAGGCCTTCACCTCATGCGCCGCGTACCAGGCGGCGCCCTTGGCAGCGACGGCCGCCTTGCCGTGGACGGCGCGCGGCTCGCCCATGGCCTCGATGCTGGAGACGTCCTCGTGCCAGAAGCGCTCGGCCGCGCCGTGGAAGTCGCCCTGCTTGAGCAAGGCGGTGAAGGTCTCGGCGGTGGGTCGGATGTCGATCACGGGCGTGTTCCTCCAGGGCGTTGCACGGAAGGATAGGCCCAAAGCGGCCTCAGCGGTGTGAAGCTTGCATCACGGCTAGGTCGTGTGGACAGTTATCGTAGCCACAGGATGGTAGCAGCGAGAGTGACGACGCTGAGGTAGTTCCTCGCGGTTTTCTCGTAGCGAGTGGCGACGCGGCGGAACTGCTTAAGCTTGGAGAAGCAGCATTCGACCAGATGGCGCTGGGCGTAGCGGTGCTTGTCGAGCGGGTATTTGCGGGCACGCGACGGGTTGTTCGGGATGACGGCGATGGCGCCTTTGTCCGCGATCGCCTCGCGCAGCGGGTCGGCGTCGTAGGCGGCATCGGCCATGACGACATCCGCGGGAAGGCCCTCGATCAGAGCGTAGGCCTGCGGGCAATCGCCGCGTTGCCCGCCGGTCAAGGCGAATCGAACAGGGACGCCCAGGCCTCGGACGGCCAGGTGGATCTTGGTGCTCAGGCCGCCGCGGGAGCGGCCAAGGGCCTGATCTTCAACCCCCCCCTTTGGGGCGCCGGCGGCGTGCTGGTGGGCGCGGATGATGGTGCTGTCGATGATCAGATATTCGAAGTCAGGATCGTCCGACATCGCTTCGAAGATGCGCCGCCACACGCCTTTGTCGCTCCAGCGGCTGAACCGGCGAAACACGCTGTTCCACTCGCCGAAGACGTAGGGCAGGTCGCGCCAGGGCGAACCCGTTCGCACGATCCACAGCACGCCCTCGACGAACATGCGGTTGTCGCGGCCGGGTTGAGCCCTTCTGGTCGGGCCGACCGATGATCAGCGGCGCCATCCGCTCCCACGCCGCGTCGCTCAACACCAGACGATCCAGAACGCCCAAGGCCGCCTCCCCAAAGGCAGCCTTGAATCACCCAACCAACGTTTCGGGAATCCCTAGAGTCCACACGACCTAGAGCCTTCTTCGTTCGCTAGGGCTCGCTTCGAAGTCTCTAGCTCTTTGTTTTTTCGAGCATCTTTACGCGACCAGACGATTCCGTCTGATCGGGTGATCCTCTAGAGCAGCCCGCCCAGGACCTGCCCGCCCGCCATGGGCCGCGGCACGCCCGTGGTGTCGGGGAAGCTGATCGGCAGGCCGCGCGCCGTGCGGGCGGCGAGGACCGCGAAGCACTGGGCCTCCAGCGCATCGCCGTTCCAGCCGGTGACCTCGACCGGGCGAACGGGCTCGCTGAGCGTCGCGGACAGGGCGCGCATCATCGCCGGATTGCGCCGCCCGCCGCCGGCGACGAGCCATTGTAGCGGCGGCTCGGGGAAGTGCCGCGCCGCGGCCGCCACGCAGACGGCGGCGAAGGCGACCAGCGTCGCCGCGCCATCCTGCGGCGAGAGATCATGCGCGCCGGCATCGCGCAGCGCCCGATCGAAATCGAGCCGGTCCAGCGACTTGGGCGGCTTCTGCGCCAGATAGGGATGGGCCATCAGCCGGCCGAGCACCGCGCCGTCGGCCTGGCCGGCAAGCGCGAGGTTCCCGTCCTTGTCGTAGTCCCGGCCCAGCGAGCGCTTGGCCCAGTCGTCGAGCGGGCCATTGGCGGGGCCGGTGTCGAAGGCGAGCAAGGCGCCATCCGCGCCCAGATAGGTGACGTTGCCCACGCCGCCGAGGTTCAGCACCGCGAGCGGCTTGGGCAGCCCGGCCGCCAGGGCCGCATGGGCGATGGGCACCAGCGGCGCGCCCTGCCCGCCCGCGGTCACGTCGGCGGTCCGGAAGTCATAGGCGACCGAGAGCCCCGTGGCGCGGGACAGCGCCCGCGCATCGCCGATCTGCCAGGTGTAGCCGCGGGAATTCAGGCCATCGCCGGGGCGGATCGGGCGATGAAGGATGGTCTGGCCATGGAAGCCGACGAGCTCCGCCTCCGGCAGCCCAGCCCGCGCCGCCTCGATGGCGATTCGCGCCACCGCCGCCGCGTGCCGGTCGGTCAGCCGCGCGGTGCAGTCGAGCAGGAAGGGATCCTCGGCCGAGATGGTGGGCGCGAGCTCCAGCAGGCGGCGCAGGTCCCGGCGCAAGGCAGGCTCATAGGGCAAGGTCACCGTGGGGCCGAGCTGGCCCACCCGCTCGCCGTCGGTTTCCACCCAGGCAGCATCCACGCCGTCCAGCGACGTGCCGCTCATCAGCCCCACGATTCTCAACATGCGACGATTGTGCTACGCTCCACGGCCAAACGCCAACCGGGTCCCAGTTCCATGTCCGATTTCCTCGACGTCATCCGCGAGCGCGGCTTCGTCCACCAGATCACCGACGAGACCGCGCTGAAGGCCGCGTTCCAGGCTGGGCCGGTGACCGGGTATATCGGCTTCGACGCGACGGCCGACAGCCTGCATGTCGGCCACCTCGTGCAGATCATGCTGCTGCGCTGGCTGGCCAAGACCGGCAACCGCCCGGTGGTGCTGATGGGCGGCGGCACGACCAAGATCGGCGATCCCTCGGGCCGCGACGAGACGCGCCTGATCCTCACCGAGGAGCGCATCGAGGAGAACAAGGCCGGCATCCGTCGCGCCTTCACCAATTTCCTCGATTTCGGCGACGTGCCCGGCACGGCCATCATGCTCGACAACGACGAATGGCTGGCGCCGCTCGGCTACATCCCCTTCCTGCGCGAGGTGGGCCGCCATTTCAGCGTGAACCGCATGCTCAGCATGGACAGCGTGAAGATGCGGCTGGACCGCGACCAGCCGCTGACCTTCATCGAATTCAACTACATGCTGCTGCAGAGCTACGACTTCGTGGAACTGCGCCGGCGCCATGGCGTGACGCTGCAGATGGGCGGCTCCGACCAGTGGGGCAATATCGTCATGGGCACCGACCTGGTGCGCCGGATGGACCAGAAGGATGCCTTCGGCATCACCGCGCCGCTCATCACCACGGCCTCGGGCGCCAAGATGGGCAAGACCGCGGCGGGCGCGGTCTGGCTGAACGCCGAGCGCGTCTCGCCCTATGACTACTGGCAGTTCTGGCGCAATGCCGAGGACGCCGATGTGGGCAAGTTCCTGGCACTCTTCACCGACATGCCGATGGACGAAGTGCGCCGGCTGGCCGCGCTTGAGGGTTCGGAGATCAACGAGGCGAAGAAGATCCTCGCCACCGAGGCCACGTCGCTGCTGCATGGCCGCGCCGCCGCGGAAGAGGCCGCCGAGACGGCGCGCCTCGCCTTCGAACAGGGCGCGGCCGCCGATACGCTTCCCGCCATCACGGCCGCCCTGCCCGCGATCCTGGCCGACCTGCTGGTCAGCGCCGGCCTCGCGGCCAGCAAGGGCGAGGCCCGTCGGCTGGTGGCGCAGAACGGCATCCGGCTGAATGACGAGGTCGTGAGCGACGCCCAGCGCGCCGTGACCGCCGAGGACCTGCGGGACGGGTCGGCCAAGCTCTCGGCCGGGCGAAAGAAGCACGTCCTCGTCCGGGAATCCTGAGGGTTTCGGCCCTCAGTGGCTGACGGAGACGTTGCCCGTGAAGCTGAACGGGTCCTTGGCGCCGGTCGTCGAGAACTGACCCTGCGGCAGGAGCTCGGCGAGGGTGTTGCCCATCTGGTGGGCCTCCGCGACGCTGCGGGGGCTCATCATGTTCACCACCACGCCGAGGCGGTGGCCGGCCTGCTCGGAGACGTTCACGGGGTCGTTCTTGACCCGGAAGTTCACGATGCGCGGCCTCTTGCGCAGATACATCGCCTCCACGCCTGCGACCGCGCTGACCGCCGGCGCCGAGAAGGTGACGGCAGCCACGCCCGTATGCGCGGCCGACATCTGCGCGAGGCCGCCGCCCAGCGAATGGCCGGTGAGGATGAGCGGCTTGTCCTGGACCGTCCGCTGCGCAAGCTCGGTGAAGGAGATGGCCCAGTGCTTCTGCTTGGCGAGAAGCGTCGTCGCATCCGCCGCGAGGGAGGACAGGCCCACGCCCAGCAGGCCCACGACCGGCGAGATCGCCCCGAAGCGGGTCATCGTGCCGCCGGCATTCCCTGCCGTGTTGCCCCCAAAGGCCAAGTCGGCCTTCCAGTCGACACCGCCCTCGGTGGTTTCCGAACCGGCGAAGGACAGGACGAATTCGATCTGCCCCCCGACGGAGCGCATGTACAGGGCGGCATGAAACCCGCATCCGTCTTCGCGACGCAATAATTGGCGGGCATAGGGCCCTACCCGGGTTTGATTGTCATTATAGACTGCGGCAGCCAGAACCGCATAACCGGAAGTCGATAGATTTGTCATTTTTCCTCCAAATCTTCTTGTGATATGAAGGTTTGAAGATCGGTTTCATTCCGTCCGATGAGATGAACAGTTAATATTCAGCATCGGATCTGACGGTTATTCGCCGAATTCTCTCCAACCAACGCAGCGATAGCGACGGCTGGATTTAAGATAGATTATCAGCAATAAGTAAGGGGCTGATGCCCGTTTAACGGCGCATATTTTGTCGCGTTTGTGTCGCAGGCTGCCGTGCGTTGTTGTGCGAGGCCTGTGCCCGCGGCGGCGCGGTCGTCGGCCGGATCGAATTCGCCCCGGCACGGTAGCAGAGGTTTCCTCGCGCGAAGTCGCGCAATTCGGCGGGCACCGCCGCCACCGTATCGCCCGCCGCCAGCCGCGCCCGGCCCTCCGGCGACCAGCGAGCCGGGCGGATCGTGGGGCTCGCGAAGCTGCCGCTCGCGCGGATCGGGATGTCGAGCGCGAAGAAGCTGGTCGTGTCGCGCTGGCTGCCGATGACGAGGTCGAGCTGCCGGCGGTTGAGATCGAACGTCGCGATCCCCGCGATCGTCCCCGTCCCGGCCTGGATGCGCAGCGGCGCCACCTCTCCCGCCCCGGCCCGGATCTCGGCCACCGCCAGAAGGCAGGCGACCGGCGTCATCCCCCGTGGCGTGCGGAAGAGCGAGCGCAGGTCGGTCGAGGCCATCTCGATCACCTCGCGCTGGATCTGCCCCCCGTTCATCGCGACCACGGCGCCGATGCTGGCATTGCGCGCGGCGGCGTTGAGGCTGCGCCCCCGTCCCTGGACGATCACCCGCGCCTCCAGCCGGCCGCCCGTCAGCGGCAGCGAACGGATGCCGAAGGCCCGGCGCAGCGTCTCGAGATTGCCCTCGCGCAGGGCCGCCTGGGCGAGGACGGCGACGTCGTCGCCGCGCCGCTCAAGCTGGCCCTTGGCCTGGATGCGCGAGCCGAAGGCGCGCATCGACAGGTCGTCCACCACGATGCGGTCCTCGACCATCGCCGCCTGGATGCGCGCCTCCGTGGCGCGAAGGTCGCCGTAATGCAGCTCCGTGGCGGTCAGCCGCGCCTCGATCAGGGGATCCGGGTGCGCCTGGACGACCAGGGGCAGGTCGGCATCGTTACTCGGGGCGGAGCCCTCGCGTGGCCGGCTGCCGAGCAGGCGGTTCAGGTCCAGCCGGGTGAAGTCCAGATGGGCCGTGACCCGGTCGGGGCTTCCCTCGCTGCCCTCCGCGATCTGGAGCAGGGGGCCGGTGAAGGCCGCCTGCTGGATCGCGCCCTTCAGGGTGGAGAGCCGCCAGAGCTCGCCCTGGCGCTCGAACAGGCCCTCCATCTCGAAGGACAGATGCGGCCCGCCTTCCGTCACGCCGGCGATGGCGAGGAGGGCGTCGGGCGTGGGGGCGTGGAGGGCCAGCTGGCCGTGGATGCCGTCGAAATTCAGCGGGTCCGTCGCCGTCCCTCGCAGGGTGAGGACGGTGTCTCCGGTCGTGAGGTGCAGGTCGATCGGGAAGGGTTTTTCGAAGTCCCAGAGCTCCTGGTAGGTACCGAGACGTCCCTCCAGCCGGAGCGCCGCCGTGTTGTAGGCGCCGTCGATGCGCAGCTGCACCGGCTGGTCGGTGGCCTCGGCGGTGAGGGAGACCTCGTCCAGACCGGTGCGGAGCGCCTGCCCGCTGCCGGTCCGCACGATGATCTCGCTGCCCGTGATCGCCAGGTCCTGGATCCAGGGGAAGCCGCGGCGCGATTGCGGATCGGGCGCCGAGACGCTGGGCCGCTGGGGCGGCGTCTCCTTGAAGCGCCAGTTGCGCTGCCGGTCGGCCGTGCGCTCCAAAAGTAGGGAGAAGCCGTCGGCGCGGGCGTGGCGCAGCACGATCTCGCGGCGAAGCACTAGGGGGATCAGCTCCACCTCGACCGAGGCGGACGTCAGAGTGAGCATCTCCGGCCGGCTGCCGCCCTCGATATTGCCGAGCCGCGCGCCCTCGACCGCGACCCTGAGCCAGCGGCCGGGCGTGACGCGCAGGCTGCCGATCGCCACGCTGCGCCCGGTGGCGGAGACGGCCCGGCCGACGACATAGGGCGCGAGCTCCAGCGTGGGCAGCAGGAACCAGGCGGCGACCAGCGCGACGGGCACCAGGGCGATGACGCCGCCGATCACGGACAGGATGACGACGGTACGCCGCCGCAGGCCTTTGGCCGGCTTTGGAACTTCCGCTTCGGCGATCTCGGTTTCAGGCGCCATGGTCAGTCATCCCCGCCAGCGCCCCCTCGCCCCCCGCCGGATGCTATGACATCCTGGGCCAAACAACGGGAAACACGTCCATGCCCGACCCAACCATGATCATTCGCGGCGGTACCGTCGTGGATGGGAGCGGAGCCGCGCCCTACGAGGCGGATATCGTGCTGGATGGCGCGCGCATAGCCGCCATCGGGAGAAACCTTTCGGTGCCTCGGGGAACCGAGGAGATCGACGCCCGCGGGCAGCTCGTCACGCCGGGATTCGTCGACATTCACACCCATTACGACGCCCAGGCCACCTGGACCTCGCGCATCCTGTCCTCCTCGCTGCACGGGGTGACGACGGCGCTGCTGGGCAATTGCGGCGTCGGCTTCGCGCCCTGCCGGCCGGAAAGCCGGGACATGCTCGTTAAGCTCATGGAAGGTGTTGAAGACCTCCCGGAAGTCGTTCTTACCGAAGGACTTCCCTGGAATTGGGAGACCTTCCCGGAATATCTCGACGCCCTGGAATCGCGCCCCTACGACATGGATATCGCGACCCAGGTGCCGCATGCGGCCCTGCGCGTGCATGTCATGGGCCGGCGCGGCTTCGAGCGTGAGCTGGCCACCGCCGAGGACCGCGCCGCGATGGCGCGGCTGGCGCGCGAGGGCATCGCGGCCGGGGCGCTGGGCTTCTCGACCTCGCGGGCCATCGCGCATCGGACGTTGGCCGGCGAGCCCACCCCCACCCTTGACGCGGCCGAGATCGAGCTGGCGGAGATCGCCGGCGGGCTGGGCGGCGGCTGGATGCAGCTCATCTCCGACTTCGACGATCCGGCCGAGGAGGAATGGGAGCGGCTGATGCGCATCGCCCGCATCGCCAGGCGCCCCATGACCTTCTCGCTGCTGCAGAGGGAGTCCCGGCCGGAGTTCTGGCGCTGGCTGCTGGCCCGCGTCACCGAGGCCAATGCCGAAGGGATCCGCATCACCGGCCAGGTGATGGGCCGCCCGGTCGGGCTGATGTTCGGCTGGGAGCTGTCGCAGCACCCCTTCCTCACCCGCGCCGGCTATCGCGAGGTGGCCCACCTGCCCATCGCCGAGCGGGCCGCCGCCCTGCGCGATCCCGGACGCCGGGCGCGCATCCTGGCCGAGCCCACCGAGGACCCGGCGCTGCGCGCCCGCCTCAACAATTATGCCCGCATCTACAAGCTGACGCCCGATTACGAGCCCCCGCCGGAGGCCAGCGTCGCCGAGCAGGCCAAGGTCCTGGGCCGCGACCCTGAGGACCTCTGCTACGACTGGATGCTGGAGGAGGACGGGCGCGCCATCCTCAACCGCCCGCTGCTGAACTATGCGGACGGGAACCTGGATGCGATCCGCGAGATGGTCACCCATCCGCACACGCTGATGGGGCTCGGCGATGGCGGCGCGCATGTCGGCTATATCTGCGACGCCTCCTATTCCACCCATATGATCACCCACTGGGCCCGCGACCGCGCCCGTGGCCAGCTGTTGCCCATCGAGTTCGTGGTGAAGCGCCTGGCGGCCGACAATGCTCAGGCGCTGGGGCTGAGGGATCGGGGTATCCTCGCGACGAACATGAAGAGTGACATTAATATCATTGATTTTAAATCTTTAAGCATAGAGCGTCCGGACATGCGCTATGACCTCCCGGCGGGGGGCAAGCGGCTGGTTCAGGGGGCGAAGGGCTATACGGCGACGATCTGCTCCGGGCAGGTCACTCAAAGAAACGGCGAGATGACCGAGGCGTTGCCCGGCCGGCTCATTCGGGGAACGAAATCATGAAGCATGATCTGGTCATCCGCGGCGGACAGGTGATCGACGGCACCGGCACGCCGGGCTTTCAGGCCGATGTCGCGATCCAAGGCGGGCAGATCGTCCAGGTCGGGACCGTCACCGGCTCTGGCCTGGAGGAGATCGATGCACGGGGCCTGCTCGTCACGCCCGGCTTCGTCGACATCCACACGCATTATGACGGCCAGGCGGTGTGGGACAGCCACCTCGCCCCCTCCTCGATCCATGGCGTGACCACGGCGCTGATGGGCAATTGCGGCGTCGGCTTCGCGCCGTGCCGCGCCGAGGATCGCGAGACCCTGATCGCGCTCATGGAAGGCGTGGAGGATATCCCCGGTCCCGTGCTGCATGAGGGGCTCAGCTGGTCCTGGGAGAGCTTCCCCGAATATCTCGACGCCCTGGAGCGCAAGGAACGCGACATCGACATCGGCGCCCTGCTGCCGCACGGGGCGCTGCGGGTCCATGTGATGGGCGAGCGGGCCCTGGAACTCGAGAACGCGACGCAGGCCGAGATCGCGACGATGCGCGCCTTGACCGCCGAGGCCGTCGCCGCCGGGGCCTTCGGCGCCAGCACCAGCCGCACCATCAGCCACAAAACCCTGGCCGGCGACTCCACCCCCACCCTCAAGGCCCAGGAGGAGGAGCTGATCGGCCTCGCCGCCGGGCTCGCCGAGGGCGGCGGCGGACTGCTGGAAATGATTTCCGACTGGAACACCCCCGATCCGGCCACGGAATTCGCCATCGTCCGGCGCGTGGCGGCCGCGTCGGGCCGGCCGATTCTCTTCTCGCTGACCGCCCGGCACGATCGGACCGAGGCCTGGAAGGAACTTCTGGATCTGTCCGACGAGGCGGCGGCCAATGGCCTCGACATCCGCCCCGTCTTCCCGCCCCGGCCCATCGGGATCCTGCTCGGCCTGGTCGGCAGCCAGAACCCCTTCTCCGGCTGCCCCTCCTATAAGGAGATCGCCCATCTCGCCCCAGGCGAGCGGGCCGCGGCGATGCGGGATCCCGGACGCCGGGCCAAAATCCTTTCGGAAGATAGGGTTGCGGGCTCTAATTTCCCTCTCATCACAAGACTGAGCTGGTCGCGGATGTTTCCCTTCGGCGACCCGCCGGACTACGCGCCGCCCCGCGAGAAGAGTCTCGAAGCCCAGGCCCAGCGCGCCGGCGTCAAGCCCGAGGAGTTCACCTATGACCATCTCGCCGAGGGGGACGGGACGAATTTCCTCTTCGCACCGCTTACGAACTTTGCCGACTATACCCTTGATGCATCAGCAGAATGCATGCGTCACCGCAACGCCATCATCGGCCTTTCCGATGGCGGCGCGCATGTCGGCTTCATCTCGGACGGCTCCTTCCCGACCTTCGTGCTGATGTACTGGCACAGCCGGGGCTTCTCCATCGAGGAACTGGTTCGTCGCCAGACGAGCGACACGGCCCGTGCGATGGGCCTTCGCGACCGGGGCGTGGTGGCGCCGGGGATGCTCGCGGACCTCAATATCATCGCCCTGGACGAGCTGGGGCTCGAAAGGCCGCGCATGCTTCACGACCTGCCGGCCGGCGGGAAGCGGCTGATGCAAGGCTCGCGGGGATATCGCGCCACCATCAAGCGCGGCGTCGTGACCTATCGGGACGGCGTCGCGACGGGCGCGCTGCCGGGCAAGCTGCTCCGGCGCGGGCGGGACTGACGGAGAGGGGCGCCACGCCTCAGCGCGCGAGCGCCGCCTCGACGCGAAGGGCCGCATCCAGCGCCGCGCGGCCCTGGATGCCATTGGCCTCGTGCGGCCTGCCCTCGACGATCGCCGCGAAGAAGGCGGCGTGCTCGGCTTCAAGGCTGTCGTGATCCACCCAGCTTCGCCGGGTCAGGCCCCAGCCGGGCATGTGCTCGACCGGGGTCTCGCCGCCGGGAGCGAGGAAATCGAGGCTCCGCGCCAGGAAATCGACCCGCATCTCGCCCTCGGGGCCGAGCAGCCGAAGCTTGCGTTCGAGGCCCACGGCCACGCGGCTGGCCGTGACCTGGGCCTGGGTGCCGTCCTCGAAGCGCAGCTGCGCCACCACCCAGTCCGGCAATTGCGTCATCACCGAGCCGCCCACGGCGCGGACCTCGGCCAAAGGCGAGGGCACCAGCGAGAGGATCAGGTCCAGGTCATGGATCATGAGGTCCAGCACGACCGAGACGTCCAGGCTGCGCGGCCGGAAGGGCGCCACCCGCGTCGCCTCCAGCGAGACCAGCCGGCGCGACCCCAGGCTTTCGCGCAGCGTCTGGATGGCGGCCGAATGCCGCTCGATCTGGCCGACCATCAGCACCAGGCGCTTCGAGGCAGCCAGCTCGATCAGCGCATCGGCCTCGGCCAGGGTCGCCGTGATGGGTTTTTCGACGAAGACGTGCTTGCCGGCATTCAGCGCCGCCCTGGCCAGGCCGGCGTGGAACAGGGTGGGGGTGGCAATCACCACGGCGTCGCAGGCCGCCAGCAGGGCCTCGGCCGAGAGGGCGGGGCAGCCGGCCTCGCCCGCGACGAGCGCCGCGCGGCCCGGATCGGCATCATGCAGGCCGGCCAGGCGGGCGCTGGTCGCGCCCTTCAGCTTGAGGGTGTGGAAGCGGCCGAAATGGCCCGCGCCGAAGACGCCGATCCGGGGGGATTTCATGCTCGCTCCCTATCCCTTCCCGCGAAGGCTTGCATCCCCCCCTCCCCCTCGTCATGTTCCGCCCGAATCGCTGTTCGAGGTTTTCCGCCCTCATGATGTACTTCGCGCGCTGGAAGACGGCCGCCATCCTCCTGGTCTGCCTGCTGGGCGTTCTGGTCAGCCTGCCGAACCTGCTACCGCGCTCGGCCTTCCCGAGCTGGATGCCGGTCCGTCAGATCTCGCTGGGACTCGACCTGCGGGGCGGCTCCTACCTCCTCCTGGAGGTCGACACCTCGGTCCTGCTGCGCGAGCGGCTGGAGGGCCTGGTCGATGCCACGCGCCGCGGCATGACCCAGGCCAATCCCCGCATCGCCTATACCGGCCTGACCTCGCAGCTCGATCAGCGCCGCATGTCGCTGCGCGTGACCGACCCCGCCCAGCGCGAGGCCGCGATGCGCGTCGTGCGTGACCTCGGCAACGCCGTGAATGTCGGCGGCGGCGCACAGGCGCCCGATATCGAGGTGGCGATGAGCCCTGACGGGCTGCTGACCGCGACCGTGACCGAGGCCGGCATCCGCGCCAAGGCGACCGGTGCGGTGGAGCAGTCCATCGAGATCGTCCGCCGCCGCATCGACGAGACCGGCGTGGCCGAGGCGCTGATCGCGCGCCAGGGGCAGAATCGCATCCTGGTCCAGCTCCCCGGCGTCGAGGATCCGGGCCGCATCAAGGATCTGCTGGGCCGCACCGCCCGCATGACCTTCCATCTGCTCGACGACACCGCCAACCTTCAGGCGGCGACGCCCCCGCCCGGCGTGATGTTCCTCAATGGCGAGCAGCCCGGCGAGCGCTTTGCCGTCCGCCGCCGTGTCGAGGTCGATGGCGCGAACCTCACCGACGCCCGCGCCAGCCAGGACACGCGTTCCAGCGAATGGGTGGTGAACTTCACCTTCGACAGCGTCGGCACCCGCCGCTTCAGCGAGATCACCCGCGCCAATGTCGGCCGCCCCTTCGCCATCGTGCTGGATGAGAAGGTCATCACGGCCCCCAATATCCGCGAGGCGATCACCGGCGGACGCGGCCAGATCAGCGGCAACTTCACCGTCCGCACGGCCAATGACCTCGCCGTCCTGCTGCGCGCCGGCGCCCTGCCCGCGCCGCTGACCGTGGTCGAGGAGCGTTCGGTCGGTCCGGAGCTGGGCGCGGATGCCATCCGGGCGGGCATGATCAGCCTGGCCGTCGGCACCCTCGCGGTCTTCCTCTACATGGGCTTCGCCTATGGGTTGTTCGGCTGGTTCGCCAATATCGCGCTGGCCGTGAACATCATCCTGCTGGTGGCCTTCCTCTCGCTCCTGGAGGCCTCGCTGACCCTGCCCGGCATCGCCGGCATGGTGCTGACGCTGGGCACGGCCCTCGACGCCAATATCCTGATCAACGAGCGCATCCGAGAGGAAGTGAAGATCGGGCGATCCCCGATCAGCGCCCTGGAGACCGGATATACCAAGGCCTCGGGGACGATTCTGGACTCGAACCTCACCAACCTGATCGCCATGGCCTGCCTCTACGGCTTTGGTTCGGGCCCGGTGAAGGGCTTCGCCGTCACCGTCGCTATCGGCACCATCGTGCAGATGTGGACGGCCACCGTGCTGACCCGTCTGCTCGTCGTCTGGTGGTACCGTTGGACCAAGCCGCGCGAGCTGCCGGTCGTGGAACGTCCGGGCCTGAGCTTCTTCCAGCGCCTGGCCCGCCCGCTCTTCCGCATCTGCCCGGACGTGACGAAGATCCGCTTCATGCGCGGCGCCGTGATGGGCCTCGTCGTCTCGGGCGTGCTCTCGACGGCTTCGCTCATCGGCGCCTTCTATCCCGGCCTCGACAAGGGCATCGACTTCAAGGGCGGCATCATCATGGAGGTGCGGACCCAGGGTCCGGCCGACATCAACGCCCTGCGCGCGGCGACCGGCGCGCTCAACCTCGGCGACGTCGGGCTGCAGCAGTTCGGCGACGAGAGCACCCTGCTCGTCCGCCTGCCCGCCCCGCCCGACGAGGCGCAGACCCAGCCCATCGTCACGCGAATCCGCGGGGCACTGGAGGCGGCCTCGCCCGGCATTCGCGTGCTGCGCGTGGAGGCCGTCGGCAATCGCGTCTCCGACGAGCTCTTTATCGGCGGGCTCATGGCGCTCGGCCTGAGCCTGATCGCCATGCTCATCTACATCTGGGTGCGGTTCGAGTGGCAGTTCGGCCTCGCGGCGATCATCACGCTGATCCTCGACACCACGAAGACCATCGGCTTCATGGTTCTCTTCCAGGTCGAGTTCAATCTGACGACCGTCGCGGCCATCCTCACCGTCGTCGGCTTCAGCGCCAACGACAAGGTCGTGGTCTTCGACCGGATGCGGGAGAACCTGCGCAAGTTCAAGACGATGCCGTTGCAGGAGCTGGTGGATCTCTCGATCAACGAGACGCTGAACCGCAGCCTCGGCACCTCCATGACCCTGCTGCTCTCGGCCCTGCCGCTGGCGCTCTTCGGCGGCGATACCCTGGCCGGCTTCGCCTGGGTGATGATCTTCGGCATCGTGGTCTCGGCCTCGTCGTCGGTCTTCATCGCGGCGCCGATCGTGCTCTTCAGCGGCAAGACCACCCTGCGCCGCGGCGAATCGGAGATCGTCGCGCCCAAGGGACAGACCGCCATTCGCTGATCGGAACGGGCTCCGGCCGCCCCTCATGCGGGGTGGCCGGATCACGCAGCACACGCCCGAAATTCGACCTAATTGCCTGATCTGAGTTGCGACTTCGTGACCCAAAGCATCCAGAACGTGTTTGAGATTGCTCCGAATTGCGTGTAATCTCTTATCTGTGACCACGGTTCGAGGCTGTGCCAAGTTTTGAGACGTTTCAGCGGCGGGGTACCACCCCCGTTTCCGTCCCCGGCCCCGCGCTCGGCCGTGTGCTGGTGCTCGCCCAGGATGAAGGGCTGATCGGAGCGGCGTCGCGGGCCATCGGCCGGCTGCATGGCCCTGCCCCCATGGTCCTGCGCTCGCAGTCCGAGGTGCTCAGCGCCGTCGTCGGCAATACCAACGGCTTCGTCCACATCCTTCTGGAGGATGCCGAGCTCCCGATCCAGCGCTCGCTGGTCGACGCTCTGGCCGAGGCCTCGCCTCGCGCCATCATCTCCCCGCTGACGGCGATGGCGGCGCTCTCCGAGGATGGCGAGTTCCTGCTGGGCCTGCTCAACGGCACTCGGCTGATCGCCCATGACGCGCAGCGCGCCGGCCGCAACTCCATCGGCGTCAAGGCAGGCCTCTCGGGCGACTCCCTGCTGCTGCGCTACCAGCCCATCGTCGATACCCGCACCCGCCGGCTCGTCATGGTGGAGGCCCTGGCCCGGTGGCGCAGCGAGCCCGTCTCCCTGACGCCGATGAACTTCGTGCCGGCCATGGAGCAGATGGGCCTGTCCCGTCTCCTCGCCGCCGCCGTCACCCGCATCGCCGCGCGCGACCTTTCGCGCCTGCCGGGACGCCTGCCCATCCCGGTCTCGGTGAACCTGCCGGTGCCGGAGCTGGAGAAGCGCGACGTGGTCGCCTGGCTGGGCCTGCAGCTCAAGCGGTTCCGCCTGCCGCGCCGGCGCCTGATGATCGAGCTCACCGAGACCGCGCCCGTGAAGGACCGCACGCGCCTCGGCCGCTCGATCCGCCGGCTCAACGCGGCCGGACACGGCGTCATGCTCGACGATTTCCTGCTGGACGACCCGCGGCAGAACCTGCTGCATCTGCCCTTTGCCAGCATCAAGCTGGACCGCTCGCTGGTGCAGTCTCTGCCCCGCTCGGCCCGCGCCCGCCAACAGGTCCGCAAGCTGGCCCGCCGGGGCATCAGCCTGACCGCGGAGGGCGTTTCCAGCCCGGGGCTGTTCCGGCTGCTGAAGAATCTCGGCGTCGAGAGGGCTCAGGGCTTCATGGTTGGGCGGCCACTGCCGATCGAGGCGCTGCCGGCCTGGAATGACCGGTGGCGCAAGACACCGGTCAATGAACTGAAAGAATAGGGCTGCCGGATCAGCCGTAGGCCTCGCCGTAGAGCTTCATGATCTCCTCGGCCGTGGGCACGCGCGGGTTGTTCGCGGGGCTGCCCGAGGCCAAAGCCTGCTCGGCCATCAGGGGTAGCAGGCCGTTCCACTTGTCGGCGCCGATGCCATAGGCCGAGGGCGTGGGGACCTCCAGCTCGTGGTTGAGGGCGCGCAGCTCCTCCATCAGCTTCGCCCCCGCCAGCTGGTCCGCATCGCCCGGCGCGGCTACGCCGATGCAGCGCGCCGCCTCGGCGTAGCGCGGCAGGGCATCGTTCAGCCCGAAGGCGGTCACCGCCGGCAGCAGCATCGCGTTCGACAGCCCGTGCGGGACGTGGAAATGCGCGCCGATCGGGCGCGACATACCGTGCACCAGGGCCACCGAGGCATTGGAGAAGGCGAGCCCGGCCAGGGTCGCGCCCAGCATCATCGCCTCCCGCGCCGCCGCGTCCTCCGGGTTCTTATAGACCCGGCGCAGATGCGGGCCGATCAGCCGCATCGCCCGCTCGGCATACATGTCCGAAACGGAATTGGCCCGCTTGCTGACATAGGCCTCGAGCGCATGGGTCAGGCTGTCGATGCCGGTGTCGGCCTTGGTCCGCGCGGGCACGGTCCGCGTCAGCTCATGGTCCACGATGGCGGCGAGCGGCAGGGCGCCGAGGCCCGCGATCAGCATCTTCTCGTCGGTGGCCACATCGGTGATGACGGTGAAGCGCGTGGCCTCGCTGCCCGTCCCCGCGGTGGTGGGCACGCAGATCACCGGCAGCGCGCCCTGATCGGCCGCATAGGGCACCTTGAACTGGCGCATCGGCGTGCCGGCCGGCGCCGCGGCGAGGATCGCCATGGCCTTGGCCGTGTCCATCGGGCTGCCGCCGCCAAAGCCTACCAGCACGTCGAACTCGCCCGACTGCAGGACCGAGACGCCATAGGCCACGACCGTGTCGGTCGGGTCGGGCACGGTCTCGTGGAACACCGCCGGCGACATCCCCGCGGCGCGCAGCGGCTCCAGGCATTTCTCCACTGTGCCCGAGCTGACCATCCAGGGATCGGTCACCACGAGCGGGCGGGACAGGCCGAACTGCTTGAGCAGCTCGCCGAGACGGGAGAGGCTGCCCCCGCCGATGAGGATCTGGCGGGGCGCGACGATGGACTGGATCATGACGCGGAAGCTTAGGGCGCTTCCGCGCGCTGGCAATTCACCCCGGCCGGGATTCCGCCGCCGCGGCATAGAGCGCCATCCGCTTCGCGGCCTTCTCCGTCAGTCCGCCGGAGAAATCGAGCCCGGCCGGCGGGAGCTGGCCCGCGAAATGGCAGGCCACGCCATCCACCATCGCCGGATCCTTTTCCTTGCAGATCTGCTGGACGTGGGGGCAGCGCGTGTGGAAGCGGCAGCCCGAGGGCGGGTTCAGCGGGCTTGGCAGATCGCCGCCGAGCGGCTGCACGCGCCCGCGCCGCGAGGGATCGGGATGCGGGATCGCGGCCAGCAGCGCGCGCGTATAGGGATGGCGCGGATTGTCGAAGAGCTCACGCTTATCCGCGATCTCCACGATGCGGCCGAGATACATGACCGCGATCCGGTCCGCGACATGCTTCACCACCGCCAGGTCATGGGCGATGAAGAGGTAGGACAGGCCCAGGCGCTGCTGCAGGTCGCGCAGCAGGTTCACCACCTGCGCCTGGATGGAGACGTCCAGCGCCGAGACCGGCTCGTCGCAGATCACCAGATCCGGCTCGACCGCGAGCGCGCGGGCGATGCCGATGCGCTGGCGCTGTCCGCCGGAGAATTCATGCGCGTAGCGCTGCGCGTGGTACGGCGCGAGGCCGACCAGCCCCAGCAGCTCCTCCACCCGCGCTTTGCGCGAGGCGGCGTCGCCGATGTTGTGGACCTCCATCGGCTCGACGATGGTCTGGCCGACCGTCAGGCGCGGGTTCAGCGAGGCATAGGGGTCCTGGAAGACGATCTGGGCCCGCCGCCGGAAGGCCTTGAGCGTGGCGCCGCCGAGCTTCGTGATATCCGTCCCCTCGAAGCGGACGCTGCCCATGCTGGGCTCGATCAGCCGCAGCACCAGCCGCGCCGTGGTGGACTTGCCGCAGCCGCTCTCGCCGACGAGGGCCAGCGTCTCGCCGCGCTTCACGGTGAAGGAGACACCATCCACGGCGCGCACGAGGCCGATCTGCTTCGCGCGGATCACGCCCTTGCGGACGGGATAGTGCTTGGCGAGGTTCTCGACCTCCAGAAGGCTGCCGCCGTCGCCCGACCGGTTAACGCCGCTCATGCCGTGAAGCTCTCTTCGATGGGCGCGCGGAGGCAGGCCGCCTCGTGGCCGGGCACGATCTCGCGCAGCATGGGAATCTCCGACCGGCAGGCGTCGATCGCAAAGGGGCAGCGCGGGCTGAAGCGGCAGCCCGGCGGCAGCGCGAAGGGCGGCGGCACGGAGCCCTGGATGGCGAGCAGCCGCTCGCGATCCTCGTCCAGTCGCGGAATGCTGCCCAGCAGGCCCAGGGCATAGGGATGCTGCGGGTCCTCGAAGAGCTCACGGGAGGTCGTGCGCTCGACGACGCGGCCGGAATACATCACCGCGACCTCGTCGGCCATTTCCGCGATCACGCCGAGGTCGTGGGTGATGAGGATGATGGCCATCCCCGTCTCGGCCTGCAGGTCGCGCAGCAGGTCCAGGATCTGCGCCTGCACCGTCACGTCCAGCGCAGTGGTGGGCTCGTCGGCGATGAGCAGGCGCGGCGAGCAGGCCAGCGCCATGGCGATCATCACGCGCTGGCGCATGCCGCCCGAAAGCTGGTGCGGATATTCGTCGAAGCGGCGCTCCGGCGAGGGGATGCGAACGCGCGTCAGCGCCGCGATGCCCCGCTCGCGCAGCTCGGCCTTGCTGGCCTTAGGCTCGTGGACGCGGATGCCCTCGGTGATCTGGAATCCGACCGTATGGACCGGATTGAGCGAGGTCATCGGCTCCTGGAAGATCATGCCGATGTCGCGGCCGCGGACCATGCGCATCTCGTTGTTGGAGAGGCTGGCGAGATCCCTGCCCTCCAGCAGCACGCGCCCCGAGGCGATCCGCCCCGGATGCGCGATGAGCCGCATGATGGAGAGCGACAAGACCGACTTGCCGCAGCCGCTCTCGCCGACGATGCCGAGCGTGCGCCCGCGCATCACGTCGAGCGAGACGCCGTCCACGGCGGTGACCTCGCCGCCGGAGGTTCGGAAGACCGTCCGCAGCCCCTCGACCTTCAGGAGAGGCAGATTGCCGGCCGGCCGATTCAGACCTTCGGGCTCCGCCCTGCGGTCATCGGACGGCATCACAGCCACTTGAAGGTCGGAACCGCGATCTTGTCCGCCGTGCGATGCGCCCAGTCCTGCTGCGGCACCTTGGCCACGACGCGCTTCTGCGCCTCGGAAAGATTCAGCGCCGCCTGCTTGAAGTCCATGGTGAGGACCTGGCCGTCGCCGACCACCTTGATGCCGTCGACATAGACATCGCGCACCGCCCGGTCGCCGGCGGCGTAGATGAGCGCGCGCACGGGATCGTGGTTCGGCTGCATGCGCGGATGCGTCGCGTCCACCAGCACGAAGTCGGCGCGGCAACCCGGCGCCAGACGGCCGATGTCCTCGCGCCCGAGAGCCCGCGCGCCGCCGATCGTGGCCGCGTCGAAGATATCGGTCGTGGTCGTGGTGCGCGGGTCGTTCGCCTGGGTGCGGGCGAGATAGGCCACCAGCCGAAGCTCATCGAGCAGGTTGTGCGGATAGGTGTCGGTGCCCACGCCCATGTTCACGCCGTTGCGGCGATAGCGGCCGAAATCCTTCAGCGTGATGCCGCGCCGCGCGAAGACGGTGGGGCAATGCGCCACCGTCGTGCCCGTCTCGGCCAGGATCGAGATGTCGCGCTTGGTGTGCCAGGGCGTGCTGGGATGGTCGTCCAGGAAGATGCCGTGGCCGATGACGGCGCGCTCGTCCAGCAGGCCCATGTCGTTCAGCCACTGGATGGGCGTGACGCCGTGGCGGCGCGTGATCTCGTGGAACTCCACCACCGACTGCGCGGCGTGGATCTGCCAGGAGATGCCGCGCGCCTTGGCTTCGGCGCGGCTGTCGCGCAGGAGCTCGGGCGAGCAGGTGTCGATCTGCGCCGGGCAGGCCATGCCGAAGAGCCGCCCCGAGGGGTGCTGCTCGGCGCGCTGGATGAGGGTGAAGGCCTCCTCCATTGCCTTCACGCCGGCGGCCTCGTCCCATTCGTATTCGACGACATGGCCGTTCTTGGTGAACCACCGCGCCGACTTGAACATCGGCGCGATGCAGACGCGCATGCCGGAATCGGCCAGCAGATCGAGCCAGCCCGGATGCGCCATGGACAGATCGGCCAGGGTCGTCACGCCGCTCAGCAGCAGCTCCGACAGCGCGACGCGCACGCAATCGGGCACGGCTTCCGCATCCGTGCGGAAGATCGGCATGTATTCGTAGAGCGAGGAGTTGTAGAGGCCGGGGCTGCCGATCTCGTCGATCAGCCCCTTGTTCATCGGCTCGCTGCTGGGATGCGAGTGGATGTTCACGAGCCCGGGCATGACCATGAGGCCGCTGCCCGAGATCACTTCGTCCGCCACGCCCTCATAGCCGCGACCGACGAAGCGGATCACCCCGTCTTCGAAGGCCACGTCGCCCCCGGGCATATAGGCGTGGCGCTTTTCGGAAGCGTCCCAGGCGACGACGAGATCGGCGCCTTTGATGAGCGTGACAGTCATGTTTAACGAACCACCCTAAGATCGAGACCGCGATAAATACCAATGCCGTAGAGGCCATGCGCCCGCACACCGTCCACGCGCTGCGTGGAGAAGACGGACAACTCGCTATGCGCCAGCGTCAGCCAGGGTGCCTGCTCGGCGATACGCCGCTGGAGCAGCGCCGTGACTTCCGCGCGGCGGGCCGGATCCGTGCCGCGGCGGGCCTCTTCCAGCCAGGCGTCCGTCTCGGGGTCGTTCCAGTTCATCCGGTTCGGCGAGGGCCGGTTGCGGCTGTGCCAGTACAGCGACATCGCATCCGTCGCGGAGATATAGGGATAGCTCAGGATGAAGGCGTCGAACTCCTGCGTCGCGAGGCGACCCCAGGCCACCGTCGCATCGAAGAGCTGGACGCGCATCTCGATGCCGACCTGCCGCAGGCCCTGCTGGACGATCTCGGCCGCGCGCTGGTTGATGAGGTTGTTGATCGCATAGAGCAGGAAGCTCGCGCGCTGGCCGTCCTTCACGCGGACGCCATCGGCCCCGAGGCGCCAGCCGGCCTCGTCGAGCATGCGGCGCGCGGCGGCCGGATCGAAATTCGGCACCATCGCATCGGCCTGCGCGTCATAGTCGAGCGCATTCGGATTGATGTTGTTGCGCGCGGCCCGCGCATGGCCGGACCAGACGGCGCGGGCCAGGCCCACACGGTCCACCGCCATGTGGGCGGCGCGGCGGATCACCGGGTCGCTGACCACGGGCTTATCGACCTTGAAGCCCAGGAAGTAGTCCCAGAAGTAGTTGGGCTGGGTGCTGCTGCGAATGGTCGGCACGCGGCGCATCGTGTCCCAGAAGGCTTCGGGGATGTATTGCGTGATGTCGGCCTGGCCGGCCTGCAGCGCGGCGACGCGCGCGGCGGCCTCGGGGATCACGCGCCAGACGATGCGCTCGACATGCGCCGGCCCCCGGTTCTGCAGGACGGGCGGGCCCCAGCGATAGGTCGGGTGGCGCGTCATCACCATTTCGCTGCGCGGCGTCCAGCTGCCCCAGCAATAGGGGCCGGTGCCGTTGAATCCCTGCACGCCGAAATTGTCGCCCAGGCGCTCGACCGTCGCGCGGTCCACGATCACGCCGAAGAACTGGCTGAGCTGGGACAGCAGTTCGCCGAAGGGCTCGGTCAGCTCGTATTCGACGGTGTGCGGCCCGACGGCGCGGACCTCCTTCACCGGACCGGCGCGCCAGGCCACCGGCGAGGCCACGCGCGGCGTCGTGCGGCCGATCCAGCGGTTGATGCTGTAGACGACGTCATCGGCGGTGAAGGCCTTGCCGTCGCAGAAGGTGACGTCGGAGCGCAGGTGGAAGGTGTAGGTTTTGCCGTCCGGGCTGACCTCCCAGCGCTCGGCGAGGCCGGGACGCACGGTGCGCATGTCGAAGTCCATGCTCACCAGCGTGTCGGAGAGCATCTGCACGACTTCGCCGCCGGCGAGCGCGGTCGAACGGTGCGGATCGTAACGGTCGCTGTCGATCTCGCGCATGATGGTAATCTGGTTGCGCGGCTGCGTCTGAGCCTGCGCGGAGAAGGCGAGGCCCAGGGCGGCGAGACCGCCGAGCGCCGCGCGTTGCCAAGTCTTGATCATTCTAGAAGCTTCTCCCGTCAGATGCGCAGCCGGGGGTCGAGCGCATCGCGCAATGCATCCCCCAGCAGGTTGAAAGCCAGCACGATCACGAAGATCCCGATGGAGGGTATCACGCTGATATGCGGGGCGATGAAAAGGAAGCTGCGGCCCTGGGCGGCCATGGCGCCCAGCTCCGCGATGGGCGGCTGCGCGCCGAGCCCCAGGAAGGACAGCGCCGAGCCCAGCAGGATCACCTGCCCCAGCCGCAGCGTGGAGAAGACGAAGATGGCCGATAGGCAGTTGGGCGCGAGATGGCGCAGGATCATGCGCGTATCGCTCATGCCCGTGGCTCGCGCCGCCTCAATATAGTCGAGCTTCATGACCACCAGCGCCGAGCCGCGCACCACGCGCGCCATGAGCGGCACGGTGGCGATGGAGAGCGCGATGATGACCGAGGTCAGGCCCGGGCCGAAGATCGCCGCCAGCGCCAGGCCGAAGAGGATGGCCGGGAAGCTCAGCATGATGTCCATCAGGCGCATCAGCACCCCGTCGACGCGGCTGTAGAACGCGGCCAGGAAGCCGACCAGCGCGCCGATCACCCCGCCGACGACCAGCGAGGCGATTCCCATGAAGAGCGTGACCTGCAGGCCGTAGAGCATGCGGGCCAGGATATCCCGCCCCTGCCCGTCCGTGCCGAGCCAGTACTGCGCATCCGGCGGCTGCATGATGGCCATCAGATCGGTTTCGAAGGGATCGCGCGGCGAGAGCCAGGGCGCGAGGATCGCGGCCAGCAGGATCACGATCACGATCGCGAGGCTGATGGCGCCGCCCGTGTCGCGCATGAGCATGCGCAGCACGGTCGGACGGCGCGGCGCCTGATCGGCGGCGGGAGCGGGGGCCACGGCCGCGCTCATGCCTGCCGCACCCGCGGATCGAGGACCGCATAGAGAAGATCCACGGCGAGGTTCACCAGGATGAATCCGAGGCTCAGCACGATGATGGTGCCCTGTGCCATCGGGAAGTCGGCCGAAAGGATCGCGCCGACGGCGAGACGGCCCACGCCGGGCCAGGAGAAGATGGTCTCCGTCACCACCGCGCCGCCCAGAAGGAAGCCGATCTGCAGCCCGATCAGCGTGACCACCGGGATCAGCGCGTTGCGCAGCGCATGCCGCAGCACGACGTGATACTCGGTCAGGCCCTTGGCGCGCGCGGTGCGGACATGCTCGGCGGAGAGCGTGTCCACCACGGCGGTGCGCGTCATGCGGGCCACGGGACCGATGAAGACACCGCCCAACGTGATCGACGGCAGGATGATCGCCATCAGCCCGTCCGCGGTCCAGAGCGGCCCGCCGCGGCCGGTGAAGGGCAGCAACTGCCACTGGAAGCCGACGAACCAGATCAGCAGCAGGCCGATGAAGAAGACCGGCACGGAAACGCCCGCGACGCTGACGGCCATGATCGCCTTGTCCAGCAGCGAACCACGCCAATAGGCCGCGATGGTGCCGAGGAAGATGCCGGTCGGAATGGACCAGATCAGCGAGCAGAGCATCAGCTCCAGCGTCGGGCCGATGGTGCTGGCGAGCTCCTGCGTCACCTCGACGTTGTTGATGATGGAGACGCCGAGGTCGCCATGAGCCAGCCGCCAGAGATACTTGCCGAACTGCACGTAGATCGGCGCATCGAGGCCGAGTTCCGCGCGGATTTCCGCGATGACTTCGACCGTGGCCTGCGGGCCGGCGCGGACGGTCGCGGGATCCGTTGGCACCACCTGCATGAGCAGGAAGCCGATCAGCAGCACGCCGAACATGACCGGGATCGCAAGTCCGATCCGCTGCAACGCATGGCGCAGCATCAGGTGAAGACCCCGTGACGATCGAAGATGGGCGCGCCGCCGCGGATCGTGAGGTCGGCCTGGACGTTCAGGTATTCCTCGGGCGCGATCGCGGTGATGTCCTGCGAGAGGATGGCGATATCCGCATCCATGCCGGGCTCAAGCGTGCCGCGCACGGATTCCGCGAAGGTCGAATGCGCGCCGCACCAAGTGTAGCAATGCAGCGCCTCCTGGATGGACAGCCGCTCACCGGCGCCGAAGACCGTGCCCTGATTGGTCTTGCGGGTGACCATGGTGAAGAGGTTCTTGAAGGGATCGACCGTGGAGACCGGCGAGTCGGAGGAGGCGGCGGGATGATGGCCGTCCTCCAGCCAGGTCTTCATCGGATAGGCAGCCTCGGTGCGCGGCAGGCCGAGGTTCTTCAGGTAGAGATCGCCGAACTCGTACATGAAGACCGGCTGGGGCACGGGCAGGATGCCGCGCGCCTTCATGCGGCGCATCTGGTCCTTGGTCACGAAGCCGCAATGCTCGATGCGATGGCGGCGCCCGGGTGAGGCGCCGGCCTCCTCCATGCCGCTCAGCACCTGCTCGATGGCGGCGTCGCCGATGGCGTGGATGTCGAGCTGCCAGCCCTGCTCGTGATACTTCCTCAGCAGCGCGTGGATGCTGTCGGTCGGGAAGGTGAAGACGCCGGTGCCGCCGCCCGCGCTGGCGAGATAGGGATCGAAGAAGGCGGCCGTCAGCCCGCCCGCGCTGCCATCGGCGAAGACCTTGGCCGCGCCCCAGCGGAGCATGGCGTGAAGATCGTCACCGGGCTTCCAGGGACGCATCCCCGCCTCCCAGGCGGCCTCGCCGATGCCCTCGGGATTGGCGGCGATCACCTGCCACATCCGCTGCAGGCAGCGGCCCTCGCGCACCGCGCGCTCATAGGCGGCGACCTCGGCGAGATTGGCCGTCATGCCGACATTCATGTCGGTGGCCGAGGCGAAGCCCAGCGCCGCGAGGTGCTTTCCGGCTTTCTCGATGGCATCGACCATGAAGTCCTCGCCGGGCGAGGGCATCGCGGCCTTGATGAGGCTCATCGCGCGCTCCTGGATGAGGCCCGTGAGGGCCCCGTCGCGCTTCTCGATGACGCCGCCTTCGGGCACGGGCGTGTTGTGGCCGATGCCGGCCGCGCGCAGCGCCGCGGTGTTCGCCACGCCCATATGCCCGCAGGTGCGCACGATGAAGGCGGGATGATCCGGCACGGCGGCGTCGAGCTCGGAGACGGTCGGGTGGCGGCCGATATCCAGGGCGGCGTGATCGTAGCCGCGGCCCACCACCCATTCGCCCTTGGGGCGCGAGGAGGCGGCGTTGCGCAGGCGGCTCAATGTCTCGTCCAGCGAGCGGACTTCCTCGGCGCGGAGGTTCACCATGGAGAGCCCCAGACCGAAGGGCAGCAGGTGCATATGCGCTTCGTTGAAGGCGGGGATCGCGAGGCGGCCGTCCAGCTCGACGCGCTTCGTATCCGGCCCGGCGAGCGCCTCGATCTCGGATTTCGTACCGACGGCCAGAACCTTGCCGCCACCAATCGCCATAGCTTCGGCGATACCGCCTGCAAGGCCACGGAATACCGTGCCGCCCGTGAAAATAATCTCGGCGCTCAAACTGGAATCCTCGAACCAAACTTTGTCGGGATGGTCCCGCGCCCGCCCCCCGGCGTCAACCGCGCAACGCCCCTCTTCCATCGAGGGGCACGGACATGGCACGCTTGGAACGAGGCAACAGGGCGGGCGGAATGCCAAGGACTTAGGCAAGTCGCCTGGAGCGACGGGCCGCCCGAATTCTGCAACAGGATATTGTTCATGCAACGCCGCACGCTCCTCGCCGCCCCCGCATTCCTCCCCTTCGCGGCCCAGGCGCAGGGCTTCACCCCGCAGAATCCGGAATGCATCGCCGGTGCGGCGCCGGGCGGCGGCTTCGACATCACCTGCCGCCTCACCACCCGCATGCTGAACGAGACGGGCATCGTCACTCAGGCGATCCGCACGCAGAACATGCCCGGCGGCATCGGCGCGGTGGCGATCAACCACATCAACGCGCAGCGCCGCACCGATCCGAATGTGATCGTGGCCGTCTCCACCGGATCCTGGGTGAACATGGCCACCGGCCGCTTCGGCCGCTTCGGCGAGAATGACGTCCGCTGGATCGGCGCGATCGGCGCGGATTACGGCGTGCTGGCCGTGAGGAAGGACAGTCCCTTCCAGAACCTGGCGGACCTCGTGGCTGCGCTGCGCGCCAATCCCGGCGGCGTGCCCATGGGGGCCGGCGGTGCGGTGGGCAGCCAGGACTGGACCAAGGCAGCGCTGGTGGCGCGCTCGGCCGGCGTCGATCCCCGCCGCATGCGCTACGTGCCCTTCGAGGGCGGCGGCCAGACACTCGCTGCGCTGCTGGGCGGGCATATCCAGCTCGCGCCCGTCGATGCTTCCGAGGCGCGCGGCCAGTTCGAGGCGGGCGAGATCCGGCTGCTGGCCGTGCTCTCCGCCGAGCGCCTGCCGGGCACGCTGTCGGCTGTGCCGACGGCCAAGGAGCAGGGCTTCGAGGCCGAATGGCCCATCGTGCGCGGCTTCTATGGCCCGCCGCAGATGCCCGACGCGGCCTATAACTTCTGGGTGGAGGCGATCCGCCGGCTGACCGCCCATGCCGACTGGCCGGCGCAGCGCGCGGCGCAGGGGCTCTTCGAGTTCAACATGGTCGGCGCGGAATTCGAGGCACTGGCCAAGCGCAAGACGGCCGAATTCCGCCAGCTCGCGCGGGATGTGGGCTTGGTGAGCCAGTGATTTCTGCCGATCGCGTTCTCGGCGGACTGCTGATCGTCCTGGCGGCGCTGGCCTTCTGGTCGGCGCAGTCGCTGGTCGTGCCTTTCGCCGCCGATCCCCTGGGGCCGAAGGGCTTTCCCTCGGCCGTCGCGATCATCCTGGCGGTCTGCGGCGCGCTGCTGCTCTTCGCCCGTGGGTTGCCCTTCGCCTGGCCGGAGCGGCGCTTCGCTCCCTTCCTGCTGGTCGTCGTGATGGCGGGCTATGCGCTGCTGCTGGTGCCGCTGGGCTTCATCCTCGCCACGGCGGGCCTCGCCTGCGGCGTGGCGCTGCTCTTCGGGGCGCGGCCCGCATTCGCGCTGGTGACCGGCGCGGTGACGAGTGTGGCACTCTGGGCGCTCTTCGACAAATTGCTCGATCTTCCCCTGCCCAAAGGGATCCTCGGGCTGTGATGGACACCTTCTCCGCGCTCGGCGGCGGCTTCGCGGTCGCCCTGGTGCCGACCAACCTGGCGCTCGCCTTCCTCGGCTGCATCATCGGCACCGCGATCGGCGTGCTCCCCGGCATCGGACCGCTGAACGCCATCGCGCTCCTGCTGCCCTTCTGCCTCGCCTTGCGCCTGCCGCCCGAGAGCGCGCTGATCCTGCTGGCCGCCGTCTATTACGGCTCGGGCTATGGCGGGCGCATCACGGCGATCCTGCTGAACATGCCGGGCGAGCCCTCGGCCGTGCTGACCACGCTGGACGGCCATCCGCTCGCCAAGCAGGGGCGCGGCAGCGCGGCGCTGGCCATCTCGGGCATCGGCAGCTTCGTGGGCGCGACGCTCTCCGTGATCCTGATGACCTTTCTCTCCGTGCCGCTGGCGCGGATCGCGGTGGCCTTCTCGCCGGCGGATTATGTGGCGCTGATCGCCTTCGCGCTCTCGCTGCTCGGCGCGGTCGGCGGGACCTCCGCGCCCAAGGCCTGGGCGGCGGGGTGCCTGGGCATCCTGCTGGCGCTGGTCGGCGTGGATTCCGGCACGGGGGTCGAGCGCTTCACCGCCGGTTCGCTGGAGCTGCTGGGGGGGATCGACTTCACGGTCCTGGCGGTTGGTCTCTTCGCCATCGGCGAGATCCTGCTGCTGATCGAGACCAACCTTCGTACCGAGGCGGCGAAGCTCGGTGGCGGCAAGCGGTTGTCCTTCCGCGAGATCGTCTTCTGCCTGCCGGCCATGCTGCGCGCGACCGGCATCGGCTTCGTCATCGGCGTGCTGCCGGGCGCGGGCGCCTCGGTCGCCTCTGCCCTGTCCTACACGGCCGAGAAGCGCCTGCACGAGGACGAGGGCACCTTCGGCAAGGGCGACCTGCGCGGCGTGGCGGCGCCCGAGACGGCGGACAATGCCGCTCAGATCGGCAATCTCGTGCCGATGCTCTCGCTCGGCATTCCGGGCTCGGGAACGACGGCCGTGCTGCTGGGCGCGCTGCTGATGTACAATATCACGCCCGGCCCCCTGCTCTTCACGCAGCGGCCGGACGTGGCCTGGGGCCTGATCGCGTCGATGTATATCGGCAATGCGATGCTGCTGCTGCTGAACCTGCCGCTGGTGGGCATCTTCGCGCGGCTGCTGACGGTGCCGGCCTGGGTGCTCTATCCGGGCGTGCTCGCGCTGAGCTTCGCCGGCGTCTATGCCGTGAGCAACTCGGCCTTCGACCTGCTGATGGCGATCGGCTTCGGCATCATGGGCTGGCTGATGCGCAAGCTGGACGTGCCGCTGGTGCCGATCGTGCTGGGCTTCGTGCTGGGGCGCATGCTGGAGGACAACCTGCGCCGCGCGCTCGCGCTCTCGGATGGAAGCATCGCGGAGCTGGCGGCGTCGCCGGTGTCGATCGCGCTTTGGGTGATGACGGTGGTGGCGGCGCTCTGGCCGTTGCGCGCGAGGTTGCTGGGGATCTTCCTGCGGGGCCGGACGGCGGCCCGGTGAAACGGCAAGACGTGCGCGGCCGGCAAGGATGAGGCTCGCCGCACGTCTCCTCAACTTCGTGCCGACCTCCGCGGCCATCGAGACCGGCTTCGTGGGGGCTGTGGACGAGATCGGCCTGATCCGGGCCTTCTCGGTCTACGACTTCGATCTGAAACCCATGTAGCGCGCAGAGGCGAAGCCCCCCTCACCTGTCCGGCGGAGCGCCGTCGAAGCCGTTGGCCAACACCCCGCGCGGCGCGATGAACGAATAGGGCCCGCGCGGCAGGAACTGCGAGGTCCCCTCCTCCGCCTGCACGACCCCATCGCGCATCACCACCTCGCCGCGGCGAATGGTCGTCATCGGCCAGCCCGTGACCTCCATGCCTTCATAGGGCGTGTAGTCGCCCACATGCTGCATCAGCGCGTTGGTCAGCGTCTTTCTCGCCTTTGGATCCCACAGCACGAGGTCCGCATCCGCGCCCACCGCGATGCTGCCCTTGCGGGGCGCGAGCCCCATCAGCCGCGCCGGGTTGGTCGCGGTCAGCCGCACGAAATCGTCCAGGGTAATGCGCCCCTTGGACACGCCCTCGCTGAACAGGATCGGCAGCCGCGCCGCCAGGCCCGGAATGCCGTTGGGGATATCGCGGAACACCGCGTCGCGGCCGTTCTGCGCCTTGCCCTTGTCGCCCTCGAAGCTGAAGGCGCAATGGTCCGAGGAGACCACGTCCAGCACGCCGCGCCGGATCATGTCCCAGATGCGCGCATGCTCCTCCGCGTCGCGCGGCGCGGGGCTGCACATGAACTTGGCGCCCTCGAAGCCCGGGCGGTCCATGTCCCCGGCGGTGAGGGCGATGTATTGCGGGCAGGTCTCGCCCCAGACCTTCACGCCGCGCGCCTGGGCGCGGGCGATCTCCTCGGCCGCCTCAGCGCAGCTGACATGGAAGACCTGGATGGGCTGGTCCACGAATTCGGCCAGCGCGATGGCGCGATGCGTGGCCTCGCGCTCCACGACGGGCGGGCGCGACCAGGCGTGGTATTTCGGCGCGGTCATGCCGGCCTCGAGCAGCTTCCGGGTGCGCCAGTTGATGGCGTCGTAATTCTCGCAATGGACGGTGACGAGGCAGCCGAGCTTCCGCGCCGTGGTCAGCACCCGGAGATACTGCGCGTCGGAGAGATGCACCGCATCGTAGGTGAGAAAGACCTTGAGGCTGCGGATGCCCTTGGCGACGAGCTGCGGGATTTCCTTCTCCATCACCTCGTCGGTCGGGTCGGCGATGATCTGGTGGAAGCCGTAATCCACCATGCCCTTTTGCGCGCGGGCCTCGGCATCGGCATGGCGCTCCAGCACGCCGCCGCCCTTCCATTGCGGGATGAAGCAGACGACCGAGGTGGTCCCGCCCGCGAAGGCCGATCGGCTGGCCGTGACGAAGCTCTCCTCGGCGACGCCGCCGGGCTGGGCTTCCTCGATATGGCAATGGGTGTCCACGCCGCCGGGCAGGACCAGCAGGCCCTTGGCATCGACGCTCGCGCCCGAAGTCTCGAGCGTCTCGGCCAAAGCGATGATGCGCCCGCCCTTCACGCCGATGTCGCAGCGCGTGGTGCCAAAGCCGGTCGCGACCTCGCCGCCGCGCACCACCAGGTCGAACTCCGCCATGACATCCCCTTTCCTGAGCGGACCGAGGATGCCGTCATCACGCGCCCCGCGCCAGGAGCTCGGCCGCATCAATCCGGCCGGGGCGACCCCTCCCGCCGCGTTCGGACAGGCAGATTGCCTGTCACGACGGCAGGCCGGCCCGCCTCAGCCCTGCAGATAGGGGTTGGTCCGCCGCTCCGTGCCGAAATCCGAGCTGGGGCCATGGCCGCAGACGAAGCCGATCTCGTCGCCGAGCGGCAGCAGCTTGGTCTTGATGGCGTGGATCAGTGCGTCGTGGTCGCCATAGGGGAAGTCCGTGCGGCCGATGGAACCTTGGAACAGCACGTCGCCCACGAAGGCCACGCGCAGCTTGGTGCTGACATAGACGAGGCTGCCGGGCGAATGGCCGGGGCAGTGATAAATGGCGAATTCCTCGCCCGCCAAGGTGACGGTCTCGCCCTCGTCCAGCCAGCGGTCCGGCACCAGGTTGCGCGCGCCGTCGAGGCCATAGGCGCGGCCCTGGTTCTCCAGATGGTCGAGCAGGATCTTGTCGCCGAGCTGCGGGCCGATCACGGCGATGCCGGTCCGCTCCCGCAGTTCGTCGGCGCCGCCAGCGTGGTCTATATGGCCATGGGTGAGCAGGATCTGCACGAGCTTGAGACCCTGTTTCTCCAGCTGCGCCAGGATCTCGGCCACGTCGCCGCCCGGATCGATGACCGTCGCTTCCATGGTCGTGTCGTCCCAGACCAGCGTGCAGTTCTGCTGGAAGGCGGTGACGGGGATGATGCCAGCCTTGAGGGCCATAGGATGCTCCGGAACAGCTTTGCCCCGGCCTATCACCCGGGCAGCCGGATCGCCACCCTCAGCCCGCCTTCGGCGCGGTTGTGCAGCGTCACCTCGCCGCCATGGGCGCGCAGGATGCTGCGGGCGATGGTGAGGCCGAGGCCGGTGCCCCCCGTCTCGCGATTGCGGCTGCCCTCGATGCGCTGGAAGGGCTGGAAGACCTTCTCCTGCGAATCCTCGGGGATGCCGGGTCCGGCATCGTCCAGCAGCATGACCACGCTCTCGCCGCGCCGCTCCAGGGCCAGGCGGGCGGAATCGCCGTATTTCAGCGCATTGCCCACGAGGTTGGACAGCGCCCGCTTCAGCGCCACGGGGCGCACGCGCAGGATCAGATGTTCGGGGCCATCGAAGGCGATGTCCTCGGCATGCTCGGGGCAGGCATCGGCCGCCTCGTCCAGCACGGTGCGGGCGAGGCTCGCGATATCGACCGTGGCGGCCGGCTCATTGGCCGCGTCGTCGCGGGCGAAGGCGAGGGTCGAGGCGATCATCGCCTCCATCTCGGCGAGGTCGGCCAGCATCTTGGCGCGCTGCTCGTCGTCGTCGAGGAATTCCGCGCGCAGGCGCAGCCGGGTGATCGGCGTGCGCAGGTCATGGCTGATGGCGGCCAGCATCTGCGTCCGGTCCGCCACGAAGCGGCGGATATTGGCCGCCATGGTGTTGAAGGCGGTTGCGGCCGTCGCGATCTCGGCCGGGCCGGATTCGGGCAGGGCCGGCGCGTTCACGTCGCGGCCCAGCCGTTCCGCCGCCGCCGCCAGATCGGCCACGGGCCGCGTCAGCCGGCGCACGCCCCACCAGATCAGCAGCCCCGCCGTCACCGACATGGCGATGAAGGCGATGAGGAAGGTGTCCGAATGCCAGGGCCGCGGATGGGGGTGGCGGAAGGTGAGGTTCAGCCAGCCCTGATCGGGAAAGCGCATGGAGATGGCGAAGGCGTCCCGCCCCAGCTCGCCCGCGCGGGTCTCCGCGGGGCGGAAGCGGCGCGGCGGGACCGGCAGGCCATTCTGGCCCGGACCAGCCCCCATATTGGGGCCGTCGACGCGGAACAGCCGTGCCATGTCGTGCGGAATGGGCCGCAGGCCCGGCGGGGTGGTGGAGTGCGGATCGTAGCTGGCGATCAGGGTCGATGGCAGGTCCGCCTCGGCGAGGATGGCCGCCCGGCGGTCGGGCGGCGTGATCACCAGGGCGCGCCACAGGTTGAAGGCCCGCACGGAATTCTCGCGCGCCTCGGAGACGCGCTGCAGCTCCACCCGGTCGAAGGCGTGGATGGTGAGGCCCAGCGCCTGCACGGCCATGAGGCCGAGGATCAGGACCAGCGCGGTGCGGCCCCCCAGGCTGACGGGCCAGAAGCGGCGAAAGACGTCGAGCGCCACTCAGGCACGCTCGACAGTGGCCGAGAGCACATAGCCGCCGCCGCGCACCGTCTTGATGACCGAGGGGTTGCGCCCGTCATCCTCCAGCTTGCGGCGCAGGCGCGAGACCGCCACGTCGATCGCGCGGTCGAAGGGGCCGGGCTGGCGGTTGTGCAGCAGGTCCATGAGCATGTCGCGCGTCAGCACGCGGTTGGGGCGCTCCAGCAGGGTCGTCAGCAATTCGTATTCACCGCCGGTGAGTGGCACCTCGGCGCCCTGCGGGTTCACCAGCCGCCGGCGCGCGGCCTCCAGCACCCAGCCCGCGAAGAGCAGCGTGCCGCCGGCCTCCTCGCCCGGGCCGTTGAGCCCCTCCCCGCCCTGGGCGCGGCGCAGCACGGCGCGAATGCGCGCCAGCAGCTCGCGCGGGTTGAAGGGCTTGGCCATGTAGTCGTCCGCGCCGAGCTCCAGGCCGACGATGCGGTCCGTCTCCTCGCCCATGGCGGTGAGCATGACGATGGGCACGTTGGACTGGCTGCGCAGCCAGCGCGCGACGTCCAGGCCGGATTCGCCCGGCAGCATGAGGTCGAGCACCACGAGGCTGTAGCGCGCGAGCGGCCAGACGCGCCGGGCCTCGCGCGCATCGCGGGCCAAGGTGACGCGCAGCCCCTGCTTTTCGAGAAACTTCCCGAGAAGCTCGCGGATCTCCCGGTCGTCGTCGAGCACGAGGATATGTGGGGTCGGTTCCATGGGGCGCATGTTACAATCGGCCGCCGGTTTCCGTCCGTCGCCAATTGTAACAGCCGCTTGGGGCGCGGGGCACCCATGCGATGGACGTCAGTCCTCGGCTTTGGCGCCGGAGACGCGCACCACCTCGGCCCAGCGATCGAGCTCGGCGCGCAGGAAGGTCGCGAATTCCTCCGGCGTGCCCATGGCCGAGGCGGCGCCGAGCATCTCCAGGCGCTGCGTGACCTCGGGGATTCGCAGCGCCTGGCTGGCCTCCGCGTTCACGCGCTCGATCACCGGGCGCGGCGTGCCGGCCGGCGCGAAGAGCCCGTTCCAGGACGAGACCTCGTAGCCGGCCACGCCCTGCTCCAGGAAGGTCGGCACGTCCGGCATGCTCGACAGGCGCTGCGCCGAGGCCACGCCCAGCACGCGCATCCGTCCCGAGCGCATCTGCGGCAGCACGGAGACCGTGGTCGAGAGCATGCAGGGCAGCGCGCCGGAGAGCACGTCGGTGATGGCCGGCGCATCGCCGCGATAGGGCACGTGCAGCAGGTCGATCCCCAGCGTGACCTTCAGCATCTCGCCCGCCAGATGCGAGGCGGAACCGTTGCCGGCCGAGCCATAGCCGATGCGGCCCGGCGCCTCGCGCGCCATGGCGACGAGCCGGGCGAAGTCGCGCGCCGGGTGGTCGGCGCGGACCATCAGCGCCATCGGCACCTTGTTGGCCAGGACGATGGGCGCGAAGGAGCGCACGGCGTCGAAGGGCAGGTTCGCGCGCATCACCGGGTTGATGGCGTTGGGGCCGAGATTGCCCATCAGCAGCGTGTGGCCGTCATTGGGGCTGGTCGCGACATTCTCCAGCGCGATGGCGCCGTTCGCGCCGGGGCGGTTGTCCACCACCACGTTCTGGCCCAGCGCGCGGGTCAGCGGCTCGGTGATGAGGCGCGCCGTGGTGTCGGAGGCCCCGCCGGGCGGATAGGGGATGACGATGCGGATGCTGCGCTCGGGCCAGGCGGCGCGGGCGCCCGTGGCCAAAGCGGGTGTGGCGAGCGCGCCCAGCAAAAGGGCGCGTCTCTGAGTGCGCATGGTCATGGCCGTTCCTTCGTGAATCTTCCCTGGAGGCGATCCTCGGGGATGCGCCGAAGCCGGTCCAGCGGGCAAATTGCGGAAACCGCGCGGGCCGTGCTATCGCAGCCGCAATGCGGGCGTGGTGGAACTGGTAGACGCGCCGGACTCAAAATCCGGTTCCGCAAGGAGTGTCGGTTCGATTCCGACCGCCCGCACCATCTCTCTTTGCGCGATGCCGCCAATGGCGAGTCCCAAGACCTTCAATCCGTCCAGGCCGCAGCGCGTCGCGCTCGCATTGGCGTATACCTATTTAACATACCTAAATTCGCCCAAAGGGAATGGACTTCCCCCAGGTTTGGGGCAGCTTCCCCCGCGCAAATCGGGGTGGGACTGAGATGGGACGGAACGACAGCGGCGTAGCACGCCGGACACTGGGCCTCGGCGCTGCCGCGGTCCTCGCCGCGCCGGGCATCGCGGCCGCACAGGGCCGGCGGATGCTGAAGGTCATCCCCCGCGGCGATCTCGCCGTGCACGACCCGCTCTGGACCACCGCCTACCCGACCCGCGACCACGCCTTCATGGTCTTCGACACGCTCTTCGGCCTGGATGCCGGCTTCCGGCCGCAGCCGCAGATGGTCGATACCTTCGGCACGGAGACCGACGGCAAGGTCTGGACATTGAAGCTGCGCCCCGGCCTGCGCTTCCATGACGGCGAGCCGGTCCTGGCGCGCGACTGCGTGGCCTCCATCCGCCGCTGGGGCGCACGCGACACCTTCGGCCAGACCCTGATGGCCGCGACCGAGGAGCTCTCGGCGCCCGACGACGCCACCATCCGCTTCCGCCTGCGCGCCCCCTTCCCGCTGCTGCCCTATGCGCTGGGCAAGGCGAGCCCGAATATCTGCGTGATGATGCCCGAGCGGCTGGCCCGCACCGAGGCCTTCACCCGCGTCACCGAGATGGTCGGCAGCGGTCCTTTCCGCTTCCTGCCGCGCGAGCAGATCACCGGCTCCTTCTTCGCCTATGAGCGTTTCGAGGGCTATGTCCCGCGCGCGCAGGGCACCCCGGAATGGACCGCGGGGCCGAAGCGCGTGAATCTCGACCGCGTCGAGATGCATGTGATCGTGGATTCCAGCACCGCCGCGGCCGCCCTGCAGCGCGGCGAGATGGACTGGTGGTCCTGGCCCGAGGCCGATCTGCTGCCGCTCCTGGCGCGCAGCCGCGACATCACGCTGCGCGAGGCGGACCCGACGGGCCTCATCGGGACGCTGCGCCTCAACCACCTGGTGGCGCCCTTCGACAACCCGGCCATCCGCCGGGCCGTGCTGCGCGCCGTCCGCCAGGAGGATTTCATGTCCGCCGTCGCCGGCACCGATCGCCAGTACTGGCGCGACGGGGTGGGCTATTTCTGCCCCATCTCGCCCATGGCCAGCCAGGCCGGAATGTCCGCGATGGACGGCAATCTCGATGCCGCGAAGCGCGAACTGCGCGAGGCGGGCTATGCCGGCGAGAAGATCGCCCTGATGGGCAGCAGCATCTCGATCCTGAAGGCCACCACCGACGTGGCCTACGACCTGTTCCAGCGCCTGGGCCTCAACGTCGAGTATCAGGCCATGGACTGGGGCACGCTGGTGCAGCGGCGCGTTCGCAAGGAGCCGGTGGACCAGGGCGGCTGGAGCGCCTTCGGCACCTTCTGGGGCGGGCTCGACCATTTCGACCCCGCCGTCCACGCCTTCCTGCGCGGCAATGGCGGCGAGGCGGCGCCCGGCTGGCCGGACAGCCCGCGCATCGAGGAGCTGCGCGGGAAATGGTTCGCCGCGGCCGAGCCCGCCGAGCAGAAGCGCCTCGCCGAGGAGATGCAGCGACAGGCCTTCCAGGACGTGCCCTACATCCCGATCGGGATGCAGCGCGCCATCACGGCCTACCGCAAGAACGTCACGGGCATCCTGGACGGCGTGCCCGTCTTCTGGAACCTCGAGCGGGGCTGAGGGAAGCCTAGCTCCAATCGGCCACCATCACCGCGCCCGTCGAGGATTCGGTGATGAAGGCCCGCCCGCCTTGCAGCGCGAGATTGGTCACCGTCGCGCCCCGGCAGGATTTCAGCCGCGCCACCACCTCGCCCTGGTGGCTGAGCACGAAGACGCAGCCGAGCGAGGCGTGGCAGACCATCAGCCGCCCCTGCCCGTCGACCGCCATGCCGTCCGGCCCGCTGGTGCCGTGGAAGCTCGCGAAACGGCCGACCTTGGAGGTCGTGCCGTCGGCCAGCAGCGGCACGCGCCAGACGGAATTGTCGCGCGTCATGGCGACGAAGAGCACCTCCTCATCGGCCGAGAGCGCGAGGCCGTTGGGGCTGGGGCCGTTGGAGATCAGCAGGTCCAGCCCGCCATTCGCGCGCCAGCGATAGACGCGGCCCGTGGGGTCCTGCAGGCCGGTCTGGCCCTGGTCGGTGAAATAGAGATCGCCGTTGCGGGCGAAGACGAGGTCGTTCGGCCCCTTGAAGCGCTCGCTGTTGCGCCGCGCCAGCGCCGGGGTCACCGCGCCGGTCGCGAGGTCGAGCGAGAGGATGCCCTGCTTGTAGTCGGCGATGAACATGCGCCGGCCGTCGGGATGCAGCGCGAGGCCATTGGGCTCGCCGTCATATTCCGCGACGAGCGCCCATTGGCCCGGCGCATCCAGCCGGAAGATGCGGCCATGCGGAATGTCGGTGACGTGCAGCCGGCCCTCGGCGTCGAAGCAGGGGCCTTCCAGGAAGCAATCTACCGGATCTCCGCGCTTATTGGCGCGGGACCAGTCGGTGACGATGGCGCGGCGATGCGCGGGCGGCATCTCGGCGAAGAGGGTGGTGAGCGTTTCCATGGGCCGAGCCTAGCGCGCTCAACCGAAGGCGCCCACCTCCTCGCTGACCGCCGCCGAGCAGCCCCGCACCAGCGCGAAAAGCCGGCGCATCGGCTCGAAGATCTCGGCATGTTCGCGCGCATAGCTGGTTCGGCTGTCGCGCCCGGCGGGTTCGTGGAAATCCAGCCCCACCACCGGATCGGGCGCGGCGGGGAATATCTCGGCGAGGAGGTCCAGCGCCGGCTCCACGTCGAGGGCGAAGATGCGGCGGATAACCGTCTCGCGCGTCGCGCCATGGCGGGGGGAAAACTCCGGCACGGAGATCGCCAGCAGCCAGAGCCGATGGATGAGCGAGAGCCGCAGCGCATGCAGCAGGACCAGCCGCTCGGGCATGCTCGGCAGCTCAGGCCAGGCGGCGCGCAGTGCGAGGTGGTCGGCCTGGAGGCGGCGGAACATCCGCCAGAGCGGCGCCTGGAGGCCGACGGCGTCCAGCGGCGCGGCCACGGCCAGCAGCTGCTCCGCCCTCCCCGGCCGCGCCGTGGCCGCCGCGCGGTCGAGCCAGGTGCCGGGATCGAGCGTGCCGATCACCGCGCGCACCACGCCGATATCGGAGCATTCGGCCGCCCGCGCCGCCATGGCCAGGGCGCGGGCGAAGCGGGGCGACTTCTCCCGCAGCTCGGCGAAGAGCTCGGGATTGGCCGCCGCCGCGCGGCCCAGCCCGTGCAGCGAATTCGCGAGCCAGCCTACCTGATGCAGGATGGCGTTGTTGGGGATGGCGCGCAGCTGCGAGGGGTGGGTGATGCGCACCGGCCCGCCCAGGTCGGATTGCCGCGCGGCAGGGCGCGAGCCGGTCTTCTCCAGCAGCCCGGGTCCGAAGCCGCCGAGCAGCGCGGCATAGCCGGGATCCTCGACCAGCTCGCCGAATTCGCGCCGGATGGTGGCGAAGAAATCGGCGCCGTAATCCGCCTCAGCATAGATGGGATCGTCCGTGTCCTGCGGCCGGCGGAAGGCGTGCTCGGCGATACGGGCGATGGTCGATTGCGCCAGCGCCTCGGTGCCGAAAAGCATATAGCCGTCGCCGCCCTGGAAGCTCGATTCCTCGCGCACCGCGAAGCCGGCCTTGGCCAGATTGTATCGGGCCTGCGGCGGGAAGAGGTAGTGCAGCCGGTCGGTCAGGCTCTTGGGGTGCGCGCCGCGGCCGATGCTCTCGCCATGCGTGTCGAAGAGCACGAGCTCCACATCCGACATGCCGTGCTTCCGCAACAGTTCTGCGAGGCGCAGCTTCAGCCGCTCCACCAGATAGGAGGCGGCGAGCTGGCCCACATAGCGCCCGCTGTCCGAATAGCCGAATTGCAGGCACAGCCGGCCGTGCTGGCGCAGATAGTCGCGGAAATGCGGGCTGCGCAGCGCCTCGTCCAGCACGCGCTCGCCGCGCTCCAGCGCCGAGGCGGTCTCAAAGAGCGGCGAGATCTCGACATGCCGCTCCACGCCGAAATGCCGGGCCAGCCAGAGCGCGGCGAGCAGGGTATATCCCGTCTCCGTCTCGGCGATCAGGAAGCGGATGGGGATGGAGCCGTCCACATGCTTCACGATCTGGGCGATGCTCATCATGAGCTTCGCGGCCGAGGCCTGTTCGGCGAAGAGCCCGCCGAAATCCACCGGCTGCGGCGCCCCGCCCGCCAGCGCCGCATTGACCTGGCCGAGCAGGCCGCGCCGCTGGGAGAGGTCGTCGGGCGAGGTGGTGATGTCCAGGCGCTGGCGCAGCGCGTTATGCAATTGCGCCGAGTTCAGGCGGAAATGCGTGTGGGCGAGCGACAGCCCATGCGCCGCGAAGCCGGCCCGTGCGACGGCGATCCTCAGGCGGACCGCCTCATCCGGTGCCGCGGCCAGCGCCGCGTCGAACAGGGGCATGAGCGCGGAGAGATCCGTCATCGCCGCCTCGCGATGCAGCACCATCTCGCCCGAGAGCTTTTGCACCGATTCCGGATCGGGTTTCGCGGGCACCGCCTCGGCCTGGCGCGCGACGGCCTCCAGCGCCGTTGCGATGCGCGCGACGACCGGTTGAGCGGCCTCGCCCAAGGGTTCCAGCTGCGCGGAGATCCGCTCGAGCTGATAGCGCTTCATGTCGAGGCGCAGCTTCAGCGTGTCCCACCAGCCGATATCGGTGCGGCCATCCGTGTCGTAGCCGACCCAGCTGGTCAGCACGATCGGGCGCGGCAGGAGCGTGTGCCAGCGGTCCGGCCAGACAGCGCGCGCCGCGCTAAACAGCGCCTCGGCGAGACGGTCCAGGGCGTCGCGTCCGCGCAGGATGGCCGCATTGGCCTGGGTGAACTCCTCGCGCAGATCGACGGGCGTGGGGCGGTGGGGAATGCCGCGCGGCGGTGCCTCGCCGGTCGTGGCGGCCTCGGCGAGGCTGGCGGCGGTCACGGCGGGCAAGGAGAAGGTCGGGTGCGCGGTGAAGACGGCGGCGAAGCGCGGGCGCTCCACGGAGGATTTGAAGGTGGCGAAGGGCACCGGGCTGTCGAGCGGATCGGGCCGCACCAGCCGGGCCGCGAGGGCCTCCAGCGCGACGGCCGGTGACGTGCCGGGCACATGGCCCAGATAGCCGGCAAGACGCCTGGCCCGCCCGGCGGCGGCATCGTCCGAGAGGTCCTGGACCAACCCCTCCAGCCCGTCCATGCCCAGCGAGCCGTCATCGAGCCGCCGGCTGATGGCCAGGGCCAGCAGCAGCACCGGATCGCCGAAGGGATCCTCGGCCGAGGCGAGGCGCGCGGCGTGCAGCCGGGCCAGCAGGTCATCCAGGAGCGAAGGTGGGGGCATCGCGTCATGCATTCCGGCATGCTGCACCTGCGAAGGTCCCGGACTCCAGTGAAAACGACCGGACCTATCCGCGAATGACGGTGCGGATGGCGAAGCTCGACTGGATGCGCGCCACGCCGGGCATGCGGCTGAGCTGCTCCTTGTGGATGCGCTCGTAATCGGCGGCGTCGCGCGCCTCGACGCGCAGCAGGTAGTCGGCGATCCCGGTCATGAGGAAGCATTGCCGCACCTCGGGGCAGCGGCGCACGGCGGCCTCGAAACGCTTGAGATGCTGGTCCGTCTGCCGGTCCAGCGTGATCTGCACGATGACGGTGACCTGTCCGGGCTCGGCCTGCTCCTCCAGCACGACGGTATAGCCGCGGATGGTTCCGGCATGCTCCATCAGCCGCAGCCGGCGCAGGCAGGCCGAGGGCGAGAGCCCCACCGCCGCGGCCAGGGCGGCATTGGTGATCCGCGCATCCTCGCGAAGGTGGCGGAGCATGGCCAGGTCGATCTCGTCGAGCGCGTGCATCCGCATATTCTGTGACTCCTTTGCAGAATCTTGCAATAAGGCGATGAACTTCGTCGATTCCGCCACGATACGCACGGAACGACGCCCGACTTCGGCCCTATCCTCCATCGTTCCCGCCATTGGAGATTCGGGAATGCGCATCCTCGTCCTGGGCAGCGGCGTGGTCGGCGTGACCAGCGCCTGGTACCTGGCGAAGGCCGGCCATGAGGTCACCGTGGTGGACCGCCAGCCCGCCGCCGGGATGGAGACGAGCTTCGCCAATGCCGGCCAGGTCTCGCCCGGCTATTCCGCCCCCTGGGCCGGGCCTGGCATTCCCATCAAGGCGATCAAGTGGCTGCTGATGAAGCACCGTCCGCTGGTGGTCTGGCCGCAGATGGACGCCGCCTTCTGGTCCTGGATGATCCGCATGCTCGGCAATTGCACCGAGGCCGCCTATGCCACCAACAAGGGCCGCATGGTGCGCGTCGCCGAATACAGCCGCGACATGCTGCGCGAGCTGCGCGACGAGACCGCCATCCAATACGACCAGCGCATGCAGGGCACGCTGCAACTCTTCCGCACGCAGAAACAGCTCGACCATGTGGGCGCGGACACGGCCGTTCTGGCCAAGGAGGGCGTGCCCTTCGAGGTGCTCGACCCCGCCGGCTGCGTGGGCGCCGAGCCGGCGCTGGCCCGCGTGCCGGGCAAGTTCGTGGGCGGGCTGCGCCTGCCGGGCGACGAGACGGGCGATGCGCATGTCTTCACGCAGGAGCTGGCCAAGCTCGCCGCCGCCGCGGGCGTCACCTTCCGCCAGGGCGTGACCGTCAAGGCCATCCTCGCCGAGGGCGGTGCGATCACGGGCGTGGAGACCGACCAGGGCCGCATGACGGCCGATCGCTACGTCGTCGCCGCCGGCAGCTTCTCGACAGGTCTGGTGAAGACGCTGGGCATCTCCATCCCAGTCTATCCGGTGAAGGGCTATTCGCTGACGCTGCCCATCACCAACCCTGACGCCGCGCCCGTCTCGACCGTGATGGATGAGACCTACAAGGTCGCCATCACGCGGCTGGGCGACCGCATCCGCGTGGGCGGGACCGCGGAGCTCTCCGGCTTCAAGCTGCATCTGAACGAGTCCCGACGGGACACCCTGGCCTTCTCCGTGGGAGACCTCTACCCCGAGGGCGGGGATGTCCAGCGCGCCTCCTTCTGGAGCGGGTTGCGTCCCATGACGCCCGACGGCACGCCGATCATCGGGCCGACGAAGTACCCCAACCTCTTCCTCAACACGGGCCACGGCACGCTGGGCTGGACCATGGCCTGCGGCTCGGGGCGTGTGCTGGCGGACCTCGTCTCCGGCCGCAAGCCCGATATCGAGACAGGGGATCTCGCCGTCTCGCGCTACGGCTGAATTGCCGAGGTTTCACCATGCGCGCCCGGGCCATTCATGGCACAAGGGGCGCGTATGGCCGATCCTCCCGCCGCCCGCAGCCGCAGCGTCGCCTCGCTGCGGCTGATCCTCCCCTATCTGAAACCCTATGCCGGGCGCGCGGTCGCGGCGGCGCTGGCGTTGCTGGTCGCGGCGGGGCTTCTGCTGTTGATCGGCCAGGGCGTGCGCCAGCTCGTCGATGTCGGCTTCGCCGATGCCAGCCCCCAGGGGCTCGATCGCTCGGCCCTGCTGATGTTCCTCATCGTGGCGTCGCTGGCGCTGGCCTCCTCCACGCGCTTCTACCTCGTCTCCTGGCTCGGCGAGCGCGTGGGCGCGGACCTCCGCCGCACCGTCTATGACCATGTGCTGAGCCTCTCGCCCGCCTATTTCGAGACGGCGCGCACCGGCGACATCCTCAGCCGCATGACGGCGGATGTGGCGCTGCTCCAGGCGCTCATCGGCTCGGCCATCTCCATGGGGCTACGCTCGGCCCTGACGGCGGCCGGCGCCCTGGCCATGCTGGTGACGACGAGCCCGAAGCTGGCCGGCATCGTCGTGGTGGTGGTGCCCTTCGTGGTCGCGCCGCTGGTGCTCTTCGGCCGGCGCGAGCGCCGCCTCTCGCGCATCGCGCAGGAGCGCGTGGCCGATCTCGCGGCCACCGCCGAGGAGACGCTGAACGGCCTGCGCGTCGTCCAGGCCTTCACCCATGAGCCGGAGGAGCGGCAGCGCTATTCCCGGCAGGTCGAGGACTCCGTCGCCGCCGCGCTGCGCCGCGTGACGTCCCGCGCCGTGCTGATCCTGAGCGTGGTGCTGCTCGGCTTCGGCGCCATCACGCTGAGCCTGTGGATCGGCGGGCATGACGTCATCGCCGGGCGCATGTCCCCCGGCGAGCTCTCCGCCTTCGTCTTCTATGCCGTGCTGCTGGCCAATAACGGCGCGGTGATGAGCGAGCTCTGGGGCGAGATCCAGCGCGCCGCCGCCGCCGCCGACCGGCTCATCGAAGTCATCGAGACCAGGCCCTCCATCACCGCGCCGGCGAGCCCCGCCTTGCTGCCCATGCCCCCCCAGGGCCGCTTCGCCTTCGAGGACGTCACCTTCCACTACCCCACGCGGCCCGATGCCCCCGCGCTGGATCGCTTCTCGCTGAAGGTGGAGCCGGGCGAGACGGTCGCCCTCGTCGGTCCTTCGGGTGGGGGCAAGACCACCGTACTGCAGCTCCTGCTGCGCTTCTACGATCCCACTGCCGGGCGCGTGACCATGGATGGCGTGGACATCCGCAGGCTCGACCTCGCCGATCTGCGCCAGCGCCTGGGCCTGGTGCCGCAGGAGGCCACGATCTTCAGCGCCAGCGCCGCCGAGAACATCCGCTACGGCCGCCCCGAAGCGTCCGACGCCGAGGTCGAGGCCGCCGCCCGCGCCGCCGCCGCGCATGAATTCCTGGCCGCCCTGCCACAGGGCTATGCCAGCCCGTTGGGCGCGCGGGGGGTGATGCTCTCGGGCGGTCAGCGGCAGCGCGTCGCCATCGCGCGCGCCATCCTGCGCGACCCGCCCGTGCTGCTGCTCGACGAGGCGACGAGCGCGCTGGACGCGGAATCCGAGCAGGCCGTGCAGCGCGCCGTCGCGCATCTGTCGCAGGGGCGCACCACGCTGGTCATCGCCCATCGCCTCGCCACCGTGCGCCGCGCAGACCGGATCGTCGTGCTGGAGGGCGGGCGCATCGCGGCGCAGGGGCGGCATGAGGATCTCGTCGCGCAGGGCGGGCTCTATGCGCGGCTGGCGACGCTGCAATTCGCCGCGGAGGCGTGACCGCGCCGTCTTGAGCCCGGCGCCGGGGAGTGCTGTCGTCCTTTCCGAAGAATGGGGGGATTTCGAAAATGGAAGATCGCAGGATCGAGGCGCGGCCGGGGCTGGTCTTCGACGTCTCGGTGGCGGGCGCGGCGGATGCGCCGCTGGTCCTTCTGCTGCATGGCTTCGCCGTCTCGCGGCATCTGTTCGACGCGCAACTGCCCGCTTTGGCGAGCGCGGGCTATCTCGCGGTCGCGCCGAACCAGCGCGGCTATTCGCCCGGCGCGCGGCCCGATCCCGCCGATGTCGCGCAATACGACATCCAGCTGCTGATCGAGGACGCGCTCGCCGTGGCCGATGCCATGGGCGCGCGGCGCTTCCATCTGGTCGGGCATGACTGGGGCGGCAGCCTGTCCTGGGACATCGCCTCCCATTACCCGGAGCGGCTGGCCTCGCTGACCATGCTCTCGCGCCCGCATCCCGGCGCCTTTGGACGGGCGATGCGCGAGGATCCGGAGCAGCCGCACCGCTCGCGCCACCACAAGGCCTTCCAGGATCCCAGCGCGGTCGCCACGCTGCTGGCCGATGACGCGGCCTGGCTGAGGACGCGGCACGCGGCCAATGGCATTCCGCCGGCGGCGACGGAGAAGCACCTGTCCGTCATCGGCAACCCCGCCGCCATGGAGGCGGCGCTGGCCTGGTACCGCGCCCGCGGCACGGTGCATCGTCCGATCGGACCGATCAGCGTGCCGACGCTTTTCATCTGGGGCGATGCGGACGACACAGTGGGCCGCATGGCGGCCGAGGGCACCGTGGACTTCGTGACCGGGCCGTACCGCTTCGAGGTCCTCCCCGGCGCCGGCCATTACGCGCCGGACCAGATGCCGGAGCGGGTCTCGGAGCTCTTGCTGGAACATCTGCGGCAGCATCCGCTCTGACCCTCGGTTTCAGGGCGCTCGGGGTGCGGGGACACGGCTTGTCCTCGCGGCCCTTTCCATGCCCGAAAAATTGTGCACACTTGTGTCTGTGAATATTGTCGACCATCCCCGTTCCGCCGATCGCCTCTTCGCCCTGGTGAAGGCCATGGCGGTCACCTATCGCTTCCGCCCCGGCGAGCGGATCAACGAGCTGGAGCTGGCGCGGCAACTCGGCACCAGCCGCACGCCTTTGCGCGAAGCACTGAACCGGCTGGCGTCCGAGGGGTTCCTCACCGCCTCGCCGAACCGCGGCTTCCACATGCGCCCGCTGGACGCAGCGGAACTGACCGCGCTCTACGAATATCGCGCCGTGGTCGAGATGGGGGCCATCCGCATCGCCTGCGACCGCGCGACCAATGAAGGTCTTGCCGCCCTGGCCGCGTTCTGCGAGGCCGGCGTGCGGGAGGTGGGCGCGGATCCGCAGGCCCTGCACCAGCTCCGCTTCGACGAGGAATTCCACGAGCGTATCGCGGCGCTGACCGCCAACGCCGAGATCCTGCGCGCCGTGTGCGGGCTGAACGAGCGCATCCGCTTCGTCCGATGGATCGGCCTGCGCAAGGGCGGCCAGCGCGGCCTGCCCGAAGGACATCGTGCCATCCTGGAGGGCCTGATCGCGCGCGACGTGAGCGGCGCGATGGCCCTGATGCAGCAGCACGTGGCCGAGCGCACGGAGCGCATCGCCGAGATCATCCGCGACAGCTTCGCGGAACTCTACACCGACAATCTTCTCGCCGCGCATGTGCTGGACGCGGCCGTCTGACTGCGGGAGCCGCCCCGCAAGAGGGCGGCACCGGGAGTGCCTGGACCACACGGTTGATCGCGCTGGAGATTGCCATGCTTCGCCGTAGCCTGCTTGCCTCGCCCCTCGCCCTGACCGCGCCTGCCCTGGCTCGATCCGCCTGGGCCCAGACCTACCCGGACCGCCCTGTCCGGCTCGTGATCCCCTACCCCGCCGGCGGCTCGCTGGACGTGGTGGGCCGCGCGGTCGGCCAGAAATTCCAGGAGATGACCGGCCAGCCGCTGGTGCTCGACAATCGCGGCGGCGCGAGCGGCACGCTGGCGGCGGATTACGTCGCGAAGTCGCGGCCGGACGGGCTGACGCTGATCCTGGCCAGCGCCGCGCAGCTCTCCATCGCTTCGGCCCTGCAGCCGGGCCTTCCCTACGATCCGCGCACGGACCTGGTCCCGGTCTCGCTGCTGGTGAGCACGCCCTACGCGCTCTTCGCCTCCGCCGCCTCGGGCGTGACGGACCTGGCCGGCGTGCTGGCGCGCGGCCGGGCGCGGCCGGGCCAGGTGCCCTTCGGTTCCCCGGGCAATGGCTCGCTCGGGCACCTCGCGCTCGAGATGTTCGCGCAGGCCACCGGCACGCAATGGCTGCATGTGCCCTATCGCGGCGCGGCGCAGGTGATGAACGACATGGCCGCCGGCACGGTGGACCTGACCTTCACCGTCACCGCCTCGGCCAGGCCGATGGTGGAGGCCGACAAGGTGCGTCCCATCGCGCTCGCGGGTCCGGAGCGCACGGACGTCCTGCCGCAGATGCCGACCTTCAGGGAGCTGGGCTACCCGCAGGTGGAGTGCGAGCTCTGGCTCGGCGTCATGGCGCCCAAGGGCGCGCCGCCGGCCATCGTCGCGCGCCTCGACGCCATCTTCCAGGAGGCGCTGCGCGATCCCGAGGCCCGCGCCACGCTGGCGCGTTCGGGCGCCGCCATCACCCATCAGGGCCCCGCGCAGTTCGCGCGGCTGCTGGAGTCCGATTATCCGCGCTGGGGCGAGGTCATCCGCCGCGGCAACATCACCCTCAACTGAAGCATCCTCAACTGAGAGGGATCCCCATGGATTCGATCACCGGCCTCGCGCCCTCCGGCTCGCTCGGCAGCGGCTACAACATCGAGGCGTTCAAGCGCGGGCTCTCGCTGAACCCGCATTTCATCGGCCAGGACGCCGGCTCCACGGATATGGGCCCCTACTACCACGGCACCGGCCGCACCTTCCTGCCGCGCGCCACCTATAAGCATGACCTCGCGATCATGCTGAAGGCCGCCCGCGCGGCGAGGATTCCGCTGCTCGTGGGCTCCGTGCTGACCAGCGGCTGCGACGAGACGCTGGAGATGGGGCTCGACATCATCCGCGAGATCGCGAAGGAGGAGGGCCTCTCCTTCCGCATGGCGGCGATCAGCTCCGAGATCCCGAAGGCCGAGCTGAAGCGCCGCATGGCCGCCGCCCCCTTCGAGAGCATCGGCCCCGAAGGGACACTGACCGACGAGATTCTCGACCGCTGCGGCCCGATCTGCGCGCAGATGGGCTCCGAGCCCTTCGTCAAGGCGCTCGATGCCGGCGCCGAGGTCATCATCGCCGGCCGGGCCTGCGACGACAGCGTCTTCGCGGCGCTGCCGGTGCTGAAGGGCTTCGACACGGGGCTCTCGCTCCATTGCGGCAAGATCCTGGAATGCGCGGGGCTCTCCGCCATCCCCTACGACCTCGGCGAGCCGATGCTGGGCACCATCCACAAGGACAACTTCATCGTGGAGCCCGGCAATGCGGCGCATCGCTGCACGACCGTCTCGGTGGCGGGCCACTCGCTCTACGAGCGCGGCGACTTCGAGTTCCAGCCGGGCCCCGGCGGACTGAACGACCTCAGCCAGGCGGTCTTCGAGCAGATCGACGAGCGCCGCGTGCGCGTCTCCGGCAGCCGCTTCGTCCCCGACGCGCAGTACAAGGTGAAGCTGGAGGGCGCCGAGCAGGTGGGCTTCCGCAGCATCGTAATCGTCGGCATCCGCGACCCCATCATGATCCGCGAGCTCGACCCGCTGCTGGAGGAGACCAGGGAGCGCGCCGAGCATCGCTTCGGCATGAAGGCCAACGGCATCCACCTGCGCTTCCGCGCCTATGGGCGCGACGCGGTGATGGGTCCGCTGGAGCCGGGCGGCGCGCCGCCGCGCGAGATCGGGCTGATGGTCGACGCCGTCGCGCCGACGCAGGAGCTGGCGACCGGTGTGGCCATGTATGCCCGCGGCCATCTCCAGCACGCGAGCTATCCGGGCATCCTGACCACGGCCGGCAACATGGCCTATCCCTTCTCGCCCTTCGGCATCCCGGTCGGGCCGGCGCATCGCTTCTCGGTCTATCACCTGATGCCGCTGAAGGACGCCTGCGAGATCTTCCCCATGACCCTCGAAGAGGTGCGGAACTGATGTCAGCCCCCCTTTCGAACCAGGGCGAGACGCTCGACAAGATCGCCAAGGTGATCCGCAGCAAGAATGCGGGCCCCTTCGAGGTCACCTTCGACATCATGTTCGACGACGCCGCGGCCTATCAGCGCGTGAAGCGCAGCGGCGTGATCGAGCCGGTGCGGATGGCGGCGGCCTACAACATCCCGGTGAAGGATGTGCTCGTCTGCAAGCCCTTCGACGCGGCGCTGGCCTTCAAGGTGACCATCCGCCGCCCGGTCTCCTCGGGCGACCTGATGGACACGGATGTCTACGGCTGCCAGCAGCACGTGCCGCTGACGGCGATCGTGGTGCCCGTCGCATAGTTGAAACATCGAGCACCTTGCGCCACGCTGCGCGGCGACAGCGGAGAAGTGGCATGGGCAAGGTCCTCGATGACATGGCGATCGCGCGCTACCGGCGCGACGGCTATGTGACGCCGATCCAGGGCGTCTCGGCCGAGCAGGCCGAGGCCTGGCACCAGGATGTGCGGCGCTGCTGCGGCGAGGCGGAGCGCCCGGTTTCCGACACCGGCATCCGCCAGCCCTCGACGCGGGTGAAGCCCTATCTCCTCTTTCCCTGGGCGGCCGACCTCGTGCGGCATCCGGCGATCCTGGACGCGGTCGAGGACGTGATCGGCCCGGATATCCTCATCTTCCACACCACGCTGTGGTGGAAGGCGGCCGGGACCGAGGGCTTCGTGCCCTGGCATCAGGACGCGACCTATTTCGGCCTGGCGCCGCATGAGCATGTCACCGCCTGGCTTGCGCTCACGCCCAGCACGCTGGAGAGCGGCTGCGTCACCGTCCTGCCGGGCTCGCACAAGCATGGGCAGCTGCCGCATGCCGACCGAAAGGATCCGCGGGTGATGCTCTCGCGCGGGCAGAGCGTGGCGGTGGAGGTCGAGGAGCGCGCGGCGGTGCCGATCCTGCTGCAGCCCGGGCAGTTCTCGCTGCACGACACGCTGGCCCTGCATTCCTCCGCGCCCAATCGCTCGAACCACGACCGGATCGGGCTGGGGATCAGCTACATTCCCGCGCGGGTGAAGCATGTGGGGCCGACGCGGCTCTCGGCGACGCTGGTGCGCGGCGAGAACCGCCACGATCATTTCGATCTGGAGGCGCGCCCCCGGGCGGAGGCCGACGCGGCCGCGCGGGCGACCCATGCGGACAGCATCGGGCGGTTCTGGATCGCCAGTGAATCGATCCCGGAGATGAAGCTGGTTCACTAGTTTACGGCGCCTTCGTTCTTCGCTCTTCCCAAGGGATTTCGGAACGTCTTGACTGCGCGCCTGCTGGGAGCGCGGCCATGATTCTCTTCGAAAACGCACGGCTCTGGGACGGTTTCGCCGAGGCGGCGACGCCGGGCATGTCGGTCCTCGTCGAGGGCGAGACGATCCGCGAGGTCGCGCCCGCCATCGCCAGCGCCTCGGCCCGGCGCATCGACCTCGCCGGACGGACGCTGATGCCGGGGCTGGTGGACTGCCATGTCCACCTCATCGCCTCGATGGTGAGCTTCGAGGCCAATGCGCTGCTGCCGGATGCCGTCGTGGCGTTCCGCGCCGGCAAGCTGATGCGCGAGATGCTGATGCGCGGCTTCACCACCGTGCGCGACCTGGGCGGCGCCACGCTGGGCCTGCGGCTCGCCTGGGAGGAAGGGCTGATCGAGGGCCCCCGCGTCTCGCTCTGCGGCAAGGCGCTTTCGCAGACGGGCGGCCATGCCGATTTCCGCACGCGGGCCGACACGCGCGACTTCGCCTTCTTCGAGAGCCGCCTCGGCTCGCTGGGCCGCCTGGCCGACGGCGTGGACGCCGTGCGCCGCGCCTGCCGCGAGGAGATCAAGGGCGGCGCCGACTACATCAAGCTGATGGCCAATGGCGGCGTGGCCTCGCCCTCGGACCCCATCGCCTTCCTCGGCTATTCCGATGCCGAGCTGCGCGCCGCCGTCGAGGAGGCCGCGATGGCGCAGACCTATGTGGCCGCGCATCTCTACACCGACGAGGCGATCGGCCGCGCCGTGCGCGCGGGCATCCGCAGCCTGGAGCATTGCAACCTCATCACGGCAGCGACGGCGGCCGAGGCCGCGGCGGCCGGCTGCATCGCCTGCCCCACCCTCGTCACCTATCAGGCGCTGAAGGAGGAGGGCGCGTCGCTCGGCCTTGGGCCGGAGTCTGTCGCCAAGATCGACGACGTGCGCCTCGCCGGGCTGGAATCGCTGGACCGCATGCGCGGCGCGGGGCTGACCATGGTCTTCGGCACGGACCTGCTCGGCCCGATGCATCGCCGCCAGTCGGAGGAATTCGTCATCCGTGGCGCGGTGCTGCCCGCCGCCGAGGTGCTGCGCAGCGCGACCAGCCATGCCGCCGTGCTGCTGCGCCAGGAAGGGCGCATCGGCTGCGTCGCGCCCGGCGCCCTCGCCGACCTGCTGGTGGTCGAGGGCGACCCGCTGGCCGACCTCACTCTGCTGACGCGGCAGGGCGCGCATCTCGCGGCGATCATGCAGGGCGGCCGCTTCGTGAAGGACGCGCTGTGAGGCTTCTGTTCATCAACGGCCCCAACGCAAATCTCTGCGGCCTGGAACCTTCGGGCATCCATGGGCGCGAGACGTTCAACGACATCGCGGCGCGCTGCCACGCCAAGGCCGGCTCCCTCGGCGTCGAGCTGGATTTCCGACAGAGCCAGGACGAGGGCGAGATCATCACCTGGATCCAGCAGGCGCGGGGCAAGGCCGAGGGCCTGCTCATCGACGCGGCCGGGCTGTCCCACACCTCGATCGCCATCATGGACGCGCTGCTGACCTTCGATGGCCCCGTCATCGAGGTGCACATGTCCAACATCCACCGCCGCGAGCCCTTCCGGAACAAGACCTTCACCTCGAAGGCCGCGACGGGTTCCATCTGCGGTCTCGGGCCGCTGGGCTACGAGCTCGCCATCCAGGCCATGCAGGCCCAGGTCCTTCAAGGAGCCCGCCGATGATCCCCCTCGTCTTCTACAGCGACTTCGACGATGCCGAGGCCTGGGAGGCCGCGCTGAAGGCCCATCTTCCGGAGCTCGATTTCCGCGTCGGCGGCGATCCCGGGGGCGTGGTGGCCGCGCTGGTCTGGAAACCGCCGGCGGGCTTCTTCGTGCCCTATCGCGACCTGAAGCTGGTGGTGAACCTCGGCGCCGGCGTGGACAGCCTGGTGCGCCGCGACGACCTGCCGCCTTTGCCCATCAGCCGGCTGAACGATGCCGGCATGGTGCAGCTCATGGCCTCCTACGTGATGCATGCGGTGACGCATTACGCGCGCGATTTCCACCTGATGGAGCGCAACCGGCTGAAGCGCGTTTGGGAGTACATCCACCCCCGCGCACTCTCCTCGCACCGCGTCTCGGTGATGGGCCTGGGTGAGCTCGGCGGGGCCGCCGCCGCCGCTTTGGCCGGCATGGGCTATGACGTGACGGGCTGGGCGCGCAGCGCGAAGAACATCCCCGGCGTGCGCTGCCTCTCGGGCGCCGAGGGTTTCGCCCGGGCGCTGCGCGAGGCCGATACGGTGGTGCTGATGCTGCCTCTGACGCCGGATACCACGGGCGTGATCGACGCGGCGGCACTCTCCTCCATGAAACCCGGCGCGAACCTCATCAATGTCGGCCGCAGCGGACTGGTGGATGAGGAGGCGCTGATCGCCGCGCTGCGAGACGGGCGGATCGCCGAGGCCACGCTGGACGTGTTCAACGAGGAGCCCCTGCCCTCCGGACATCCCTTCTGGGCCATGGAGAATGTCCGCATCACGCCGCACATCGCCAGCATCACCGTGCCGGAAGGCGCGGCGCCGGACGTGGCGGAAAGCATCCGACGCGTGCTGCGCGGCGAGGCGCCGCTCTATCAGGTGAACCCGGCGCGGGGATATTGAGAACCGGCCCGCCATGACGCCTGCATGGCCGTGTGCGCCGGCAACACGGTCTATCGGCGATGGACCTGGACCGCCGTCTCGTCGGCGTCTCGCGACGCCGCCCGGACCGAAAACGTTGAGGCGCTGCGCCGCTGACGTGCCCGCGATGCCCATCCGCCTCGGATTTTCACGCGTGAAATCCGTCGCCTTTCCGCTATAGGACCTCATGCCCGAGATCGTTTTCCTCTCCATCTTTTCCGCCGGCCCCGGCGGCGGAAATCCCGCCCCCATCGTGCCCGACGCGCGCGGCATGGCGGACGAGGCGATGCGCGCCCTCGCCGCGCATCATGGCCATGAGAGCGCCTTCGTCCTCCCGCCCACCGATCCCGCGACGACCGACCGTCGCTTCCGCTTCTTCGTGCCCGCGCACGAGATGGAGATGTGTGGCCACGCCACGCTCGGCGCAGCCTGGCTGCTGCGCCGGCGCGGCGAGGCGACCGGCGGCGTGCTGCGCATCGAGACGCTTTCCGGCCCCGTGCGCGCGATCTTCGTGGAGGACCGGGTCGAGGTGACGCAGCCGCAGGGCTCGGCCACCCCCATCGCCGACCCCGCCGAACTTCTCGCCGTGCTCGGCCTGACGCCCGACGACCTTGCCGACGCACCGATTCAGAACGCCGCGACGAGCCGCGTGAAGACGCTCGTCCCCCTGCGTTCCCTCGATCGCCTGCACGCCCTGTCGCCCGATCCCGAGGCCGTCCGCCGCGCCTGCGATGCCATCGGTTCCACCGGGCTTTATCCCTATGCCCTCGCCGCGCCGGACCGTGCCCATGCGCGGCAATTCCCCCGTTCCTCGGGCTATCCGGAGGACGCCGCGACGGGCATCGCCGCCACCGCGCTCTTCGCCGGATTGCGCGTGCTGGGCGCGGCGGGCCCGGCCCTCACCGTCCGTCAGGGCGAGGCGATGGGCCGCCCTTCGGAAATTCTCGTCACCCGCGATCCGGAGGGGTCTGGCTGCCGGCTCTCCGGCCGGGTGGAGCTGATCGAGGCGATCCAGCCGGTCAGAGCTCCGACCAGCGCCTGACCAGGTTGTGATAGGCGCCCGTCAGCGACAGGACGCTCGGGTGGGTGTCGGGCAATTCCTGGCGCAGCCGCACGAGGGCGAGGTCCATCTCGTGCAGGAAGCCGCGCTGGCCGTCATCCTTCACCAGCGACTGCGACCAGAAGAAGCATGACCAGCGACTGCCGCGCGTGATCTCGGTCACGTGATGCAGGCTCGTCGCCGGATAGACGACCATGCTGCCCGCCTCGAGCTTCACCGCCTGGCTGCCATAGGTGTCCTCCACCACGAGCTCGCCGCCGTCGTAATCGGCGGGGTCGTTGAGGAAGAGCGTCGAGGACACATCGGCCCGCATGCGGAAGCCGCCGGTGCCGGGCACGGAGCGGATCGCGTTGTCGATATGCGCGCCGAACTTCATGCCCACATCATAGCGGTTGAACATGGGCGGATAGACGCGAAAGGGCAGTGCGGCCGAGGTGAACATCGGATGGCGGCCCAGGGCGCGCAGCACGATCTCGCCGAGCTCCCGCGCGACGGGGCTGTCCTCGGGGATCTGCAGGTTGAATTTCACGAGGGCGGACTGCTCGCCGGCCGTGGCGCGGCCATCGGCCCAGGCGGCGGCTTCCAGCGCCTGGCGGCAATAGGCGACCTCTTCGGGCGAGAGGAGCTGGGGAATCTTGACGAGCATCGCTTGGCTCCTGCCCGCACGCGCCGGCCTGATGCAGATCGCCGCGAGTGCGCGTTCAACAAAGGATGGCGGGGGCGGCCATGAGACCGCCCCCGCCGATGTCAGCTTAGTAGGCTGCCGAGAGGCTGAACACCACGGTGCGGCCCGCGGAAGGGTTCGCGCGCGTGCCGAACAGGCTATCGTAGTTCAGCTGGTCGGTCAGGTTGTAGCCGTTGATCGAGGCGCGCCACTGACGCCGCTCGCCGAAGCTGTGCGAGACCATGGCGTCGAGCGAGAAGTTCGACGGCACCGAGGCGGTGTTGTCCGCGTTCAGATAGGCCATCGAGCGCCAGGTCACGCCGCCGCCCACTGTGAGCTGGTAGGGCGTCTCGCGGAAGGCCTCATAGGCCGTCCAGACCGAGGCGGCGTGGCGCGGCACGTACTGGATGCGCTGGCCGCGGTTCGCCGCCGTGGCGCTGCGCGTCGTCTCGCTGTCCATGTAGACGTAGTTGGCGCTGAGCGACCAGTCGCGAGTGACCTGGCCGGTCACGCCGAGCTCGACGCCCTGGTTGCGTTGCGAGTCACCCGACTGCGTCGTCGCGCCCGAGACGGGATCGGTGACGAAGGCCCCCTCCTTCTCGATGCGGAAGAGCGAGGCGTAGAGGCCCAGGTTGTTGTTCAGCAGGCTGTACTTCGCGCCCAGCTCGAAGATCCGGTTGCGCTCCGGGTCCAGCGACTGGTTCGCCGCGCTCAGATTGGCCGGCATGGTCGTGATGAAGGAGCCGGCCGGCGTCGTCGAGGAGGCGTAGGAGAAGTAGTAGGTCTGCGAGGGCGTCGGCTCCCAGACCAGGCTCGCGCGCGGGTCGACGAAGGTCTGGTTGGCACCGAGGACCGTGGTCGCCGCGCCGTTGCCGTAGGTCTTGTAGCTGAGGTCGTAATTGCTGACGCGGATTCCGCCGATGACGGAGATTTCCGGTGTGAGCCACATGCGATCGGTCACGAAGCCGCCGACATGGGTCTGCTGCGTGTCACGCACATTGGCGCCCGTACCGGGGCGGATGCCGAAGCGTGCGCTCGAGTGGCTGGGGTTGATGAGCGTGTTCGCGCGCGTGTTGGCGTAGGTGTAGCCGGTACGCTCGTCCTGCTGGTGCCAGACGTCGAAGCCCACCGTCGCCTCATGGCGGAAGGGCCCGGTGGTGAAGCGCAGGTTCGCGGTCGTGATGTTCTGGATGCCCCAGGTGTCCTGCTTGAAGGGTGAGACGCCGCCCGAATAGGCGACCTGGGCCCGGTTGGGCTGGCGGCCGAAGAACAGGCCGGTGCAGGTCGCGTCGCAGGTCGGCGGCGAGGCGGCGAAGTCGCGGGTGGCGAAGCTCACGCGCGTGTCGTTGCTCAGCGTCAGCCAATCATTCGCGACGTGGCGCAGACGGGCCGTGACGCGGTCCACCGTCGTGTTGTCGCGGTCGGAATCGATGCCGTACCAGTTGCGGCGGCGCAGGCCGTACTCGGTGGCGGGACGGCCGACGCTCTGGCCCGGCGCGACCACGACGGGCACGCCGTAGTCGGGCGTGCGGCGATCCTCGAAGTGCATGTAGTCGACGGTCAGCGTCGTGGGCGTGCCCAGGCCGAGCGAGAAGGACGGCGCGATGCCCCAACGGTCGGAGCTGACCGAGTCACGACCGATGACGCGGTTGGTGTGGCCGAGGATGTTCAGGCGAACGGCCGAGGTCTCGCCGATCTGGCGGTTGATGTCGAAGTTGCCGCGCGCCATGCCGCCCGTGCCGCCCGAGACCGTGCCGCTCATGAAATTGCCGAGCTGGGCCGTGCGGGTCTGGATGTTGATCGCCCCGCCGATGGTCTGCTGGCCGAAGGTCGTGGCCGAGGGCCCCTTCAGGACGGCGACGCTGTCGAAATTGAAGGCGTCGCGCGTATAGGTGCCGAAGTCGCGCATGCCGTCGACATAGACGTCGTTCTGCGCGGAGAAGCCGCGGATGCGGAACTGGTCGCCGCTGACGCCGCCATTGCCTTCGCCGATCGAGGAGGTGATGCCGGGGACGTTGCGCAGCGCCTGGTCGAGGCTGGTGACGCCCTGCTGTTCCAGGATTTCGCGCGGAATCATGTTGATGACCTGGGGCGTGCTCTGGACGGTTCCGGGCAGCCGCGTGAGGCCGGTCGGCCGCTGCAGCGTATTGGCCGGCAACTGGCCGGAAACGTCCATGGTCGGCAAGGTAATGCCGGAAGCGGCTTCCACCGTCGTCGGAACGGCAGCGGGGGCCTGGGCAGCGAGGGCCTGGGCGGTGGTCTGGGCCTGGGCGGTGGTCTGGGCCTGGGCGGTGGTCTGGGCCTGGGCGCCGACAGAGAGAACAACCGCGAGGCTCGCGGTGACGGCAATCTGGGAGACCGTGCAGTGCAAGATCGCACGCTGCGACATGTGGGCAATCCTCAAGTTGAGAATGCCTCCTATTTTCAATTTAAAATTTCAGCAATCACATGCGTCAGATTATTACGGTTCCGAACGGCCGGTGACGGCGCCAGCGTGTCATCAGCGCAACACTCATTTGTGGCTTCGTCGCCTGGAGTTTAGGCTCGCCACGATCCAAGGAGACGACCGATCTTCCAAGCGCCGCCCATCCCGGCAGGGACCCTGACCCTGATGGATTATGAGCCGCATGCGCGTGAGCGCATGGGCGAGAATGCCTGGGCCTATATCTCCACCGGAACGGCCGACGAACGAACGCTGCGGGCGAATCGCGAGGCTTTCGAGCGGCTTCGGCTCCAAGGCCGAGTCATGACCGATATGTCCGGCGCACATACCCGCCTGACCCTTTTCGGCGATTCATTCGAGCATCCGATTTTTCTCGCGCCGGTGGCTTTTCACCGCCTGGTCCATCCCGATGGCGAACTGGCCACCGCCTTCGGAGCCAGCGCCATCCGCGCGGGCATGGTCGTCAGCACCAGCGCGAGCGTTCCGATCGAGCAGATCGCGCGGCAGGCGACCTCCCCGCTCTGGTTCCAATTGTATCTTCAGTATGACCGGATATTTACTCAATCGCTCGTCACACGCGCGGAACAGGCCGGCTATCGCGCTCTCGTCCTCACCGTCGACGCCCCCGTCACCTTGCGCAACCGCGAGCAGCGCGCGGGCTTCGGGTTGCCGCCCGGGGTCGAGGCGGTGAACCTCCAGGGCATGATCCCCCCGCCCCCGCCCAGGGCGGAGCCGCATGAGAGCGAGGTGTTCCGCGGCCTGCTCGCCGGCGCGGCGACCTGGAAGGACATCGCCTGGCTGCGCTCGATCACGCGGCTGCCGCTGCTGCTGAAGGGCATCATGTCCCCCGCCGACGCCGCCCGCGCCATCGCGGAGGGCGTGGACGGGATCATCGTCTCCAACCACGGCGGCCGCGCGCTCGACACCGCGCCGGCCAGTATCGAGGCCCTGCCGCGCATCGCCGAGGTGGTGGCCGGGCGCGTCCCGATCCTCATGGATGGCGGCATCCGCCGCGGCAGCGACGTGCTGAAGGCGCTCGCCCTCGGCGCCAAGGCGGTGCTGATCGGGCGGCCCTATATCTACGGCCTGGCGGTGGGCGGCCCCGTCGGCGTGGCGCATGTCGTGAAGATCCTGCGCACGGAACTCGAAATCGCGATGACGCTGACGGGATGCGCCAATCTGGAAGCGATCGACCGGTCGGTGATCTGGGAATGATGCGCCTGTGGCTTTCCGGCCGCAGCGCGCCCCGCACATCGCGCGATCGACCCTGCGGCATTGATCGGCCGGACGGTATTTTCTAATACTGCCGGCGCAATGGTCCCGCGCGAGTGGGTGAAAAGGGAATGCCGTGCGTCCGCCGGGGGGATCATCCTCCGTTCCGGGCAAGTCGGCAGCTGCCCCCGCAACTGTCAGCGGTGAGACGCTGGCCCTTCCGCCGAAAGGCGGGCCACTACGGCGAGAGCCGCGGGAAGGTCGGGCCAATGTCGACGACCCGCGAGCCAGGAGACCTGCCCTTGCCGATGCGCTGCAGGGCCGTCGTAACCCACGACGATCCGGGCGGGGCGCTCCGGGGACAGGTGACGCGATGACGGCTTTCCCGCCTCCGATTCCGGCGCGCTTCGGCGATGCCCTGGGCCGCTCGGGGCCCCTCTTCATCCTTCTGTGATCCGGACGACGGCCAGGCCCTCCGGGGCCGCCAAGCTTCAAGCGCTTCTCCGGCGACACGCCATGACATCCCCCAAGAATCGAAAGTCCGCGGCCATGCCGAAGACCCGCTACCTCCTTGCCATGCTCCTGGGCACCACCCAGATCGCGGCCGCCCAAACCTCATCCGACCCGACACCGTCCACCCCGGCTGCGTCCGCCCCGGTCGCGTCCAACATCGTGCCGCTGCCCGAACTCACCGTGATCGAGACGCGCACGCCCGTGCCCCTCTCGCAGGTCGGCAGCTCGGTCACGATCATCACGGGTGAGGAACTGCGCGAACGGCAGATCACCCAGGTCATCGACGCGCTGCGCGAAGTGCCCGGCCTCTCCGTCAATCAGAACGGCCAGCGCAGCGGCCCGGGCCAGGTTCGCATTCGCGGCGGCGAGGGCAATCACACGCTCGTCCTGCTCGACGGCGTGAAGATGAACGACCCGAACGACAACGAGTTCGACATCACCCAGCTCACGACCAATGAGATCGAGCGCATCGAGGTCCTGCGCGGCCCGCAATCGATGGTCTATGGCGCCGATGCGGCAGGCGGCGTGATCAGCATCACCACCCGCCGTGGCGAGGCGGGGCCTCCGCGCGTCAATGCCTCCATCGAGGGCGGCAGCTTCGGGACGACCAATCTGCGGGCGGGTATCTCCGGCGGAGGCGAGCGCTACGACTACAACCTCTATGGCGGGCGCCTCGCCTCGGCGGGGACGGTCACGGCCCCCGGGGGGCGCGAGAACGACGGCTATCGCAACTACACCGTGGGCGGCCGCGCGGGGCTGCGCGTGAACGACAATCTCCGCTTCGAAGGCAGCTTCCGCCACACGGGCAGCCGCGGCGATACCGACGGGCAGGACTACGTCACGGGCCTGGCCATCGATACGCTGGATAATTTCCGCTACCGCAGCACGGTCGGCCGGGGAACGGCGTTCCTGAATCTCTTCGACGGCCGCATGGAGAATATCTTCACCGTCTCGGGCGGCTCCTTCGAGCGTGAGAGCCGGCTGGCGAGCCAGTTGCTGAGCCGCACCAGCACGGATCGGCTCCGCACCGAGTATCAGACCAATATCCGCATCATCCCCAATGCGGTGACGACCTTCGGCGTCGACTGGCAGCGCGAGGGCAACCGCCAGCTCCTCTACGGGTCGCTGCAGCGCTTCGTCGCGCCGGATGTGCAGAACACCGGCGTCTGGGCCCAGCAGCAGATCGACCTCTTCGATCGGCTGACCCTGACCGGCGGCGTCCGGCACGACGAGAACGATTTCTTCGGCGGCGCGACCACCTATCGCTTCACCGGGGCCTATCGGATCCCGTCCTGGGGCACCAAGTTCCGCGCCACCTACGGCACGGGCTTCGCGCCGCCCTCCTTCAGCGAGATGTATTTCGTTCCCTCGGCCTCCTTCGTCCCGAACCCGAACCTGCGCCCGGAGCGGACGCGTGGCTGGGAACTCGGCGTGGACCAGGAATTCCTCAATCGCCGCATCCTCCTGGGCGCGACCTATTTCAACAACCGCGTGAAGGACTTCATCGCCTTCAACACCGGCGTCTTCCCTTTCCGCCTCAACAATATCGGCGAGAACGAGGCGCAGGGCGTCGAGCTTACGGCGCGGCTGGAGCCGACGCGATGGGCCAGCATCGTGGCCAGCTACACCCTGACGGACAGCAACATCGTCTCCTCCGTCACGCCGTCGCAGAACGGGCTCCAGCTCGTGCGCCGGCCGCGCAACGCCGCCTCGCTCAACGTCACGCTGCGGCCGGTCGAGGCGATGCGGGTCAACTTCGGGCTCGTCTATAACGGTACGACGCAGGACAGCTTCTTCGGAGCGGGCGGCGGGCGGCGAACCCTTTCGCCCTACACTTTGGCGCGGATCGCGGTTTCCTACCGGGTGACGCCGCAGGTCGAGGTCTTCGGCCGGGTGGAGAACGCCTTCGACCAGCGGTACCAGGAGGTCTATGGCTTCCAGCCGCCTGGGATCGGCGGCTTCGGCGGCGTGCGGGTCAGCTTCTGATCCGTCGCGAGGAAGCCCGGGTCGTGCCCGGGCTTCCCGCGAAGATTTTCGAACCGTTCAGTGCTGGTGGCCCTGCGCCGGGGCGCGGGCCCCGGCGGCCTGGACCGTCAGGTTCACTGTCACCTGGCCCGCGCGCTCGAAGCGCAGGCTGACCGGAATGGTCTGGCCCACCACGAGCGGGCGCGTCAGGCCGATCAGCATCATGTGCAGCCCACCCGGCGCCAGCGCCACGCTGCCGCCGGCGGGAAGCGGGATGCTCTCGACCGGACGCATCCGCATCACATCGCCCTCGCGCAGGCTGGTATGCAGTTCCACCCGCGCCGCCGCGGGCGAACTCGCCGCGACCAGGGTATCGGCCTGCGCGCCGGTGTTGCGGATGCTGAAGAAGCCCGCGCCCTGCGCGCCCTGCCCCGCCGCGCGCGTCCAGCCGCCTTCCACCGCTATCGGACCGACGGTCACCGCCCCCGAAGCTGCCGGCGCCTGGGCGAGCTGCAGCATGGGCGCGGGGAAGCGCGGGCGCGGTTCGCCCTCGACCGCCAGCTGCGTCCAGGCCGCGACCGTCTCGCCGCAGCGCTGCGTCACCGGGAAGGCCAGGGCCTCGCCGCCGCGATCGGGCGTGCGGACCATCATCACGAACTCGTCGTAATGGGCATCCGGCAGCGAGCCGCCGCGCCAGGCGATGGAGGCGCCGGGCTCGATGGCGATCTCCCAGCCTGGCTTGGGCATGGGCCGCGCGACGGTCATGCCCGGGGGCAGCGCCACTTCGATGGCCGTGGTCGCGGCGCCGCCGCAGCCATGGCCGACACCCAGAGCGAGCCGCGTGTAGCTGGCCGGCTGCGCCTGCGTGGGACTGAGGACGACATGCGCCGCGGCCGGCGTGGCCGTGGCGGCGAGGAGGACGGCGAGGAGCTTTTTCATGGAGACGTTCCTTCTTCAGAAGCGGTAGCGCGCGCCGGCATAGGCGGAGCGCCCGAAGCCCGGTTCGAACAGGGCCTGGTTGCCCGCGACGGGCGCAACGGAGGCGGAGGAGATATAACGCCGATCGGCCAGATTGCGCGCCTCCAGGAAGACGCCGAGGCGGCCATCCAGGAAATCGGCACCGGCACGCAGGCCGATCAGCGCGTAGCTGTTGGTGCGCACCGTATTGGCATTGTCCACGAAGAAGCCTTCCGGGACGTAGTCGACATTGGGGGCGACCCAGAAGCCGCCAGCGTGGCGATAGCGCGCCTCGGCCCGCAGCACGTGGCGCGGCACGCCCGGCAACTGGTTGTTGCGGTAGGTCCGGTCCCCATCGAAGGCGAAGTCGCTGAAGGTATAGGCGCCGCGCAGCGTCACGCCGTCGCCGGCAGCGAAGATGTTGCGGGCCGCCTCGACCGTTCCGGCCAGTTCGACGCCCTGGTGGATCGTACGATCGGCATTCTGCGCGTAGCTGCTGCCGGAGGTCGGCCCCATGAACAGCTGGATCTCCTTGTCGATCCAGCTGCGGTAGGCCGCCACCTCGAAGCCGAAGCGCCCGGCCGTGCCGCGCGTGCCGATCTCCAGCGTGGTCGCGCGCTGCGGCTTCAGCAGGCTGAACCCGCCGAGCGGCACGAGCGAGACGAGGTCCGACAGGGTCGGCGGCTCGGTGGACCAGGTGACGTTGCCATAGGCCTGAACCGTAGGCGTCGCCTGCCAGAGCAGGCCGGCCCGGGGGTTGATCCAGTTCCAGCGGCCCGAGCCGCTCTGCGCCGCATTCAGCCGGTTGTCGCTGGACCGCGTCGCGCCACCGCCCGACAGGCCGGTCACGATGGCCAGCCGCGGCAGGACGTAGAGGCTGTTCTCGAAATAGCCGCTGACCGTCTCCGCCTTATCCAGGGACGAATAGGTCTGCGCGCCGCGGTTGGCGAAGAGGTTGACGAAGCGGCGGTTGTCCGTCGTGCCGTAGGCGTAGTTGAAACCGCCCGTGAGGCGGTTGCGCAGGCCGCCGACGGTGCCGTCCCAGGTTCCGCGCGCGAAAAGATTGAAGTCGTTCGTCTGGTTGTCGATGTACTGGAAGATGGGATGGTTGAGCTGCCGGGTCACCCAGCTGCCGCCGAACTCCAGCGTCGTCTCGGCATTGACGCGGACCGTCGTCCGCGACCCCAACCGGTAGCTGTCGATATTGCGCTGATAGTTCATCGCGAGGTTCGTGGCATTGGCCATGCGCGGCGAGTTCAGCGCCTGGCTGCGGGTCAGGGAACCCGGGATGTACTGCTGGATGGAGTTGTGGGTGAAGTAGAAGCGCGTCTCCACATCGTCGGACAGCCGATAGCCGATGTTGAGGTTGAGCCGGCCGCTATTGCCCTGGCTGTGATCGCGATAGCCGTCCTGCGTGGCCATGGTGCCGCTGATCCAGCCGTCCATCGGCCCGTAGACGCCGCCGCCGCTGATCTGCCCCCGGGCGAAGCCGTAGCTGCCGCCCTCGACGCGCAGGTTCACGCCCTGGGTGTTCCGGCCGGTCGGCGTCACGAAGTTGATGGCGCCGCCCAGCGTGTTGGCGCCGAGCGAGAAGGCATTGCCGCCGCGCAGGATCTCGACGCGCTGGAAGGTCAGCGGGTCCAGTTCCTGCAGATCGCCGCTGCCATCGGCCTGGCTGATCGGAATGCCGTCCTGCATCGTCAGGACGCCGCGCATATGAAAGTTCCGCGCGATGCCGGAACCGCGGATGGAGAGGCGCGAATCCTCGCCCCATTTGGGTTGGGCGAAGACGCCCGGCGTGTATTCCAGCATGTCGCGGATGCCGAGCGTGCCGGGGCGGTCGAGGAAGTCGCTGGCGGGAACCACGGTATTGGCGCCGGGGCTGGACCAGAGCCGGACCTGCGCCTCCGCATTGGTCGGCACGGTGAGCGAAGGGGTCGGCGCCGTCACCTGCATCTCCGGCAGGACGGTCGTCTGGCCAAAGGCCGGAGCGGCGAAGGCGAACAGGGGCGCGCAGAGCGCCGCGCGGCGAAGCTTGGACATGAAGCATTTCCATCAGGGACGAGAACGGGCGCGCGACCGCTGACGCGGCGGCGCGGATCGGGTTCAGGCCTTGAAGGAGGGCGGTGCTCGGGTCGGGTAAGGCGGCGCGCGAGCAGGCGGGAGCAGCCTCGCCTCACCGGCCGCGTGCCATGCGATCGCCTCGCCCGTCCAGGCCGGCAGGGCGAGCAATGGCGGTTCGGGCAGGACAACGGCGGGCAGGCCGTGGCAGACCGGGCAGAAGCCGCCGTCCGCATGCGGCTGGTCGTCCGCGATCGGGACCCCGTCCGCGTCGAGGTGAATGACCTTCACGCCGTCGATCGAGCAGATCTCGATGGCGTCGCCCCCGTGGGTCATCCCACGCAGGCAATGCGCCACCGCCACGCCCGACTGCCAGAACAGCAGCACGGCGAACAGCCGGATCAGCAGGGCGCGGTACTTTCCCACGCGGGAAGCTTTAGGCTACCGCCGCCCAACCCTCAAGCCGCGAGCGCGTATTCCACCTCGGGCGTATAGACCGCCTGTTCCTTGCCGAGGCGCGAGGAGAAGAGCACGAAATGCTCCACCATCACAGGCTCGCTGCGGAAGAGGTTATGCGCCTGCACGAAGCCCGCGAGCTTGTTCAGCGACGAGCCGTCGGACCGCGCGAGGGTGACGTGGGGCGCGAATTTCTTGCGCTCCGGCGGCAATCCCGCGCGCTGCATGGCGGTCTCGATCTTGGCCTGGAGATGGGCCAGGCCCGGCGTGCGCTCGGCCGCCACATGCAGCGACTGCACCCGGCCGGATTTCTCGAAGGTCCCCAGGCCCGAGAGGCTGAGCTCGAAGGGCTTGGCGCGGATGCTGGCCAGAGCGATGTCCAGCTCTTCCGCCATATAGCCCGGCACCTCGCCGATGAAGCGCAAGGTGAGGTGGTAGTTCTCCGGCTTCACCCACCGCACCCCCGGGATACCGCCGCACATGGCGGAGAGGCGGATCTTCACCTCCTGTGGGAGGTCAAGAGCGACGAAAAGACGCATGGGCTGGGGCCCCCTTCCCGGATTCGCGCCATTATCCTGCGGCGACAGACGGTACCCGGTCCAGAAGTTGTTCCGTGACAGGCAGGATCCGCCGGACCAGCTCGGCCACGCCGGCCGGGTTGGGGTGGATATTGTCCGCCTGGTTCAGGCCGCGCTGGGCGGCCACGCCCTCCAGGAAGAAGGGGTAGAAGAGCAGGCCCGGCCGCTTGGCCGCGGCGTCCTTGTAGACGGCCTCGAAGGCCCGCCCGTAATCCGCCCCGAGGTTGGGCGGGGCCAGCATGCCGGCGAGCAGCACGGGAACCCCCCGTGCCTCCAGCCGCGCGAGGATGGATTCCAGCGCCTCGGCCATCCGGCCCGGCGGCAGGCCGCGCAGCCCGTCATTGGCGCCCAGCGCCACGATGGCCGCCTGCGGCCGCTCGGCCATCGCCCAGTCGAGCCGCGCCGAACCGCCGGCCATGGTGTCGCCCGAGACGCCCGCATCGATCACCCGGACCTGCCGCCCGGCGGCGACCAGGGCCTGCTGGAGCCGAGGCGCGAAGCCCTCCCCGCGCGCCAGGCCATAGCCGGCGGTGAGGGAATCCCCCAGCGCCAGGAGCCGGATCGGGGCGGTTCCGACGGTCTGGGCCAAGGCCTTCCGGGCGAATAAGGTCGCGCCCAAAAGCGAAAAGCCCTTTTGCAGCGCAGCGCGCCGGCCATATGCCATGGTCATGAACAAGCCGTCAGCCTCCACTCCGCCCCTGATCGAGGCGCGAAATCTCACCTTCGAGGTGGGGTCCAGCGCCGGCCGGGTCAACATCCTCAAAGGCATCGATCTCGAGATCGGAGAGGGCGAGGCCGTGGGCATCGTCGGCCCCTCGGGCTCGGGCAAGACCTCCCTGCTCATGCTCCTGGCCGGGCTGGAGCGCGCGACCTCGGGCCAGCTGACGGTCGCGGGGCGGCTGCTCGGCCCGCTGGGCGAGGACGCGCTCGCCCGCTTCCGGCGCGAGGAGGTGGGGATCGTCTTCCAGTCCTTCCACCTCGTCCCCACCATGTCGGCGCTGGAGAACGTGGCGCTGCCGCTGGAATTCGCCGGCGACGACCAGGCCTTCCCCCGCGCCGAGGCAGCGCTCAAATCCGTGGGCCTCGGCCATCGCCTGACCCATTATCCCGGCCAGCTCTCGGGCGGCGAGCAGCAGCGCGTGGCCGTAGCCCGCGCCTTCGTGGCCCATCCCCGGCTGATCCTGGCCGACGAGCCCACCGGCAATCTCGACCGCGCGACCGGGCTGCTGGTGATGAACCTGCTCTTCGACCTGCGCGAGAAATTCGGCACGACGCTCATCCTCATCACCCATGACCCCGCTCTGGCCAATCGCTGCGAACGGCAGATCCGCATCGAGGACGGGCTGATCGCCAGCGACACCGCCAGCCTCGTGGAAGCCGCCGAATGAGGAATCTGCGGCTGGGCTGGACGCTGGCGCGGCGCGAGCTGCGCGGGGGCACCAAGGGCCTGCGCATCGTGCTCGCCTGCCTCGCTTTGGGTGTCGCGGCCATCGCGGCCGTGGGCAGCCTGCGCTCGGGCGTGCAGGCCGGGCTCCAGGCCGATGGCGCCCGCATCCTGGGCGGCGACCTCGAGATCCGCCTCGGCAGCCAGCCCGTCGAGGCCCCGGTGCTCGACTGGGTCCGTGAGAGGCGCGGCGAGATCAGCGCCGTCGTCCTGCTGCGGAGCATGCTCATCGCCCCCAATGGCGAGCGCATGCTGGTGGAGCTGAAGGCGGCGGATGGGCGCTATCCCCTCTTCGGCGCGCTCGGGCTCGAACCGGCGGCCGAACTGCGCGGCCCGAACATCGTTCTCGATCCGGCCATCGCCGAGCGCCTCGGCGTGGCGCCAGGCGCTCGGCTCCGCCTGGGCGAGGCCGAGGTCACCTTCGCCGCGCGCATCACCGACGAGCCGGACCGCGTGGCCACACCCACCATCTTCGGCCCGCGCGCCATCCTCCCGCTGGACCAGCTCGAGGCCACGGGCCTCATCCAGCCCGGCAGCCTCGTCACCTATGAATACCGCATCCGCCTGCCCGAGGGCGTGACGGCGCGGGCCTTCGCCACCGATCTCGCCGCCGCCTTCCCCGGCGCGCCCTGGCGCATCCGCCGGGCGGACCAGGCCGAGCCGGGGGTGAACCGCTTCCTCGACCGCGCGGCCTCCTTCCTGACCCTGGCCGGGCTGACGGCGCTGCTCGTGGGCGGCATCGGCGTGGCGACGGGGGTGCGCGCCTGGCTCGACGCCCGCTCCCACACCGTCGCCATCCTGCGCTGCATGGGCGCGCCGACGGCGGCGATCTTCTCGGCCTATCTGATCCAGGTGATGGCGCTGGCCGTGCTCGGCATCGCGATCGGGCTGGCCGGCGGGCTGGCCCTGACCTGGCTCGCTGCCCAGGCGCTGGGGGCGGCCCTGCCCATCCCGCCGCGCCTCTCCGTCTATCCGGCGCCGCTGGCCATGGCGGCGCTCTTCGGATTGCTGACGGCGGCCTCCTTCGCGCTCTGGCCGCTCGGCCGCGCGGGGCGCATCCCGGGCGCCGCGCTGTTCCGCGACGCGCTGGCCTCGGGCAGCGTCTGGGCGGGGTGGAAGGTGGCCATCGCCAATGCCCTGTCCGGGCTGGCTCTGGTCGCGCTGGTGATCGCCACGGCCGACCGGCCGCTCTTCGGGCTGTATTTCTGCCTGGGGGCGCTCGCCGCCATGGTGCTCTTCCGTGGCGGGGCCTGGGCGCTTATGGCCGGGGCGCGGGCGCTGGGCGGCATCCGCCGGCCCTCCTGGCGGCTGGGGCTCGCCAATCTGCACCGGCCGGGAACGGCCACGCCGATCCTGCTGGTGGCGTTGGGCCTGGGGCTGACCACCTTGGCGGCCATCGCCCAGATCCAGGGCAATCTGCGCAATGCCATCGGCAGCGAGATGCCCGATCGCGCGCCGAACTTCTTCTTCATCGACATCCAGCCCGACCAGACCGAGCGCTTCGACGCGATCGCCCGCGCCACCCCTGGCGTGCAGGAGGTCCGCCGCGTGCCGAGCCTGCGCGCGCGCATCGTCGCGGTGAAGGGCGTCCCCACGGAGCAGGTGACGGTGAGTCCGGACAGCGCCTGGGCGCTGCGCGGTGATCGCGGCCTCACCTATTTCGGCCCCATGCCGGAAGGGACGCGCGTCATCGAAGGGCAGTGGTGGGCGGCGGATTACGACGGCCCGCCGCTGGTGTCCTTCGATGCCAATATCGCCCGCGGATGGGGGGTGAAGATCGGAGACACGATCACCATCAGCGTGCTGGGGCGCGACATCGACCTGACCATCGCGAATCTGCGCCAGGTGGAATGGCGCAGCCTGGGGATGAATTTCACGCTCATCGCCTCACCCGGCCTGCTTTCGGCCGCGCCGCATACCCATATCGCGACGGTGCGCGGCGAGGCGGCTTCCGATTCCCTCCTGCTGCGGCGCATCACCGACGCCTTCCCGAATGTCTCGGGCATCCGCGTGCGTGAGGCGCTGGAGCAGGTCGCCGCACTCCTCGACCGGATCGGCGGCGCGCTGACCGCCACCGGCTCGATCACCCTCATCGCGGGCGCGCTGGTATTGGCCGGCGCGGTCGCGGCCGGGCAGCAGCGCCGCATCCGCGAGGCCGTCCTGCTCAAGACGGTGGGTGCGACCCGTGGCCAGATCCTGCGGGCCTTCCTGGTGGAGTTCGGCGTGCTGGGGGCTTTCGCGGGCGCCTTGGCGGCCCTGGCCGGCACGGCGGCGGCCTACGGCGTTGTGACGGGCGTGATGGGCCAGCCCTGGGTTTTCCTGCCTGGGACTCTGGCCCTCACGGTGGCGGGATGCATGCTGCTGGTGCTGGGCTTCGGCTATGCCGGCACGGCGCTGGCGCTGCGGGTGCGTCCGGCCCCATTGTTGCGCACCGAATGAGGCGACTCGCTGGCCGGCGAGCCGTGTCGGGGTTTCCGAAATCCGTTGAAACGGATTACAGAAACTCCATATGATGGCCGTATAGGTCCGTCGGACCTTTTAGGAGGATATCGCTTCATGGCTTTCCAACCCGAATCGCGGTGGACGCAGCCCCAAGGGGCCACGCCGCAAGGCTGGGGCCGCACGGCTGGCGTGGATGCCGCTTCGCTCGACGCCGGACTGCGCGCCTATATGCTGCGCGTGTATAACTGGATGGCTTCCGGCCTGCTTCTGACTGGTATGGTCGCCTATGCGATCGCGAATGTGCCGGCGGTGCAGGAGCTGTTCTTCACGATCGTCCGCACGCCCCGCGGCTATGCGACGGCGCCGACGATCCTCGGCTATGTCGCGATCTTCGCGCCGCTGGCCTTCGTGCTCGCCCTCTCCTTCGGCATCAACCGGATGAGCAAGACGACGGTGCAGGCCCTGTTCTGGACCTTCTGCGGCGTCATGGGCGCCAGCATGGCGAATATCTTCATCGTCTATACGTCGACGTCGATCGCCAGCACCTTCTTCATCACCTCCGCGATGTTCGCGTCGATGAGCCTCATCGGCTACACGACCAAGCGCGACATGACGAAGATGGGCAGCTTCCTGATGATGGGCCTGATCGGCATCATCATCGCGTCGGTGGTGAACATCTTCCTCGCCTCGCCGGCGGTGACCTTCATGATCTCGATCCTGGGCGTGGTGATCTTCTGCGGCCTCACGGCCTATGACACGCAGCGGATCAAGAACGACTACATCGAGTATTCCTATGCCGAGGGCAGCGACGAGGCAGGCAAGCGCAGCGTCATGGACGCGCTGGGCCTCTACCTGAACTTCATCAACCTCTTCCAGTTCCTGCTGCAGTTCGCCGGCGTGCGCCGCGAGTAACCGGCACACGAACCGACGACACGAAAGAGGCCCGGCGGAGCGATCCGCCGGGCCTTTTTCATGTCGGGACGATTGGCTCGGACGCCGGCGGATCAGTGGTGCCGGACGTCCGCCTTGCCTTCCATGTGCTCCAGGATCGGGCATTCGGGCCGGTCATTGCCCTGGCAATTCCGCGCGAGGTGCCGCAGGGAATCCGCCACGGCCTTGAGCGAACGCGCCTTGTCCTCCAGCGCGTCCACATGGCTCAGCGCGATGCGGCGCACCTCCGCGCTCTGGCGCGTGCCGTCCTTCCACAGGCCCAGCAGCCGCTTCACCTCGGAAAGCGGGAAGGCCAGGTCGCGCGCATGCCGGATGAAGCGCAGCACGGCCACGTTCTGATCGGTATAGGCCCGATAATTATTCGTGCGTCTCTGCGGCTGGATCAGCCCCAGGGTCTCGTAATGGCGGATCATCTTGGCGCTGACGCCACTCGCTGTCGCCGCCTCACCGATATTCATGCTCGTCCTCCGAATTCCCGAGGGGCTCCGACCGATCCCCGTAAGCCGGCCGCGCGCGGCGGCTTCCCACACTGCGGGGGGCCAGCCTTCCAAACGCGGCAAGGGCCGAAGCGACGGCGTAGGAAACCACGTCATAGGTGGGATTTCATGAATTTTCTCGACGGCCCGATCCGTCCGCCCTGCGATGGGCGCGATTTCATCGGGCCGGGATCGGGGAACACCTTGCCGCCGCGCGGGCCCGCGGGCAAATCTGGCGGATGCGCATCCTCCAAGCCCTGCCCCTCGGCCTTCTCCTGGCGGCGGCCCAACCGCTGGCACTCCGGCCCGCGGCATCCCAGACCGCGTCGGATCAGCCGGGCTTTCGGGTCGTCAACCGGGCCGGGAGCGATGCCACCCAGTTCTTCGCCGTGCGCAGCCCGCGCGGCGGACAGGGCGACTGGGGCAACAACCTGCTGCGCCCCGACCGGCCGCTGAGCGAGGGCGGCGGCTTCCGCGTCACCCCCAACGCCGATGCCGGCTGCCGTTTCGACCTGCGTCTGGTGCTGGCCGACACGCGCGAGGTGGTGCTGCGCGACCAGGACATCTGCGCCAGCCGCAACCTCGAACTCGCCAATCCCCGCTCCGCCGCGCCCAGCGCGGCCCGCGCCCCGACCTCCGGCCCCCTCGCCGGTCCCGCGCCCGGCACGGCGCCCGCCCCGCCCAATGCCCAGGCCCGCGCGGTCTCCACCGGCACGGGCTTCCTCGTCGCCGATGGCCGCGTGATGACCAATCATCACGTGGTGGACAACTGCAATCGCATCATCCTGCGCACGCCCACCGGCCATTGGATCGCCGCCGCGCCGCCGGCCCGGATGGATGCGGCCATCGACGTCGCGGTGCTGAACGTGCCCGGTCTCGTCGGGCCTGCCGTCGCCTTCCGCACCGCGCCCGCCATCCGCCGCGGCGAGGGCGTGGTGGCCTATGGCTTCCCGCTGGCCGGGCTGCTCAGCTCCGACCCCAAGCTCACCCGCGGGGAGGTGAACGGGTTGCGCGGCCTGGGCGACAATCCCAACCAGTACCAGATCAGCGCCGAGGTCCAGCCGGGCAATTCCGGCGGGCCGCTGGTGGATATGCAGGGCAATATCGTGGGCGTCGTCGTCTCCAAGTTGAACGCCCAGGCTGTCAGCCGCCGCACCGGCGACATCGCGCAGAATGTGAACTTCGCGGTACAGGGCCAGACCGCCCTGGCCTTCCTGCGCCGGGCGGGCGTGACGCCCCGCACGGCCGAAAGCACCGGCCCCGAGCGCGGCGCGGCGGATGTGGGCGAGGTCATTCATCGCAGCACCCTCTTCATCCGCTGCGAGCGGTGACGCGCCCGGTACTCCACCGCCGCGCGGCCCCCTCGCGGAGAGGCGCGCCCTTGGCTAGTCTGCCCGCAACACAAGGGAGAGTCCCATGCAACGCCGCGCCCTGCTCGCCACCCCTGCCCTCGTCGGGCCCGCCATGCTGACCTCCACGGCCCAGGCCCAGGCGCCGCGCATCCTCACCGAGGAGTTCATGGTTCCCGCCGGCGCGGACAGCCCGGGCATCGAGATCTTCGTCCGCAACAAGCGGCCCGAGACGATGACGGCCTTCACCCCCGGCCGCACGCTCATCATGGTCCACGGTGCGACCTATCCCGCCCACACCGCCTTCGACCTGCCGCTCGGCGGGCTTTCCTGGATGGACTATATCGCCAGCCGCGGCTTCGACGTCTGGTGCCTGGACCTGCGTGGCTTCGGCCGCTCAACCCGCCCGCCCGAGATGTCGCAGCCGCCCGAGGCCAATCCGCCGGCGGTGCGCGGCGAGACCGCGATTCTCGACATCGCCGCCGTCTCCGCCTTCGTGCGCGCCCGCCGTTCGATCCCCAAGTGCGTCCATCTCGGCTATTCCTGGGGCACGGCGCTGATAGGCCGCTTCGCCGCGGACAACGCCTCGGTGGTCGAGCGCCTGGTCCTCTACGCGCCGGTCTGGCTGCGGCAGACGCCCTCGCTCACCGATCCGGGCGGCCAGCTCGGCGCCTATCGCTGGGTGACGCAGGAGGCCGCGCGCGCGCGGCGCGGCGCCGGCGTGCCGGAAGCGGCGCGCGCCACCCTGGTTCCCCCCGGCTGGTTCGAGCATTGGGCCGGCGTGACCTGGGCGACCGACCCCGAGGGACAGCGCCGCAACCCGCCCGCCATCCGCGCGCCCAATGGCAGCCCGGCCGACAGCCGCGAATACTGGGCCGCCGGGCGCCCCTTCTACGATCCCGCCAAGATCACGGCGCCGACGCTGCTGGTGCTGGGCGAATGGGACCAGGATACGCCTCCTTATATGGCCCAGACGCTGTTTCCGCTGCTGACGGCCTCGCCGGGCAAGCGGCTCGTGCTACTGGGTGAGGGTACGCATGGCATGTGGATGGAGCGCAATCGCGGCGCCCTCTTCCAGGCGGTACAGGTGTTTCTTGAGGAGTCTGCTGCGTGAGTTTTCCGACCAACCCGACCATCTGCTTTGCCCATGTCGCCTATCGCGGCGGCGACCGCTTCACCGAGCGCGCCAGTCCCTATCCCTTTTTCGAGGTCCGCACCGTCGAGGAGCTCGAGGCCCGGGCCGCCGAGGCCGATGTCCTGGTCTGCAGCGGCTTCTGGCGCAACTCGCTGCCGGCCCTCTCGCCGCGGCTGAAATACATCCAGGCCTATTCCTCGGGGACCGATGCCTTCGATCGTGACGTTCTGAAGAAGCACGGCATCACGCTCTGCAATGCCGCCGGCACCAATGCCGCCGCGGTCAGCGAGCATGCGGTCGGGCTGATGCTGGGCATGGTGCGCCGTCTCTTCGTGGCGCGCGACGACCAGCACAAGAAGCATTGGTCGGGCATGAAGGGCGACTTTGCCATCCGCGAGGACGAGCTGGCCGGCAAGACGGCGATCGTCGTCGGCATGGGCAAGATCGGCGAGCGGCTGATCCGGCTGCTCAAGGCCTTCGAGATGACGGTCATCGGCATCCGCGCCAACCCCGCTTCGGGCAAGGCCGGCGCCGATGAGGTCCACGCGACCTCGGAGCTGCCGAAGCTGCTGCCGCGGGCCGATTTCGTGGTGCTGGTCTGCCCGCTGACGCCGGAGACGGAGAACCTGATCGACGCCAAGGCCTTCGCGCTGATGAAGCCCGGCGCCTATCTGGTGAACTGCGCGCGCGGCAAGGTGGTGGACGAGGAGGCGATGATCGAGGCGCTCCGGTCCAACCGCATCAAGGGCGCGGGCCTGGACGTGATGGCGGTCGAGCCGCTGCCGCCGGAATCCCCGCTCTGGACGCTGCCGAACGCCTTCCTCGCCCCGCATACCGGCGGCGAGACCTGCGCCTTCGAGGACAATGTGCTCGATATCATGATGGAGAATATCGACCGTCTGAAGGCCGGCCGCACGGACCTTCTCAACAAGATCGTCTGATCCGACTGACGACGACCGGGGCCGGGCGGTCACGCCCGGCCTCCTTTGCGCGCAAGACCACGCCTCGCCCCGCTTTTCCCCTGCCCAGGTGCATCCGAATGACCACCGATCAGACCATCGCCGCCATCCGCGCGGACCAGAAATATCAGTCCGCCTGCGACACCATGCGCAGCGAGCACGATCGCATCGTGGGCGACATCATCACCCTCACCGAGATCCCCTCCCCGCCCTTCGGCGAGGAGAAGCGCGCGGCCGCCTATCTCGCGATGCTGAAGGCCCATGGGCTGGAGGAGGTCTCGCAGGACGAGGTCGGCAATGTCTTCGGCCTGCGCCGTGGCTTCGGCAATGGCGATATCGTCGTCGTCGCCGCGCATCTCGATACGGTCTTCCCGGCCGGCACCGATGTGCGCGTGCGGCGCGAGGGCACGAAGCTCTTCGCCCCCGGCGTGGGCGACGACACGCGCAGCCTGGCGGTGAATCTCGGCTTCCTGCGCGCGATGGACGCGGCGGGCATCCGCACGCGCCACGACATCCTCTTCGTGGGCGATGTCGGCGAGGAAGGCCTGGGCGACCTGCGCGGCGTGCGCCACCTCTTCGCCACCCATCCCAATCGCGAGCGCATCCGCGCCTTCTTCACGGTGGACAGCCCCGAGGTGGACCGCATCGTGACCGGCGGCATCGGCTCGCGGCGCTACCGTGTCGCCTTCAAGGGGCCGGGCGGGCACAGCTTCTCGGCCTTCGGCATGGTCAACCCGATGTACGCCATGGCCGAGGCGGCGCGCACCCTCGCGGCGATCGAAGTGCCGCGCGATCCGGTGACCACGCATTGCGTGAGCGTCGTCGGCGGCGGCACCTCGATCAACGCCATCCCCGAGGTGGTGACCATGGAGGTCGATCTGCGCTCGGCCTCGATCGACGAGCTGACCAAGCTGGACCGCGCCTTCCTCGCCGGGGTGCAGGCGGCGGTGCAGGCCGAGAACGCCGCGCGCGACGGCACGCTGACCGTGGAGCTGATCCCCGTGGGTGACCGCCCGGCCGGGCATACGCCGCAGGGCGCGCCCATCGCGCGGCTGGCCGCGGCGGCCGTGGCGGCGGAGGGCTATTCCCCCTCCTTCGAATGGTCCTCGACGGACGCCAATATCCCGATGAGCCTCGGCATCCCCGCGCTGCGCATCGGCTCGGGCGGCAAGGGCGGCCGGGCGCATTCGCTGGAGGAATGGGTCGACGTGGAGATCGAGGGTTCGCTGCGCGGCATGCGGGCCAGCCTCGCCACCATCCTCGCCGTCGCGGAAATGGAAACCGCCTGACGCGGCGCGGGACGGCTTACCCTTCGGGCCGTCCCTCCTCTATGCTTTTCCCCATCGTCAGGATCCAATGAAGATCCGGCCCCGGGGAAAGACATGAACACGCTGCGCCGCGCCTTGCTCGCCATGCCCGCCTTCGCATCGGGGGCATTCGCCCAAGGGGTTTGGCGCCCCAATCGCCCGATCAACATCATCGTTCCCTTCGCCGCGGGCTCGGGAACCGATGCCGTGGCGCGGGTGGTGGCGCAGATGCTCTCGGTCGAGCTGGGCGTGAGCGTCACCGTGGACAATCGCGCCGGCGCCAATGGCACCATCGCCGCGACGGCGGTGACGCGCAGCCCGGCGGATGGCCACACGCTCTTCATCACCACGAACACGACGCACGCGGCCAATCCCTGGCTGCTGAAGCGGATGGATTACGATCCCGTCGCGGACTTCACGCCGCTCAGCAAGCTCGGCAACTACATCTTCTGGCTGACGGTGGGCGCGGATGTCCCGGCGCGCAACTTCCAGGAATTCATCGCCCTGGCCCGCGCCAATCCCGGACGGATCAGCTACGCGAGCGGCAACGGAACCGGCATCGTGGCCGGTGCGACCATCGCGCGGCTGGCGGGTGTGGAGATGCTGCATGTGCCCTATCGCTCCACGCCGCCGGCGATCACCGATGTCATCGCCGGGCGGGTCTCCGGCATCGTGATCGACCTCACGCCCTCGCGCGGCCATGTGCAGGAGGGGCGGCTGCGCCAGCTCGGCATCACCAATGCCGCGCGCTCGGCCCTGGTGCCCGAGGCGCTCACCCTCGCCGAGCAGGGTCTGACCGGCTTCGACCTGCTGAGTTTCGCCGCGTTCTTCGGCCCCGCGCGCCTGCCGCCCGAAGTCACCGCGACGCTGGGCGACGCCATGCAGCGCATCGGCGCCAGGCCCGAATATCGCGCGCGCATGGCCGATATGGGCTTTGACGGCGCCACCTCCACCCCGGCCGAGCTCGGCGAATTCGTCGTGCGCCAGATCGCCGCCTGGGGCGAGATGATCCGCGGCGCCGGCATCGAGCCCGAATAGATGGTGCGCCGGCGCCGCAGGGCGGGGATATGGCGCCGGCTCATGGCCGGCGTCTGGATGCTCGTGGCCTGCGTGCTGCTGGCGGGCGGGGTGGCGCTCTGGCGGACCATTCCCGCCAAGGACATGGAGCTGCGGATCGCCGGCCTCGCAGCCCCGGTCACCATCACCCTCGACGACGCGGCCATCCCCCGCATCCGCGCCCGCAGCGAGCGCGATGCGGCCATCGCCCTGGGCTTCGTCCACGCGCGCGACCGCATGTTCCAGATGGAGATGATGCGGCGGGGCGCGCAGGGCCGCCTCTCCGAGATCGCCGGCAGCGCCACGCTGCGCAATGACCGCTTCGTGCGGCTGCTGGGCCTGGCCCGGCGCGCCGAGGCAGATTTCCTGGCGCTGGACAGCGAGACGCGCAGCCTGCTGGAGGCCTATTCCATCGGCGTGAACGCCTGGATCGGCGAGCGCGGGCGTCTCTCCGCGCCCGAATTCCTGGTCCTCGGCGCGCCCGAATACTGGCAGCCGGCGCATTCGCTGCTCTGGGCCAAGGTGATGGGGCTCTGGCTCTCGGGCAATTGGCGCACGGAGCTGGAGCGCGCGCGGCTCGCGGGTGCGCTGCCGGCCGATCGCCTGTGGGACCTCTGGCCCGCCGATCGCAGCGCGGGGCGCCCGGACGTCGCCGCGCTGTCCGGCCTCGATCGCATGCTGGCCGCGATCCCCGTCTTCGGCGAGGACGCGCCGCTGCCCGACACGGCGTCCAACGCCTGGGCCGTGGCGCGCGGGGCGGCCGGCGCGCCGATGGTCGCCTCCGACCCGCATCTGGCTTATGGCGCGCCGGTCCTCTGGTATCTGGCGCGGATCGAGCTGCCCGATGGGCGCTTCGTGGCGGGCGGCACGGTGCCCGGCGTGCCCCTGGTGCTGATCGGCCGCAACGCCGATCTCGCCTGGGGCTTCACCACCACCCATTCCGACACGCAGGACGTCTTCCGTGAGCCCGAGAGCGCGGCGCGCGTGGTCCGCACGGAAGTCATCCATGTCCGTGGCGAGCCGGACGTGACCATGGAAGTGCGTGAAACCGCCAATGGCCCCGTCATCTCCGATCTCGACGAGATGCCGCGCGCGGATGGCGAGGTTCTGGCCGTCCGCATGGCCAATCTGGAACCGAACGACACGGCGGCGGCCGGCTTTCTCGCGCTCAACCGGGGGCGGAGCATCGCCGAGGCGCGGGCGGCGGCCGCGCTCATCACCTCGCCGCCGCAGAACCTGATGGTGGTCGACCGCAGCGGCGGCATCGCGATGTACCTCACCGGCCGCACCCCCCTGCGCGGCGCGGGCGACGGCAGCATGCCCGGCTCGGTGCCCTGGGAGGGCTTCGTGCCCTTCGAAGAGCTGCCGCATGTCGAGAACCCCGAGAGCGGGCTGCTGGTGAACGCCAATAACCGCGTGAGCCCGCCCGACCACCCCGCCTTCCTCTCGCGCGAATGGTTCGGCGACTGGCGCTTCCGCCGCATCCAGCAGCTGCTGGCCGAGCCGGCCTTGCGCGACGAGGACCGCTTCGCCGCGATCCAGATGGATGCCGTCTCGCTCCTGGCCCGTGAGGCCCTGCCCGTGCTGAACGCCCTGCCCCGCGGCTCGGGCGTGCTGGGCGCGGCCCAGGCGCTGCTGGCCGGCTGGGATGGCGAGATGCGGCAGGATCTGCCCCAGCCGCTGATCTGGAACGCCTTCATGCGCCGCATGCCCGTGCTGGCGCTGCGGCGCGCCGGCGTGCCCACCGCGCCGGCCGGACCGGAATTCCTCCGCTTCCTGCTGCTGGACCCGGAGGCCGGATGGTGGTGCGGCGGCGATTGCCGCGCCATGGCGGCCCTGGCCCTGGCCGAGGCGGTGACGGATCTGGCGCAGAGCCATGGCGCGGATCCGGCGGCCTGGCGGTGGGGCCAGGCGCATCGCGCCGTCTTCGAGCATCCGATACTGCGGGGAGTGCCCGGGCTGAACCGGCTGATCGGGCTCGCCGTGCCCGCCGCGGGCGACGATCAGACGGTGCAGCGCCAGGGACCGCGCGGCGGCCCCAGCGGCTTCGACGCCGTGCATGGCGCGGGGCTGCGGATGGTGGCGGATCTTTCGACGCCGGACGGGCTCTTCGCGATCATCGGCACGGGGCAATCGGGCAATCCGCTCTCCAGCCATTGGGGCGACCTGCTGGACCCCTGGCATGACGGCCGCCTGCGCCGGATCGGGCGTGAGCCGGCCGATACCTCGGGTCGCATCCGGCTCGCCCCCTGAGCTTGCCGGGCGACGCGCGAGGCGGCAGACATCGCTGATGCTCCAGCCCGTCCTTCTCGGCCTTCTCGCGGCCTTCGTTGGTTTCGCCTCCTCCTTCGCGGTGGTGCTGAACGGCTTCACGGCCATGGGTGCCACGCCCGAGCAGGCCGCCTCGGGGCTGGTGATGCTCTGCCTGCTGATGGGGCTGCTGGGCGCGGGATTCTCCCTCGTCTGGCGGATGCCGATCTCCATCGCCTGGTCCACGCCGGGCGCGGCGCTGCTGGCGACGAGCGGCGCACCCGAGGGCGGCTTCGCGGCGGCGGTGGGCGCCTTCCTCGCGGCCTCGCTGCTGCTGATCCTGGCGGGGCTGTGGCGGCCCTTCGCCCGCGCGGTCGAGCGCATCCCGCCCGCTATCGCGGCGGCCATGCTGGCCGGCGTGCTTCTGGAGCTCTGCCTCGCCCCGGTCCGGGCGGTGGGCGCGCTTCCCATGCTCGCCTTGCCGGTGGTGCTGGCCTGGGCGGTGATGCTGCGGGTGCAGCGGCTCTGGGCGGTGCCGGTGGCGGTGCTGGTGGCGGTGGGCGCGCTGGTCCTCGGGCCGGGGCTGCCGGGCGGCGGGGCCTGGCAGTCGCCCGAGCTCACCTGGGTCACGCCGAGCTTCCACTGGGGCGCGATGGTGGGCATCGCCTTGCCGCTCTTCATCGTGACCATGGCCTCGCAGAACCTGCCGGGCTTCGCGGTCCTCTCGGCCAATGGCTACGACATTCGGATGCGGCCGGTCTTCCTCGCGACCGGCGCGGGCAGCTTCCTGGGCGGGTTCTTCGGCGGGCAGCTGGTGAACCTGGCCGCCATCACGGCCGCGCTTTGCGCGGGGCCGGAGGCGCATCCCGATCCGAAGCGGCGCTGGATCGCGGGCGTCTTCGCGAGCCTGGGCTATCTCGGCTTCGCGCTGATCTCGGGCGTCGCCGCCAGCGTGGTCGCGGCCGCGCCGCCCTTGCTGATCCAGGCCGTGGCCGGGCTGGCGCTGCTGGCCTCGCTGGCCGGGGCACTGTCCATCGCGCTGCGCGACGAGGCCATGCGCGTCCCAGCCATCGTGACCTTCGTGGTCACCGCCTCGGGGCTCAATGTGGGCGGGATCGGTCCCGCCTTCTGGGGACTGATCGCCGGCGCGGGCCTGATGCTCTTGCTTCGCAAGAATTTGTGATGCCCTCAGACGCCGGGCGGCGGCTCCGCCGCCTTGGCTTCGCCGCGCCACTGGAGCCCCATGCGGGCCGGTCGCCTGGGCGGCGGCGGCCGCTGGGCGACCGCATCCATGATCGCTCTACGAAGCCAGGATGCCCTCCACCGCCTCCATGATGGAGAGCGCCTCCGCGAGGCTGGCCAGCTCCGTCTCCTCGCCACGCGTAAGCGCCGCCAGCTTGTCGAGCTGGCCCGACAGCGTCAGCGGCCGCATCTGGACATTGGGCATGGCGTCGGGGGCCGTGCGCCACTGGCCGTCCGCATCCAGCTTCTCACCATAGGACCAGTCGCGCAGGCGTAGCTGCCCCTTGCTGCCGATGATGGTGGTCAGGTTGTGCTCATCGGCCTTTGTGGTGCCGACGCCGCCGCGCAGCGTCACCGGCACGTCGCCGGCCCAGAGGCGGGCGGAGATGGCGGTCTCCGAGCCATCTCCCTCGGGATAGGTCACGCTCGCCTCGGCCAGGCGCAGCGGGCCGGCCCAGCGCTGGGTGAGGAAGAGGAAATGCGAGACGACCTCGCGCGTGAAGCCGCCATCGGCCCGCTTGGACAGCCAGGCGGCCGCGTCCTTCTGCCAGCCGCGCGGCCAGCCGGCGAAATCGGCCTGGATCTCGATGCGCTCGATCCGGCCGATCTCGGGGCGCCAGCGGCGCAGCTGGGCGATGGTCGGCGAGGAGGCCATGGGGAAGTTCACCGCGGCGCGCTGGCCCTGGGCGGCGGCCACGAAGGCCCGCGCGGAAGGGAGGTCCGAGGCGAGCGGCTTCTCCAGGAACAGCGCCTTGCCGGCGGTCAGCACCCTCTGGCCCAGCGCGACATGCGAGTCGGGCGGCGAGGCGACATAGACGGCATCGGCCGCGGCGATGACCTGCTCCGCCGAGCCCGTCATCGTGATCTCGCCTGTGATCCCCGCCAGCCTTACGACCGCCGCCGGCGAGGGATCCCACACGGCCACGATCTTGGTGCCCGCATGCGCCAGGGCCGCGCGCATGAGCCGCTCGCCCATGATGCCGAGGCCGATGATGCCGAGTTTCAGGCGGTCAGATGTCATAGGGCAGTCCCACATATTGCTCGGCCAGCGCCGTGCGCGCGGCCTCGGAGTGAACCAGATAGTCGAGCTCCGCGACCTGCACCCGATGCTCGAAGGGGTCGGCGTCGCTGAAGCGGTGCAGCAGGGCGGTCATCCACCACGAAAAGCGTTGCACCTTCCAGATCCGCTTGAGGCAGATCTCGCTGTAGCGGTCCATAAGGGCCGTCTCGCCGCGATGGAAGAAGCCGGTGAGCGCGGCGGCCAGGACGCGCACATCGGCGACGGCCAGGTTCATGCCCTTGGCCCCCGTCGGCGGCACGATATGCGCCGCATCGCCGGCCAGGAAAAGGCGGCCGTGGCGCATCGGCTCGGCCACGAAGCTGCGCATGGCGGTGACGCCCTTCTGGAGGATGTTTCCTTCATTGACGGCCCCCAGCCGGGTCCGCAGCGCCTCCCAGAGGCGCGCATCCGGCCAGAGGGCGGGATCCTCGTCCGACGCGCATTGCAGGTAGAGCCGCGAGAGCTGGCTGCTGCGCATCGTCGCCAGGGCGAAGCCATCGGCGTGGCGGGCATAGATCAGCTCGGGGCTGACGGGCGGGGCCTCGGCCAGGATGCCGAGCCAGGCGAAGGGATAGACGCGTTCGTAGACGCGCAGGATATCGGGCGGCATGGCCGCGCGCGAGGGGCCGTGGAAGCCATCGCAGCCGGCGATCACGTCGCAATGCACTTCCCGCGTGACGCCGTCCTGGCTCCAGGTGATCTGCGGATGGTCGGTGGCGATGTCGTGCAGCGCCACGTCCTCCACCTCGAAATGCAGCGGCCGGCCGGTCTCCAGCCGGGCGGCGACCATGTCCTTCACCGCTTCCTGCTGGCCGTAGATGGTGACGCGCCTGCCGGTCAGGGCATGCAGGTCGATGCGGTGGGAGCGGCCGTCGAAGCGCAGGTCCAGCCCGTCATGCGCCAGGCCCTCGCGCATCAGCCGCGCGCCGACGCCCGCCTCGACCAGCGTATCCACGCTGCCCTGTTCCAGCAGCCCGGCGCGGATGCGGCCCTCGATATGCGAGCGCGAGCGGGCTTCCAGCACGACGCTGTCGATCCCGGCGCGGTGCAGCAGCTGCGCCAGGAGCAGCCCCGCCGGCCCCGCCCCCACGATCCCGACCTGAGTCCGCATCGCCCGCCCCCGCTACCCTTGATTCGCCGATTGGCGCAGACTGGCACAACGGACAAGGAGCGGACCATGGAACCCACACGCCGCATCGACGTCATCTCCGACGCCATCTGCCCCTGGTGCTGGATCGGCAAGGCCAATCTGGACGCCGCCCTGAAGCTCATCGGCCCGGCCGCCGCCGAGTTCAGCGTTCATTGGCGCCCCTTCCAGCTCAACCCCGACATGCCGCCCGAGGGCGTGGAACGCGCCGCCTATCGCGCCCGGAAATTCGGCAGCGAGACGCGAGGCGCGGAGCTGGATGCCAATGTCGCCGAGGTGGGCCGCAAGGCCGGGCTGGAATTCCGCCACGACCTCATGCTGCGCACGCCCAACACCATCAACGCGCATCGCCTGCTGCAATGGTCCGGCGGCCAATCGACCGGACCGGGCCAGCACGAGATGGCCGAGGCGCTCTTCCGCGCCTATTTCCACGAGGGCAAGGATGTCGGCGACCTCGACACCCTGGCAGAGATCGCCGCCACGCTCGGCCTCGATGCCGCCGCCTTCCTGGCCAGCGACGAACTCGCCGAGGAGGTCCGCGCCCAGGATGCCTATTTCCGCAAGATCGGGATTTCCGGCGTGCCCAGCTTCGCCGTCGATGGCCGCGTGCTGTTCAGCGGCGCCTATCCGGCCGATCAGATCGCCGCAGCCCTGACCCGCCAGGCTGCCTGACCAGGAGACCCGCCTTGCCTTCAGTGAACATCAACGCCGATATCGGCGAGAGCTTCGGCGCCTGGCACAAGGGCAATGATCCGGCGGTGATGCCGCTGATCAACTCGGCCAATATCGCCTGCGGCATGAGCGCGGGCGACCCGACCGTGATGCACGAGACCGTGGCGCTGGCGCTGAAGAACGGCGTCTCGATCGGCGCGCATCCCGGCTACAACGACATCTGGGGCTTCGGCCGCCGCGCGATGAAGATGAACCCGCGCGACATCGAATACATGGTCGCCTATCAGATCGGCGCGCTCATGGGCATCGCGGCCATGCATGGCGCCAAGGTGACGCATGTGAAGCCGCACGGCGCGCTGCACAATGTGGGCATCGTCGATCCCGATGTCGCCGATGCGATGGCGCGCGGCGTGAAGGGCGTGGACCGCGACCTGATCTATGTCGGCCTCGCGCATTCGCATATCGAGAAGGCGGCCCATGCCCATGGGCTGCGCTTCGCGGTCGAAGGCTATATCGACCGCATGTATGACGACGACGGCAACATCACCTCGCGCTTCAACGCCGATGCCGTTCACAAGGACCCCGAGGTCGCGGCGCGGCAGGCGGTGGCGATGGTGGTGGACAAGGTGATCCTCACGCGCGGCGGCAAGCGCATCCCGGTGGAGGTGCATTCGATGTGCCTGCATGCGGACGAGCCGACGGCCGAAGTGGTCGGCACGGCCGTGCGCAAGGCCTTGCTGGAGGCGGGAGTGGTGCTGAAGGCGCTCCCGGAAATGGGGATTTGAGGGACGAGGGGCACTGCCCCTCGATCATCTGAACCAAGCGCGAGGGGCGGCACCGCCTCGCGCCATTGAGGTCGATATGTCTGAGAATAACGATGAGTACGTCTATGACGAAGCCACGGGCGAATGGCGCCCGGCCAGCGAAGCCGCCGCCGCAGCCGCGGCGGCCAGCCAGGTCGAGGTCCGCGACGCCTCCGGCAACATCCTTGCCGATGGCGATTCCGTCGCCCTCATCAAGGACCTCAAGGTGAAGGGCGCGGGCCAGACCCTCAAGCAGGGCACGGTCATCCGCTCGATCCGCCTCACCGGGAACCCCGAGGAAATCGACTGCAAGTTCGATGGCATCAAGGGCCTCGTCCTGCGCACGGAGTTCGTCCGCAAGCGCTAGCGGCCCGGCGCGTTGGATGGCATCGTGACCGGCGAGGAATGCCGGTGAACGCGATCCATCCAAGGACGACGCCGATATGTTGAGACCGACCCGCCGAACCCTCCTGGGCGCGCTCGCCGCGCCGGCCCTGCTGCGGCCGGGCACGGCGAGGGCCGCCTTCCCCGACCGTGTCGTCACCTTGGTGAACGGCTTCGCGGCCGGCGGCTCCTCCGACATCGCCGCGCGCATCGCCGCCCCCCGCCTCTCGCAGGCGCTGGGCCAGACGGTCGTGGTCGAGAACCGGCCCGGCGCGGGCGGCGCGCTGGCTTTGGCCTGGGTCCGCCGCCAGGCGCCCGATGGGCACACGGTCATCATCGCCGACCCCTCCTCGCTGGTCATCGCGCCGATGGTGCAGCCCGACACCGTCACCTATCGCCCCACCGAGGATTTCACGCCCCTCACCATCTGGGGCACGACGCCGATGGTCCTCGTGGTCGCGGCCGATCACCCCGCGCGGGACGTGGCGGGGCTCGTCGCCTGGATCCGCGCGCAGCAGGGGCGCGCCTCCTATGCCTCCTCGGGCATCGGCTCCACGCCGCAGCTCGCGGCCGAGCTCTTCCTTCAGCGCGCCGGCGGCGATCCGGCCGTGACCCATGTGCCCTATCGCGGCGGCGGCCAGATGCTGGAGGCCGTGATGAAGAATGAATGCGGCTTCGGTTTCTCGGTGTTGAGCAGCGCGGCCGGCCATATCCGCGGCAACACCCTGCGCGCCCTCGCGGTGAGCGGGCCTGAGCGGGCGGCCGCCTTCCCCGCCGTGCCCACCATGGCGCAGTCGGGATTCCCGGATTTCGACCTGATCACCTGGTACATGCTGCTCGGCCCGCCCGGCATGTCGCCCGAGGTCCAGGCCGCCTGGTCCGCCGCCATGGCCACGACGCTCGCCGACGCACCGACGAAGGAGCGGCTGATCCAGTCCGGGCTGGATCCCGCCGCGCCCTCCCCGCCCTCGGCCGCCGCCGCCTATCTGGCCCGCGAGACCGCGAGCTACGGCGCCATCATTTCCGCCGCGGGCGCGCGGCTGCGGGGCTGATCCTTTCTACTCGGCCGCCTTCGTCACCGGGTCGCGGAAGCGCGTGCGCAGCGCGTCCCATTCGTCGGCGCCCCAGCGCTGGAAGCGCGCGCGCACCGAGGGCACGCCAACCGAGGAGGGCGGCGCGTCCGTCTCGCGCACCTGCCGCAGCACCTCGTCGCAGGCCATCATGATCGTGCTGAGCAGCAGCCCCGGCATGATGGTGAGGCGATAGCCCATGGCCTCTGCCTCGCCGAGCGCGAGATCGGGCGTCTTGCCGGCGCGGACCATGTTCAGCAGGCAGGGGCCGTTCACGAGCTTGGGGATGGCGGCCACCTGCTCCAGCGTGCGCGCGGCCTCCACGAAGGCCATGTCGGCCCCCGCTTCCAATGCCAGGTTGGCGCGGGCGATGGCCTCGTCCCAGCCCATCACGGCGCCGGCATCGGTGCGGGCGATGATGAGGAAGTCGGGATCGCGCCGGGCGGCGACGGCGGCGCGGACCTTGGCGATGTATTCCTCGCGCGGGATCACCTCCTTGTCGTCGAGATGGCCGCATTTCTTTGGGAAGACCTGGTCCTCGAGATGCATGCCCGCGAGGCCCGCGCGCTCGTATTCGCGCACGGTGCGGGTGACGTTGAGCTCGTTGCCGTAGCCGGTATCCGCGTCGGCGATGACGGGGACCTTCACCGATCGGGCGATGACCTCCCCATTGCCGACCATCTCGGAGAGGGTGAGGAGACCGAAATCGGGAAAGCCGCGCGCGGCGGAGGTGCCGGCGCCGGTCATGTAGAGGGCGGGGAAACCCGCCTGCTCGGAGAGCATGGCGGTGATGCCGTCATAGACGCCGGGCGCGCGGATCATGCGCGGCTCGGCCAGCAGGGCGCGGAGTTTCGCGGTCGGGGTCATTCTCGGGTCCTCCTTCGCTGCCGGCTTGGGCCGGCTTGCGCGCCATGTTCGACGCCTGCGAGGGATCCGTCCAGCGATCCTCAGCCGAAGGTCGCTGGACGGCTTGCGAGGCTCCCCCGGGCTGGGTTCAGCCCTTCTCCAGCCCCCAGAACACCGGGAAGCCCTTGCCCACGCCGCTCAGGCTGGTGCGGTAGCTCGTGGCGAAGAGGTACTGCCCGAGCGGGCAATAGGGCACGTCCTGGAAGGCCTGGAGCTGCAGCTCCTCCGCCACGCGCCGCTGCGCCGCGAGGTCGGGCGCGTCGATCCAGGCGCCGCGAAGCTCCTCGATGCGCGGGCTGTCCGGCCAGCCGGGCGCGGCATTGGCGCCGTTGCTCCACAGCGTGGTGTTGGTGACGGGGCTCGCCTGGTCGAGGCCGCCGGTGAAGAAGCTGAGCGCGCTCCACCCTCCGCGCGCGACGGGCTCCTTGCTGGTGCGGCGCTGGATCAGCGTGCCGAAATCCGTCGCGACGTATTCCACGCGGAAGCCGAGCCGCGTCAGCAGGTCGCGCGTGACCTGGCCGGCCGCATCGAGGATGGCCAGGTCGGTCGCCGCCAGCACGGTGACGGGCGCGCCGGCGTGGCCCGCGGCCGCGATCTCGGCCTTCGCCTTCTCGATGTCGCGAGGACCGGTCAGCGCCTCCATTCCCGCCGCATTGGCCATGGGGGTGTCGGGGCAGAAGAAGCCCACGCCCTCGCGCCAGGCGCTGCGGTCTTCACCCGCGGCGGCCAGCATGAAATCGGCCTGATTGACGACCGACAGCACGGCGCGGCGCACCCGCGCATCGTTGAAGGGCGCCTGCAGATGGTTCATGCGCAGCACGCCGATATAGCCGTTCGGATCCTGCACCTCGACCTTCACGTTGCGGGTGCGGCGGAGCATCGGCATCAGATCGGGCGGCGGCAGTTCCCACCAGTCGATGCTTCCGGACCGCAGCGCGCCGGAAGCGCTGCTCGGATCGGGCATGGTGGTCCACTCGACGCGGTCGAGCTTCGCGATCTTCGGGCCGGCGAGGAAGCTCGCCCGGCCCTCGCGGGGCACGTAGTCCTCGAAGCGGGTATAGACGTTCGTCGCGCCCGGCACGCGCTCGGCCGCCGCATAGCGATAGGGGCCGCTGCCGACCATCTCGGTGATCTGGCGGAAGGGGTCGGTGGCCGCCAAGCGCTCGGGCATGATGACGCAGATATTGTTGGTTCCCTTGCCCAGCGCCGCCGGGAGCTGGGGGGAAAGGACGGCTCAGCCGGAAGAGAATGGTACGGTCGTCGGGCGCGCTCAGCTCGGCGGTGGCAGCCAGCAGGCGCTGGCCGAAGCCGTCGCGCACGCCCCAGCGCCGGATGCTGGCCACGCAGTCCTTCGCCAGCACGGGCGAGCCGTCGTGGAACTTCAGCCCGGTGCGCAGCTTCAGCGTCCAGCGCAGCCCGTCCGCGGCCACATCATGGCTCTCGACCATCTGGGGCTGGGCCACATAGGCCTCGTCGTGGCCGTAGAGCGTGTCGAACACCAGCAGCGCGTGGTTGCGCGTGACGTAGGCCGTGGTCCAGATGGGATCCAGGACCGCCAGATCGGCAAAGGGCACGAAGCGCAGCGTCCTGCGGTCCTGGCCGAAAGCGATGTGGGGGGCGGCCAGCGAGGCGGCGGAGAGGGTGCCGAGCAGGGCACGTCGACGGATCATACTGAAGTCCTTTTGCAGCGGGATGAGGGTCAGCCGGCCTCGATGCGATAGAGGCGGGCGGCGTTGTCATGCAGCAGGGCGCGCTGGTCGGCCGCCGGCAGCGGCGCGATGGCGCGGCGGAACAGGTCGAGCGTGGCGGCGTAGCCGAGCTCGCGCCGGGCGACCGGGTAGTCGGAACCCCAGAGACAGCGCTCGGCCCCGAAGGCGTCCAGGCAGGGCCGCAGCACCGCGCGCGCGGCCTCCGGCGTGAGGGCGGGAGCGTATCGCGCGAGGTTCGACAGCTTCAGGTGGATGTTCGGGCGCCGACCGAGCGCGGCCAGCCCTTCGTGCCAGCGGCGGAGGCCCGCCTCGTCGCGGTCCATGGGCGAGCAGCAATGATTCACCACGATCGGCAGGTCGGGGAAGTCGGCGGCCAGCTCGGCGATGGCGGATGCCTGCCAGGGATTGGTCAGCACCTCCAGCAGGAAGCCATGACGGGGCAGCAGCGCGACGCCGCGCCGCCAGGCCGGGCTTTCGACGAGATTCTCGCCGCCCCAACGCAGCGCCGGATCCGGATGCCAACGCAGGGTCTGGCGGATACCGGCGACTCGCGGATGGCGCGCCTGAGCGGCCAGCACCGCCTCCACCCCCGGATCGGCGAGCGGCGCCGCGGCGACGCAGCGCGCGGCGACGCCGGGCGGCAGGGCGAGCGTGTCGAGCCAGGCGGTTTCGCCGACCGGGTCCGTCTCATCCCACAGCGCTTCGACATGAACGGTGGCCACCACGCCGGTCTTGTCGATGTCGGCGGCGATCTCCGCCGGCCCATAGTCGCTGCGCAGGTAGGCGAGGTCGCCGAGTCCCGCGAGGCCGATCTTGGGGGTCAGCCAGGCATGCTTGCCGAGCGACAGGTTCCACAGATGGTGATGGCAATCGATGACAGGGCCGGTATCCATCACCCCATCCATCGGCATGGCCATGCGAGTCCTTCAGCGGCGGGGGCGCCGGGCCCCGAATGCAGTGCAACAAAATCGATGATTACGCTGAACGGGCGAGGCCTGTCATCAGCGCGACATTTCCAGCTGGCGCCCGCCCGGGTCTCCCTGCTCCGCTGCGGGAATTTGGTTCAGGTGAAAGGCGAAGCCGCTACAGGGCGGCCAAAGCCCTCCTCAGAATCAGCGGAGCATGCATTGAGCTAAATCGAATCCTGGGCGAAAAGCATGGCTCTGAGCCACGCGCCCCCTTCAAACTGGACGCCTTTGGTCCTATTTGAAGTCCATCGCAGGAGAATGGCGGTGCTGAAGCTCTCGAGATTGACGGATTATGCCGTTGTCGTGCTGTCCCGGATGGGACAGGTCGACGCGCCCCTTCTCAGCGCCCCCGGCCTCGCCGTGCGAACCGGCCTAGCCGAGCCCACCGTCGCCAAGGTGCTGAAGATCCTCGCGCAGTCCAATATCGTCGAGGGGCTGCGCGGCGCCCGGGGCGGCTACCGCCTCACCCGTCCCCTCGCCAAGATCAGGCTCTCGGATGTGATCGTCGCCTTTGATGGCCCGATCGCGCTGACCGCCTGCGTCGAGGGCGGATCGGGGGGCTGCGAGAGCGAGCATTGCTGCCCCGTCCGCGGCCGCTGGGATCCGGTGAACCGGGCGATCCGGGAAGCGCTGGCGGATATCTCCGTCGCCGATCTCACGGGAGGGGGCTGCCTTGGCGGATCCATGTCCCTCCCCGCCGACCACCACGTAGCCGCCGAGTAGAGTTAGGAGCGTCGTATGGCTGCCGTTGCAGAGACCCTCGAGACCGTCCAGGCCGCCAATGACGGCGGCTACAAGTGGGGATTCGAGACCGATATCGCGATGGAGTTCGCGCCCAAGGGCCTGAACGAGGACATCGTCCGCTTCATCAGCGCGAAGAAGAACGAGCCCGAATGGATGCTCGAATGGCGCCTCAAGGCCTATGCGATGTGGCTGAAGATGGAGGAGCCCGAATGGGCCCGCCGTCAAATATCCGAAGATCGATTACCAGGACGCCTATTACTACGCGGCGCCGAGCAACAAGGTCGTCCCCAAGTCGCTCGATGAGGTCGATCCCGAGCTGCTGCGCACCTATGAGAAGCTGGGCATCCCCGTGCAGGAGCAGCAGCGGCTGCAGGGCATCGCCGTCGATATGGTGTTCGACAGCGTCTCCGTCGCCACGACCTTCAAGGACAAGCTGGCCAAGGAGGGGATCATCTTCTGCTCCATCTCCGAGGCGGTGCAGAACCACCCGGAGCTGGTGAAGCAGTATCTCGGCAGCGTGGTGCCGCAGGGCGACAACTACTTCGCCTGCCTGAACTCGGCCGTCTTCACCGATGGCAGCTTCGTCTTCATCCCCAAGGGCGTCCGCTGCCCGATGGAGCTGAGCACGTATTTCCGCATCAACGCGAAGAGCACCGGCCAGTTCGAGCGCACGCTGATCATCGCCGAGGCCGGCAGCCACGTCTCCTACCTGGAGGGCTGCACCGCGCCGATGCGCGACGAGAACCAGATGCACGCCGCCGTGGTCGAGCTCGTCGCGATGGACGACGCCACCATCAAGTACAGCACGGTGCAGAACTGGTACCCCGGCAACGCCGAGGGCAAGGGCGGCATCTACAACTTCGTGACCAAGCGTGCGGCCTGCCGCGGCGCCCGCAGCAAGGTGAGCTGGACCCAGGTGGAGACCGGTTCGGCCATCACCTGGAAGTATCCCTCCTGCATGCTGCTCGGCGACGACAGCGTGGGCGAGTTCTACTCGGTCGCCATCACGAACAACCACCAGCAGGCCGATACCGGCACGAAGATGTGGCATGTGGGCAAGAACACCCGCAGCACCATCGTCTCCAAGGGCATCAGCGCGGGCAAGGGCCAGAACACCTATCGCGGGCTGGTGAAGATCAGCCCCAAGGCGACCGGCGCGCGCAACTTCACCCAGTGCGACAGCCTGTTGATCGGCGACCAGTGCGGCGCGCATACGGTCCCCTATATCGAGAACCGCTGCGCGACGGCCAAGGTGGAGCACGAGGCGACCACCTCGCGCATCGCCGAGGACCAGCTGTTCTATTGCCGCAGCCGTGGCCTCACTCAGGAGGAGGCCGTGGGCCTCATCGTGAACGGCTTCTGCCGCGAAGTTCTCAAGGAATTGCCGATGGAATTCGCCGTGGAAGCGCAGAAGCTTCTGGCGATCTCCCTCGAAGGAAGTGTGGGATAATCACGATGTTGAAGATTGAAGGCCTGACCGCGGAAATCGACGGCAAGCAGATCCTGAAGGGGATCGACCTTGAGGTTCCGACCGGCGAGATTCACGCCATCATGGGCCCGAACGGCTCGGGCAAGTCCACGCTCTCCTATGTGCTGAGCGGCCGCGACGGCTATGAGATCACGGGCGGCTCGGCCACTTATAACGGCCTCGACCTGCTGGCGATGGAACCGGAGGAGCGCGCGGGTTCGGGCGTCTTCCTCGCCTTCCAGTATCCGGTGGAGCTGCCGGGCGTGGGCAATGCGAACTTCCTGCGCACGGCGCTGAACGCGGTGCGCAAGCATCGCGGCGAAGCCGAGATCGACGCCATGCAGTTCCTCAAGCTGGCGCGCACCAAGCTGAAGACGCTGCAGATGTCGGACGACATGCTGAAGCGCAACGTCAACGTCGGTTTCTCCGGCGGCGAGAAGAAGCGCAACGAGGTGCTGCAGATGGCGCTTCTGGAGCCGACGCTCGCCATCCTCGACGAGACGGATTCCGGCCTCGACATCGACGCGCTGAAGATCGTCGCCGATGGCGTGAACGCCATGCGCGGCCCGAATTTCTCGTCCCTCGTCATCACCCACTACCAGCGCCTGCTGGACTACATCGTGCCCGACCGCGTGCATGTGCTCATGAACGGACGCATCGTGAAGTCCGGCGGACCGGAGCTCGCTCTGGCGCTGGAGGGCGGAGGGCTACGCGAAGGTGGCGGCATGAACGCCCATTCTTCAAACACCATGGCTTCCAATGCCCCGTCTTCGACCGCGCGGGCCTTCCTCGCGCGCTTCGAGGGGCTGCGCGAGCATCTCCCCGGCGGCCGTACGCCCTGGATCGCGAAGCTGCGCGCGGAGGCCGCCGAGTTCTTCGGCGCGGCGGGCCTGCCCAACCGCCGCATCGAGGCCTGGCGCTACACCGACCTCGCGCCCGTCGCGCAGGCCGGATTCTCCGAGGCGCTGACCCTGGCGGCGGAAGCCCCCGTCCTGCCGCCGATGCGCGCGCCCTATCGCGCCGTCTTCATCGACGGGCGCTTCGCCGCGAATCTCTCCGTGCTGCCGGACAGCTACCGTTGCGGCTCGCTCGCGGCCGGGCTTGAGAGCTCGGAAGAGCTGCTGGGCAAGCTTGCGGAAAAGCTGCCGCTGGTGGCGCTGAACACCATGCTCTTCGAGGACGGGCTGCTGCTCGATCTCCCCGCCCGCATGGACGGCGGCGTGCTAGAGCTGCTGAGCGTGGCGAGCCATGCCAGCCGCCCCATCGCCTTCCATCCGCGCCACCTGATCCGTATCGGTGACGGCGCCACGCTCACGGTGATCGAGACCAGCCTGGGTCCGGCCGGGGCGACCTATCTGCACAACCCGGTCTTCGAGATCGCGGTGGGCGCGGGTGCGACGCTTTCCCATGTGCGCATCCAGCGCGAGGGGCGCGCGGGCTTCCAGCTCTCCACCGTGCAGGCCTGCGTGCAGGCCGGCGGCACCTATGACAACTTCACGCTGAATGCCGGCGCGAGGTTGGTCCGCAACGAGATCCACGCGACGCTGGCCGGCCCCAAGGCCGCCTGCCACATGAACGGCGCCCAGCTCGCCGGCGACGGTCAGCATGCCGACACCACGACCTTCCTTGATCACGCCGCCCCGGATTGCGCCAGCCGCCAGACCTACAAGACGGTTCTGGCTGGCAAGTCGCGCGGCGTGTTTCAAGGAAAAATCCTGGTCCGCCAGGCCGCGCAGCGCACCGACGGCTACCAGATGAACCAAGCCCTCCTCCTTTCCGAGGAGGCCGAGATCGACGCCAAGCCGCAGCTCGAGATCTACGCCGACGACGTGAAGTGCAGCCATGGCGCGACCGTGGGCGCGCTGGACGAGACGCAGCTCTTCTATCTCCGCGCCCGCGGCATCCCCGCCGAGCAGGCCCGCGCCATGCTGGTGCAGGCCTTCCTGGTGGAGGCCGTCGAGGGCGTCACCGACCCCATCGCCAAGGCCGCGCTGGCCGAGGCGACCGAGGGTTGGTGGGAACGCGAGGCCGCCTGAACATGGACAGCATCATCGCCCCCGCCTTCGACGTCGCGCGCATCCGCCGGGATTTCCCGATCCTGGCGACGAAGGTGCACGGCAAGCCGCTGACCTTCCTGGACAGCGGGGCCTCGGCCCAGAAGCCGCGGGCGGTGATCGATGCGATGGTTCGGTCGATGGAAACCGCCTATGCGAACGTCCATCGCGGCGCCCTATCACCTCAGCGAGGCGGCCACCGAGGCCTATGAGGCCGCCCGCGTGGCGACGCAGCGCTTCCTGGGCGCGGCCGAGCCCGAGGAGATCGTCTTCACCTCGAGCAGCACGGCGGCCATCAACCTCGTGGCCCACAGCTATGGGCGCGGGATGATGCGCCCCGGCCAGTTCGTGCTGACCTCCGAGATGGAGCACCATGCCAATATGGTGCCCTGGCAGATGCTGCGCGACGCCGATATCGGCATCGGCCTGCGCTATGTCCGCGTGACGGAGCGCGGCGAGATCGACCTCGACGACCTCGCGGCCAAGCTCGCCGACGGCAAGGTCGGGCTGGTCGCGATCACCCATATGTCCAACGTGCTCGGCACAGTGACGCCGGCCGCGCAGATCGCGCGCATGGCGCATGAGGCCGGCGCGAAAGTGCTCTTCGACGGCAGCCAGGCCGCCGTGCATCGCCATGTGGACGTGACCGCCATCGACGCCGATTTTTACGTCTTCACCGGCCACAAGCTCTACGGTCCCACGGGGATCGGCGTGCTCTACGGCAAGCGCAAGCTGCTCGACGCCATGCCGCCCTTCCTGGGCGGCGGTGACATGATCGAGAGCGTCACGCTGGAGCGCACCACCTATGCCGCCGCCCCTGCCCGCTTCGAGGCCGGCACCCCGCCGATCGTCGAGGCGGTCGGGCTGCATACGGCGATCGACTACGTCACCCAGATCGGCATGGGCGCCATCGAGGCGCATGAGCGCGCGCTGGTGGACCACGCGATGGCCGTGCTGCCGCGCGTCGAGGGCCTGACCATCATCGGCGGCGCGCAGGATCGGGGCGGCGTCTTCGCCTTCTCGCTGGACGGCGTGCATCCGCACGACCTCTCCACCTTCCTGGACCGCCACGGCATCGCCGTGCGCGCGGGGCGCCATTGCGCCGAGCCGCTGCATGCGCGCTTCGGCGTCGAGGGCGGCACGACCCGCGCTTCTTTCGGCCTTTACACGACGCCGGAGGAGATCGACCTGCTGGCGGCGAAGCTTACGGAGGCGCGGCGCTTTTTCGCATGAGTGATTCGGCAGACATCGCGGATCTCTACTCGAAGACGCTGCGGGAGCTCGCGCGCGACCCGGCCCATAAGGGCAGGCCCGAGACCTTCGACGCCACCGCGCGCGGCGACAATCCGATGTGTGGCGACCGCGTCGACATCTATGTCAGCCTCGACGGTCCGCGCATCCGGCAGGCGCGGCATGTCGCGCGCGGATGCGAGATCTGTCAGGCCAGCGCCGCGCTGATGGCGGAGCTGGTGCCCGGCCTGACCCAGGCCGAGGCCCACGCCCTCGGACGGCGCGCCGGCGAGGTCGCGAAGACGGGCCTCGGCGATGAGACCACGGAGGGGCTTCGGCGCTTGTCGATCTTCTCCGTCGTGCACAAGTTCCCCAGCAGGGTGAAATGCGTGACCCTGGCCTGGAATGCGCTGGACGCGGCCTTGTCCGGCGTCAAGGAGACGAGCAGTGAGTGAACCGGCCACCCAAGACGCCAATGGCAACCACGGCAGCTGGACGCCGGATGGCGAGGCCCTGCCCGCCGTCACCGAGGAAGGCGTCATCGCCGCCCTGAAGACCGTCTTCGACCCGGAAATCCCGGTCGACATCTATGAGCTCGGCCTCATCTACGCGATCGAGCTCGGCGATGACGGCAAGGTGAAGGTGGAGATGACGCTCACCACCCCCTCCTGCCCCTCCGCGCAAGAGCTGCCGGGCATGGCCGCCGAATCCATCCGCCAGATTCCGGGCGTGACGGATTGCGACGTCGAGATTGTCTGGGACCCGCCCTGGGACCAGTCGCGCATGAGCGAAGACGCGCGCCTCGCCCTGAACATGTATTGAGGAGCAAGCGATGAGCACCACCACCGCCGCCCCGCGCGTGAAACGCGAGCTTCCGCCGCTGATGAGCCTGTCGGACGGCGCGGCCGATCGCCTGCGCGCGCTCTATGCCAAGGCCGAAGCGGGCAAGCTCCTGCACATCGGCGTGAAGACCAAGGGCTGCTCGGGCATGGCCTATGACCTGAGCTTCGTGGACGCGGCCGGCCCGGCCGACGAGCGCGTGACGGATAAGGGCATCACCATCCTGGTGGACCGCAAGGCCAGCCTCTACCTCATCGGCACGATGATGGACTACGAAATCAAGGCCATGAGCGCGGGCTTCACCTTCGTGAATCCGAACGAGAAGGGCCGCTGCGGCTGCGGGGAAAGCTTCCACGTCTGAACCGTCAGGCGAGTTCGTCGCCGAAGCGACGAACCTCAGCCGCGCGCCCGCAGCAGGCCGTAGCGGGGGGAGAGCAGCAGGGCCATCACGAAGAGGCCCGACAGCACCACGACGATCGAGCCCGCCGTCGAGGCATCGAGCATGAAGCTCATCTGAATGCCGGCGATCACCGCGATACAGGCCGCCCCGGTCGCGATCAGCAGCATCCGGCCAAACCTCACCGTCAGCAGCAGCCCGATCGCGCCGGGAGTGATCAACAGCGCCACGACGAGGATAACCCCCACCGCCTGAACCGCCGCCACGATGCTGGCCGCGAGCACGATCAGGAGCAGGAAGCGCAGGCGCTCCACGCGCAGCCCGATGGCCCGCGCCTGGCTCGGATCGAAGCAGAAGAGAACCAGATCCCTGCCCCGCACGGCCAGGATCGCCAGGGCGATGCCGCTAATGGTCAGGACCTGCCAGAAATCCTCGGCCTCGATGCCCAGGATGCTGCCGAACAGCACATGCGACAGATGCATGTCCGAGCGAACCTGCGTCAGCATGACGAGGCCGAGCGCGAACATGCCGCTGAACACCACGCCCATAGCCGCATCTTCCTTCACGCGGCTCACGGCGCGGATGCTGCCGGCGGCGACGGCGCAGGCCAGCCCGGCCAGGAAGGCGCCCAGCACCAGCGGCAGCCCCAGCAGATAGGCCCCCACCACGCCCGGAAGGATGGCGTGGCTGACCGCATCGCCCATCAGCGACCAACCCTTGAGCACGACGAAGCAGGAAAGCGTGGCCGAAAGCACCGCCACCATCAGCCCCACCAGCAGCGCCTGGAGCATGAAGCCGTGGGTCCAGGGCTCGATCAGCGCCATCATGCGGAAAGCGCCCTGCGCGCCGCGCGTCGGGTCGCCAGGACGCCATGCCGCGGCGCCGAGATCAGCACGACCAGAAAGAATACCGCCTGCGAGACGACGATCACCCCGCCGGTGGAGCCATCGAGGAAATAGCTGCCATAGGCGCCCAACAGCCCCGTCGTGGCCCCGATCGTGGTGGCGATGGCGGCCATGCGGCCAAACCGATCCGTCAGCAGATAAGCGGTGGCCCCGGGCGTGACGAGCATGCCGATCACCAGCACCGCGCCGACCGCCTGCAGCCCGGCCACCGCCGTCGCGGCCAGCAGGGTCAGCAGAAGCAGGCGCATGGCGGCCGGGCTTCCACCGACGGCGGCCAATTGCACCGGGTCGAAGAGGGACAGCATGAGGTCGCGCCCCTTCACCGCCAGGGTCAGGGCCACCAGCACCGAGATGATCGCCATCTGCAGGATGTCGCCGTCGGCGATCCCCAGCACATTGCCGAAGAGGATGGTCTGCAGCCGGACGTTCGAGGGAAAGATCGAGAGAAGGAAAAGCCCCGCCCCGAAGAAGGAGGTGAAGACGACGCCGATCACGACATCCTCCCGCAGCGGCGTCCGCCCCCGCAGCCCCGCCATGGCGGCCGCCGCCAGCATTCCCGATGCAAAGGCGCCGATGGCGAAGGGAATTCCGCCAAGCCAGGCCAGCACGACCCCCGGCACGACCGCGTGGCTCAGAGCGTCGCCCATCAGCGACCAGCCCTTGAGCACGACATAGCAGGAGAGCAGCCCCGCCACGGCCCCGACCAGCGCGCTGATCCCCATCGCGCGCAGCATGTAGTCGTAGAGGAAGGGAACGAGCAGTTCCTCGGACATCAGGCGGGCTGCTCCACCGGCTCAGGCAGGGCGAAGTGGTTCGGGGCGCGGAGCGCATCCCCGAAGGCCAGCCGCAGATTGCCCTGGGTGAAGACCTTCTCCGTGGCGCCGGCAGCCAGCACGGTCCGGTTCACCAGCACCACCTGGTCGCAGAATTGCGGGATGCTCGCGAGGTCATGGGTGGAGACGAGGACGATGCGCCCCTCCTCCCGGAAGGTGCGCAGCAAGCCGATGATCGTCTGCTCCGTCGTCGCGTCCACGCCCGTGAAGGGCTCGTCGAGCAGCAGGATCTCCGCGCCCTGCGCCATCGCGCGGGCCAGGAAGACGCGCTTGCGCTGACCGCCGGAGAGTTCCCCGATCTGCCGGTCGGCGAGGTCGGAAAGCCCTACCCGGCCCAGCGCCGTGGCGACCGCCTCGCGATCCGCCGCGCGAGGGAGGCGAAGAATGCTCATATGCCCGTAGCGGCCCATCATCACCACGTCGCGAACGCGGACCGGGAAGCTCCAATCCACCTCCTCGCTTTGCGGGACATAGGCGACACGATTGCCGCGCAGGGCGGCCTCGACCGGCGCGCCGCCGATCCGGACCTGGCCGGCGCCCGGACGGACGAGGCCCATGATGGCCTTGAAGAGCGTGGACTTGCCCGCGCCGTTCACCCCCACCAGCGCGCAGATGCTGCCGCCCTCCAGGCGGAAGCTCGCATCGCGCAGCGCCGTCTGGCCATTGGGATAGACGACCGAGACCGCCTCGACCGAGAGGTCCAGCAGCCGCCCCTGCGCCATCAGCGCGACGCCTCGCCGGCGCCGAAGGCCTGCAGGATGGTGTCGGCATTGGTCTCGATCAGCCGCAGATAACTGGGGGCGGGGCCGTCCTGCCCGGTCAGGCTGTCAACATGCAGCACGCCGCCGAAACGCGTGCGCGCCTCGCGGGCCACCTGGCGCATCGGGCGGTCATTCACCGTGCTCTCGCAGAAGACGGCGGGCGGGCGGGTGCGGCGCAAGGTGTCGATCAGGGCGCGCACCTGCCGGGGCGTGCCCTCGTCCTCGGCGTTGATCGGCCAGAGATAGGCCTCGCGCAGACCGTAGTCGCGGGTGAGATAGCTGAAGGCGCCCTCGCACGTGGCCAGGACGCGCCGCTCCTCGGGGATGGTGGCGAGTCTTTCGCGCAGCGTCGCATCCACCGCGCGGATCCGCTCGGAATAGCTCGCGGCATTGGCGGCGAAGAGCGCCGCGCGGGCGGGGTCGAGCTCCGTGAGCGCCTTGCGGATGTTCTCGACATAGGCGAGCGCGACGCTGGGCGACATCCACGCATGCGGGTTCGGCAGATTCTGATAGGGCCCCGCACCGATGCCGATGGGAGCGATGCCGTCCGTCAGCACCGCCTGGCGGACGCCGCTCACGCGGCTGAAGAAGCGCTCGAACCAGCGTTCGAGTCCCAGGCCGTTCCACAGGACGAGATCGGCCGCCTGGGCGCGAACGACATCCTGCGGCGTCGGGTCGTAGTCGTGAATCTCGGCGCCGGGCCGCGTGAGGCTTTCGACGATCGCACCGTCGCCCGCGACGTTGCGGGCCATGTCCGCAAGGACTGTGAAGGTGGCCACCACGCGCTTGGGCGCGCCCGGCGTGGATGCCTGGCTGGACGCTGCCGTCGCGCCGGCCAGCAGGGCACCCAGGAGCACGCGGCGAGGGTGGGGACGGATCATGGAATCTCCTGCCGTAGCGGCAACACATTGCCGCTCACGGATCATAATGTAGTCTAGGCTATAATTGGCGACGCCCGGCAACCCGTCAAGCCGATGCCCGTCGTCGCATCAGCTAAATCTTGAAAGCCAGCTTTACGACCGGGGCTTGCATCGGCTACCGCGTGGAGGTGACCACCACTCCCCGGAAACGCTCAGCACGCGCCGCCCCCCTCCCCGACCTGCCGGCCGAGCCCGACCAGGCCGCCCGTCACCTTCGGGCCCGGACCGCGCGGGCAGGCTCCCTCCTGGAGGACTACGTCGAGCTGATCGACGATCTCCACGTCACCGGCGGCGAGGCCCGCGCGGCGGATATCGCGCGCCGGTTGGGGGTAAGCCACGCCACCGTCAGCAATACGATCAACCGCCTGAAGCTCGCGGGGCTGGTGCATAGCAAGCCCTATCGCGGCGTCTTCCTGACCGAGGCCGGAATGGCCCTGGCGCGCACGGTGCGGGCCCGCCATCGGATCGTCGTCGATATGCTCGTCGCGATCGGCGTGCCGCAGGATGTGGCCGAGACGGATGCGGAAGGCATCGAGCATCACGTCTCCGAGCCGACGCTCCAGGCTTTCGAGGCCTTCCTGCAGACGCTCCGCTAGGCCGGGGCAGCCCCCTACCTTCACGCGGCAGCCGCCACGTTCTAGCTTCCTACCGACCAGTCGGTAGGAGGAAACAACCGCATGATGCTCAAGGATAAAGTTGCCATCGTCACCGGAGCCGGTGGCGGAATCGGGCGCGAGATCGCCATCGCCATGGCCGAGGCCGGCGCGAAGGTCGTCATCAACGACATCGGCGCCTCGCTGGGCGGCGAAGGCTTCTCCACCACCCCCGCCGAGCAGACCAAGGCCATCATCGAGCAGAAGGGCGGCCAGGCCGTCATCAGCACCGAGAGCGTCGCCGAGTGGGACAAGGCCAAGGCCATCGTCCAGACCGCGATCGACGCCTTCGGCCGCGTGGACATCGTGGTCAACAACGCCGGCATCCTGCGCGACCAGATCTTCCATCGCATGACGCCGGAAGAGTGGCTCTCGGTCATCAACGTGCACCTGAACGGCACGTTCTTCGTGAGCCGCGCGGCGGCCGAGCATTTCCGCAAGCAGGAAAGCGGCAGCTTCGTCCACATCACGAGCACCTCGGGCCTCATCGGCAATTTCGGCCAGGCGAACTACTCGGCCGCCAAGCTCGGCATCGTCGCGCTGTCGAAGTCCATCGCGCTCGACATGAAGCGCTACAACGTGCGCTCCAACTGCCTCGCGCCCTTCGCCTGGTCGCGCATGACGAGCTCGATCCCCGCCGAGACGCCGGAGCAGAAGGCGCGCGTCGAGCGCATCATGCGCATGGGCCCGGAGAAGAACGCGCCGCTCGCGGTGTTCCTTGCCTCCGAGGCCGCGAAGGAGGTCACCGGCCAGATCTTCGCGCCGCGCATGCACGAGCTGTTCCTGTTCAGCCAGAACCGGCCGATCAAGTCCGTGCACAGCGAGCCGGGCTGGACGCCGGAGAAGATCGCCGAGATCGCGCTGCCGGCTTTCCGTTCCAGCTTCGTGCCGATGGAACGCTCGGGCGACGTGTTCAGCTGGGATCCCGTCTGAGTCGTGGAGGTCCTGTCGTGAAGGCGCTTCTCGCGCCTTCGAGCATTGCACTGATCGGCGCGTCGGGTGATCCGGCGCGCCTCACGGCGCGGGCTCAGATTTATCTGCGCAAGCACGGCTATGCCGGCGCGCTCTATCCCGTGAATCCGCGCGCGCCCGAGGTGCTCGGCGAGCGTGCCTATGCGCGCGTCGAGGACATCCCGGGCGAGATCGACTTCGCCTATATCCTGCTCGGCACGGAGCAGGTGGAATCGCAGATCGCCGCCGTCGCCGCCAAGGGCGCGAAGGTGGCCTGCATCCTGGCCGACGGCTTCGCCGAGGCCGGCCCCGAGGGCCAGGCGCGGCAGGACCGCTGCCTCGCGGCCGCCAGGGCGGTCGGGCTGCGGCTGCTCGGGCCCAATTCCATGGGCATCATCAATATCCCGCAGAAGATCGCGGCCAGCGTGAACGCGTCGCTGGAGGCGGAAACCCTGCCGCCCGGCCGCCTCGCGCTGGTCAGCCAGTCGGGCTCGATGCTCGGCGCCATCATGGGGCGCGGGGCCGCGCGTGGGCTCGGCTTCAGCCACATGATCGCCACTGGCAACGAGGCAGACCTCACCGCCGGCGAGATCGCCACCATGCTGGTGCAGGATCCCGGCGTCGACGCGGTGATGCTCTTCCTGGAAGCGATCCGCGCGCCCGAGCACTACGCCGAGGCCGCGCGCCTCGCCCATGCCGCGGGTAAGCCGATCATCGCCTACAAGCTCGGCCGCTCCAGCTTCGGCGCGGAGCTGGCGACCAGCCACACCGGCGCCCTGGCCGGCAGCGATGCCGCCGCCGAGGCCTTCTTCCGCGCCAACGGCATCCTGCGCGCGACCATGCTGGAGAGTTTCCTCGAGCTCCCTGCGCTGGTCCTTGGCCGCAAGCCGTTGAGCAAGCCGCACCGGGCCGTCTCCGTCCTCACCACCACGGGCGGCGGCGGCGCGATGGCCGTGGACGCGCTGGGCGTGGCGGGCGTCGAGGCGCGCGTGCCCGATGCCGTCGCGACCGAGAAGCTGGAAGCGGTCGGCATGCACGCGCATGGCCGCCTGCTCGACATGACGCTCGCCGGCACCAAGCCCGAGCGCATCGAGGCCGCGATCACCGCGCTCGCCGCCGCGCGGGACACGGATGCAGTCATTCCCGTCATCGGCTCCTCCGCGCAGTTCCGCCCCGCCGATGCGGTCGCCGGCATCCTGCGCGGGCGCGACGCGGTGGGCGGTCAGAAGCTCGTCGCCGCCTTCCTGGTGCCCCAGGCCGAGGCCTCGCTGCGGCTGCTGGCCGAGGCCGGAATCCCCGCCTTCCGGACGCCGGAGAGTCTGGCCGACGCCATGCGTGCGTATCTCGACTGGCGTACGCCTGTCGCGCCAGACATCTCGGTGCCGCCGTTCTTCGAACTGGCCGAGGCGCCCGACGAGGGTGATGCGCGCGACCTCTTTTCAGCGCTGGGCCTCGACACACCCTATGCGCGGATGGGCGACGTCGCGGATACCCCGGAGGAGATGAGCTACCCCGTCGCGCTGAAGATCCTGTCGCCCGACATCGCCCATAAGACCGAGGCCGGCGGCGTCGCGCTCAACATCCCCGACGCCGCTGCACTTGCCGAAGCCGCGGCGAAGATGGAGGCCCGCGTGAAGGTCGCCGCCCCCGAGGCGCGGCTCACTGGCTTCCTGGTGCAGCCCATGTCGCGCGGGCTGTCGGAGGTCATTCTCGGCTTCCGGCGTGATCCCTCCGTGGGTCCGATCGTCCTGCTGGGCGCCGGCGGCGTGCTGGCCGAGCTGCATCGCGACGTGGCGCTGCGCCTCGCCCCCATCGACGAGGCCGGTGCGCGCGAGATGATCGCCGAGGTCCGCGCCTTGCGCGTCATCGAGGGCTGGCGCGGCCTGCCGCGCGGCGATGTGGAGGCGCTGGTCGCGGCCATCGTCGCCGTCTCGCGGCTGGCCACCATGTCCGGCATCGCCGAGGCCGAGATCAATCCCCTGATGATTCACGAGAGCGGCGTCACCGTCGCCGATGCCTGGGTGGTGCGCGCATGACCGATCCCCGTCCCCTGATCGAGGCGCGCTTCGGCCACCTCCCCTTCGAGCCGCCGGCCGATATCCCGCCGGCCTTGGCCGCGATCCTTGATCGCCGCGTGACACGCCGCTACAAGCCCGACGCCATCCCCGAGCCACTGCTCGCCACCGTCCTCGCCGCCGCGCAATCCGCGCCAAGCAAGAGTGACATGCAGCAGCTCTCCATCGTCGTGATCGAGGACAAGGCGCGCATCGCGGCCATCACCGATTGGATCGGCAGCATGCCCTGGATCAAGGATGCGCCCGTCCTGCTCATCTTCTGCGCCGATATCCGCCGCAACCGCGACATCACCGCGCGTGCCGGGCGTGAGCATGCGAACGACAATCTGGATACCCTCCTCAACGCGACGGTCGATTCCGCGCTGGCCCTGGGCATGACCATCGCCGCCGCCGAAGCGGCCGGGCTGGGCACCTGCCCCATCAGCTATGTGCGCAACCACCTGGAGAAGGTCGGGCCGCTGCTCTCGCTGCCCAAGGGCGTCTTCCCCATCGCGGGGCTGACCCTGGGCTGGCCCTCCTCGCGCAACGCGCCGAGCGCACGGCTGCCGCCCTCGGTCGTGATCCATCGCGACCGCTATTCGACCGAGGGCGAGGTGGAAGCCCTCGCCGCCTACGACGCCCGGCGCGAGAAGGCCAAGCCGCGCTACCCCGAAGTCCACGGCCCCGCGCCCGAGGGCTGCAGCTGGACCGAGAACGTCGCGCGCCAGCTCTCCGTGCCCGAGCGGGCGGGCTTCCGGGCGTGGCTGAAGTCGCGCGGCTTCGCGCTTGACTGACCCGTCGATGTCCCCTGGCCCGCGGCAGGACGACAATCCCGGCGGCGCCGATGCGGGCGGTCTCGCGCCGCGCCGCGCGGTCCGCCCGAGGGACGCGGCAAGCCTGATCCTCTGGCGTCAGGGCGCGCGCGGCATCGAGATCCTCATGGGACGGCGGCATCACAATCTGCGCTTCATGCCCGGCGTGCTCGTCTTTCCTGGGGGGCGCGTGGACCCGGACGATCATCGCGCCAGGCCCCTCTCCCCCCTGCCGGCCGAGACGCGGCGCCTGCTTGAGATCAGCGCGACGCCGCCGCGCGCGACGGCGCTCGCCTATTGCGCCTTGCGCGAGCTGCATGAGGAGGCGGGCCTGGTTGTCGGCGAAATGGAGGGCGACCGGCTCCGCCCGGATTTCGCGCCGCTGAGTTACCTCACGCGCGCCATCACGCCCGCCGACCGGCCGATGCGCTTTCATGCCCGCTTCCTGATCGCCGAAGCCCATCACGCCAAGGGCGAGATCAAGGGCTCCGGCGAGCTGGAGGAAATCCGCTACTTCGCGCTGACGGAGCTGCACGAGCAGCCGGTCGCGAAGATCACCGCGATGATTCTCGCCGAGTTCGAGGCCTGGCTGGCGACACCGGCGGAAGATCGCGACCGCCGCCAGTTCACCCGCATCCAGGGCCGGGACAGCCGGCTGCCCGAGCGCCGGCGTTCCTGAAGGCCCAGTCTCTGAGGACCAGTCCGGCCAGGACTTCCCAGCCGCAGGCCGTCAGGTCAACCGCCAGGCGTCGCCCTCGCGCGCCGCGGCGCCATCTTCCTCGAGCATGAACAGCTGCGCCAGCATGCTCCGTCCCGCCGCCGCGATGAGACGCGGGTCGAGCGGGCCATAGACCGGGCCGACCAGGGCTTCGACCGTGGCCGGTCCGTGCTCGCGCAGGGCCGTGACGATGCGGGTCTCCCGCTTCAGCCGATGCGCCGCCAGCCCGTCGAGGAAGGGCATGGGATCAGGTAGGCTCGGGCCATGGCCGGGGAGGTAGAGCTCGTCGATGCCCTCGCGCGCGCGCAGCTTGCCGATGCTGTTCATATAGGCGCGCATATTGCCGTCGGGCGGGCTGACGACGCTGGTGGACCAGGCCATCACATGGTCGGCGCTGAAGAGAATGCCGCTGCCATCCAGCGCGAAGCAGAGATGGTTGCCGCAATGGCCGGGGGTGAAGATCGCGGTGACGGCACGCCCGCCGATCTCGGCGGTCTCGCCATCGGCCAGGCGGATCTCGGGGATGAAGCTGTGGTCGCCGCCCTCGCCGGGCGTGACATGCGGGCCGTGGCCGTAGGTCGTGGCGCCGGTGATCTTCTTGAGAGGCTGCACGCCGGGCGAGTGGTCGCGATGGGTGTGCGACACGACGATCTGCGTGATCGTCTCGCCGCTGGTGGCCGCGAGGATCGCGGCGAGATGCGCCTCGTCCACCGGGCCGGGATCAAGTACCGCGACGTTGCTGCCGGTGCCGATCAGATAGGTGTTGGTGCCGCGGAAGGTGAAGGCGCTGGGGTTGTTGCAGAGGAGGCGGCGCACGCCCGGCGCGATGGTCTCGACCTCGCCGGACAGCAGCGCGTCGTCGCGCCGGAAGGGGATGTTCAAGAACGGACTCCTGATTTCTTTTGGGCGGCGCGGATCATTTCCCGCCGCAGGATGTAGAGGGCGGCGAGAACGATCAAGCCCGCGCCCAGGAAGGTCGCGAGGCCCGGTCGCTCGCCGAAGAAGATCCAGCCGAGCACCACCGCCCAGAGGATGCCCGTATAGGAATAGGCGCCGAGCGAGGAGACCTGCGCCGAGGCATAGGCTTCCGTCAGCATCACCTGCGCCACGCCGCCGAAGGCGCCGATGCCGAGCAGGAGCAGGAAGACCTGCCAATCCGGCGTGACCCAGACGAAGGGCAGCGCCAGCCCGGTGATGAAGGTGGTCAGCAGCGACTGCCAGATGACGATGGTGGTGGAGCGCTCGGTGCCCGAGAGGGTGCGCACCAGCAGCGTGCTCGCGGCGGAGAAGAGGCCATGGATGGTGGCCATCGCCATGCCGAAGGCGATCCAGGGATCGATCTGCCCCCCGAAGGCGCCCTGCCCCATCGCGATCACCAGCACGCCGACGAAGCCCAGGCCGACCGCGCTGAAGCGGTGGATGCCCACCTTCTCGCCGAGGAAGGGGATGGCCAGGAGGGTCGCGAAGATCGGCGTCGAATAGGTGAGCGCCGTCTGCTCGGCGAAGGGCAGCACCGTCAGCGAGAAGAAGGAGCAGGCCATCGCCGTCGCGCCCGTGCAGGCACGGAGGACATGCGCCGGCAAGCGCTTGGTCGCGAGCTGCGGATTGCCCATGCGCAGGACGATCGCGAGCACGACCGGCATCGCGAAGAGACTGCGGAAGAACATGATCTCGACGAAGGGGATGCGGTCGCCGATCTCCTTAATCAGCGCCCCCATGATGGTGAAAAGCGCGGTCGCGGCGAGCATGAGCAGCGCACCGCGCCGCGCGTCATGCCGCAGCGCCACGTTTTGCCCTTTCCTCGGCACGGCGCACGCGCTCGCGATGGACATTGTAGATGCCCGCGCAGATGACGATCGCCGCACCGCCCAGCGTGGACCAGGCGGGGATCTCGCCGAAGATGAAGAAGCCCAGCGCGAAGCCCCAGAGCAGCGGCGTGTATTCGAGCGGCGCGAGGGTGGCCACGCTCGCCAGCGCATAGCCGCGCGAGAAGAGCATATGGGCGATGGCGTTGGAGGCCCCGAAGAAGCAGAGCAGCAGGAACATGTTGAAGGACGGGAAGAGGTCGGGCTGCCCCGTGGCCGGCCAGAAGGCCGAGATGGGCAGGGCCGCGAGGCCGAAGGGGACGTGCATCAGCATCAGCCAGAAGGCGATGGTGGTGGGCGTATCGGTCGCGGCGAGCACGCGCGTCCAGATCCGGCTCACCGCCATGCCGCAGACGGCGAGGAGCAGCAGCCCGGTCTCCCAGCGCCAGAGATCGCCGCCCGGCTGGAGCATGACGAGAACGCCCAGGAAGCCGACCCCGCAGGAGCTCCAGCGGCGCCAGCCCACGCGTTCGCCCAGCATGGGGATGGCGAGCAGCGTCATCAGCAGCGGCGCCACGGCCGCGATGGCGTAGGAATCCGCAAGTCCGTAGCCCGACATCCAGATGATGTACCAGGGGATCGCGGTGCAGCAGTGGAGCGCCGATCGCGCCAGGATGAGCTTCGTGTTGCGCGGCATCAGCCCGCGCCCGCGCGACAGGATCGCGACGGAAAGGCCGCCCGCGAGGCCGCGCCACAGCAGCGCGCCGGCGACGCCCACGGTCGGCAGGGCGTATTTCACGGCGACATCCGCCAGGGTGATGATGACGAAACCGGTCAATGCGATGGCGAGGCCGCGCACCGCGGCCTCGCCGCTCGTCGAGCGTCCTAGGGGTGGCTCAGCCAAGGAGGGCCTCGGCCTGCATGCAGATGGCGTCCGTGCCGTCGCGGGTCTCGGCCAGGGCCTTGTCCCCCTCGATGCGGGCCAGGACGGACAGGGGATTGCCGGCGAAGGCCGGACGGCGGCCGCGGAAGGCGAAGCGGATCAGGCGAAGGCCGGGCGCGGCATCCAGCATGGTCTGCGCGAGCAGGGTCGCCTGGAGCGGGCCATGGACGACAAGGCCGGGATAGCCCTCCTCCGCCGTCGCATAGGGCCGGTCGTAATGGATGCGGTGGCCGTTGCCGGTCAGCGCCGAATAACGGAACAGCATGACCGGATCGGGCAGGAGATCGCGGCGCGCATCGGCGGCGAAGTCCGCCGCGGCCTCGCCAGGGCGCACGGCCGCGCCATCACCGCCGCGATAGACGATGTCCTGCTCCTCATGGAGTACCGGGCCGGCGGGGCCGCTGACCTCATGCTTGACCGTCACGAAGACGAGCCGGCCCGAGCCGCCGGACTTCTCGGACACCGCCGTGATGGTCGAGCGGCGGCGCACGAGATCATCGGCGCGCAGCGCGTTGGAGGTGAATTCCAGCCGCCCGCCGGCCCACATGCGGCGCGGCAGGTCGTCCACGGGCGGCAGGAAGCCGCCGCGCCGGGGATGGCCGTCGGTGCCGATGCCCTCGGGCCGGCGCCAGTCCTGAAAGAGCATCCAATGCCAGAGCGGCGGGATCTCCTCCTTGGGCACATCGAGGCCGAGGGTGGCGGCCAGACCCGCGACAAGGCGGGGATCCAGCCGGTCCTCCTGCGTCTCGGTGCGGCCGACGAAGTCCTGGTAGTTGCTCATGGGTCCTCACGGCGGAAGATGCGATAGCCGGCGAAATCCGCCGTCTGGCGATAGCGGCGAAGGGCGGCGGCGAAGCCGGGGTCGCGGCCGTAATAGTCGAGGTAGTCGAAGTCGCGGCCGCAAAAGGGAATGGCCGTGTGGCGGGCGATCATCAGCGCCTCCGGCGGATTGCGGGCCATGCCCTGGGTCACGGCATCCCAGATGAGACGCTCGCCCGGGCCCATTTCGGCGGGTTCGCGGTAGCGCGCGCCATTGGGCAGGCATTGCTGGTTGGCGGCCTGGACCAGCCAGTTGTTCAGCGTCGGCAGGGTCGAGAGCGCGTGGGCGTAGTCCAGCGCGGGGAAGACCGGGTGGATGTCGGGCGAGAGGACCAGCACGCGCCCACCCTCGGCTTGGCGGCGTATCTCGGCGGAGATGGCGCCGGGCCAGGAGCGGGCGAAGCCGACCACGCGCCAGGTCTCGGAATTGAGCGCGCCCTGCAAGGCAAGGAAGCCCGCGGCGAGCGCGGCGAAGGCGGGCGCCACGCGGGTGGGCGCGGGAAGATTCGCATCCAGCCAGCGCCCCGCGAGCTGCGCGGCGAGCAGCCCGCCCAGCAGCTTGAAGGGCATGACGTGGTAGGACCAGCCGCGCATCTGCACGAGCGCGGCGACCATCGCGCCGAGCCCCGCCAGGGCCAGCGGCGGCGCAAGGCCGCGCGGACGGAGCAGCGCCAGTCCGGCGGCGGGCAGGAAGACCAGCAGCGCCGGCGCCATCCGCTCGTTCAGCAACACGCTGCCGAGGCTGGCGCCGCTGTGATAGAATTCGACGGCCAACGGAAAGGCGAAGGCTTCGTAATCCGGGAAGGCGAAGTGGATCAGCGCCAGATAGGCGACCCAGAGCGCCGCCATCGCCCAGGGCACCGGATCGCGGAGGCCGCGCAGCCCGGCGCGCCACAGCACGTAGAGCTCCACCAAGGCGGGCACCGCCAGGAAATGCGGCTTCAGCGCGAAGAAGGTCGCCGCCAGCAGCGCGACGGCGATCGAGAGCGCCCGCGAGGTCGGCACGCCCTCGGCCCGGCGCGCGGAAAGCACGAGATAGGGCAGCGCGGCGGCCAGCATGAGGTGCTCGCGCTGGCCGAAATCATAACCGGCCGTCAGCAGGATCAGCGGCAGGCCGATCAGGACCGCGGCGGCTTCGGCCGGTCCCTTGGGAAGCCCGCGCCACAGCCACAGCGCGAGGGCCGCGTTGAGCGCGCAAAATGCGATGACAGAGAAAATCACGGCCTGGAGCGGCTCGATCCCGATCGGCGCCAGGAGCGCCACGGCTCCGCGCGTCAGGATGAAGATCAGCGGCGGATTCATGTCGATGAGGTCGCGATAGAGGACCTCCCCCTGCCGCCAGCGCAGTGCGAAGTCGAGCACCGCCGCCACGTCGTGGTTCATCGGCGGCGACAGCACGATCGCGAGGAAGACGAGCCCCGGCATCGCGGCGAGGGCCCAGAGGACCCGCGGGGCAAGAATCCCCGCGAGCGGTGCGACCGGCGCCGGGGCCGGGCTGTGTTCGGGCGGGATCATCGCTCAATTCGCGTCGGTGGACAGGCCGTTCGTGCCGTCCTCCCCCCCTCCATGCAAGGCCTTTGCGGCGCTTTCCGGGCGATCTGCCCCGCTTCCGACGCAAGGATGACTTGCAGCCGCCGCGCCGGGAGTCGAGAACGGCACCGTGGACAATGCCGAATATGCCCTGATGGACGCGGTCGAGGACCGGATGTGGTGGTATCGCGCCATGCACGGCCATGCCCTGGAGGCGCTCGCCGCCCTGCCCGCCGGGGCGCGCGTGCTGGATGCCGGCTGCGGCACGGGCGGTTTTCTCGCCCGCTTGCGCGCGGCGCGGCCCCAGGCCGAGCTCTACGGGCTGGAATACGAACCCCGCGCGGCGGCGCGCGCCGCCGCCAAGGCCAGGGTCCGCGTGGCCGGCGGGACGGTCAACGCCCTGCCCTTCGCCGATGGCGCCTTCGATGCGGTGACCAGCCTCGACGTGATCTGTCATGCGGGCGTCGAGCCCGACCAGGCCCTGGCCGAGTTCCGCCGTGTGCTGCGTCCCGGCGGGCTGCTGGTGCTGAACCTGCCCGGCCATGAGTGGCTGAAATCGGCGCATGACCTGCGCGTGCACAACGCCCGGCGATTCGAGCGGGCCGGCGCGGCCTCCCTGCTGCGGGCCGCCGGTTTCGCCCCCCGCGACCAGCGCCATTGGAACAGCCTGCTGCTGCCGCTGATGGTCGTGCAGCGAAAGATCCTGGCGCGCGACGACGAGGCCGCCTCGGACGTCACGCCCTATCCGCCCTGGCTGGACGCCAGCCTCTTCACCATATGCCGGCTGGAGGCTGCGCTGCTGCGCGCGGGCCTTCGCTTCCCCGCCGGCGGATCCCTCCTCGCCACCGCCATCCGTTCCGAAAGCCGCCCATGACCCTCGAAGACCATCCCGTCGGCACCCCTGCGATTGGTCTGTCCATCGTGGTGCCCGTCTATCGCGGCGCGGCCACGGTTGGCCGACTCGTCGAGGCGCTCTCCGTGCTGCGCCCGGCCGGCGGCATCGAGATCATCCTGGTGAATGACGGCAGCCCCGACGACAGCGGCGACGTCTGCCGCCGCCTGGCCGAGACGGCCACGGTGCCCCTCACCTATATCGAGCACGCGCGCAATTTCGGCGAGCACAATGCGGTGATGACCGGGCTGCGCCACGCCCGCGGCGCCTATGTCATCAACATGGACGACGACCTGCAGAACCCGCCCGAGGAGGTGATCCGCCTCTACGATCATGCGCGGCTCGGCGGCTGGGACGTGGTCTATACGCGCTACGCCAAGAAGGAGCATGAGGGCTGGCGCAACCTGGGCAGCCGCTTCGCCAATTGGGTGGCCGACCAGCTCATGGACAAGCCCAAGGGGCTCTACCTCTCCTCCTTCCGCTGCATGAGCGCGCTCGTGGTGCAGCAGGTCACGCGGTATTCCGGCCCCTATCCCTATATCGACGGCCTCATCATGCAGGTGACGCAGCGCATCGCCTCCATCGAGGTCGCGCATTATGCGCGCGAGGAGGGCCAGTCGAACTACACGATGCGCCGGCTGATCCGGCTGTGGCTGAACCTCGCCACCAACTTCTCGGTGCTGCCGTTGCGCCTGGCGATCTTCGCCGGGGCGGGCATGGGCGCGCTGGGCTTCCTGCTGGCGATCTTCGTCGTCGTGGAAGCGTTCTTCCGCGAAACGCCCTCGGGTTGGGCCTCCAGCATGACGCTGATGCTGCTGATCGCGGGCGTGCAGTTCCTCATCCTCGGCGTGATGGGCGAATATGTGGGCCGCGCCTTCCTCTCCGCGAACGGCAAGCCGCAGGGCGTCGTGCGCGAGGTCATTCATCCCCGCGAGACGGCGGTGCAGGAATGATGATGCACTGGGTCGCGCTCTCTGCCGCCATCTGCTCCTCGCTGGTGGGGCAGATCTTCCTCAAGACGGGCGCGGAATCGCTGAACGGCGCGGGCTTCATCGAGCAGATGCTGCGCTGGCAGACCATCCTGGGGCTCGGCTTCTACGGGGCGGGCGCGATGCTCTACATCGCCGCGCTGCGCAAGATACCGATGAGCGTGGCGCTCCCCTGCACCGCGGGGAGCTACGTGCTCATCGCGGCCATCGGCTGGTGGTTCTTCGGCGAGGCGATGGGGCCGCAGAAGATCGCGGCGGTCAGCGTGATCGCGCTCGGCGTGATCCTGCTGGCCAGCGCCTGAGGGCCCGCGCGCGGTTCGCGCGCGCGGGCCCTCAGCGGGACGTCCAGAGCGCGGGATTGGCGAGCAGTTCCGCGCATTTCGTCGTGATGGCCTCGAGGAGCTTCGCGCCCTTCTCCTCGCTCGCCACGCGCGCATCGCCGACGACGCCGCTCTTCGTGAACTCGCGGAAGGAGCGCCGCATGAGCAGCCCCGGCGGCTGGCCCGGCACCCGCGAGGAGCTTGGCCCATGCGCCTTGGACAGCTGCTCCGGCCGCACGCTTTCGGGCGAGAGATGCATCATCATCGAGGTCTCGGCCTCGCAGGCGTGCATCAGCGTGGGCTGGCGCTCCAACAGCGGCTCGATCACCTCCGGCACCATGTGCCAATAGGTCGCGCCGCCGACGCGGATGCCGAACTCCACGGCCAGATCGGTCGCCGCCGTGCCGATGGCCTCGGCATTGCCGCCATGGCCGTTCATCAGGAAGACGCGCTTGAAGCCGTGGCGCGAGACCGAGCCGACCACGCCGCGCAGCACCGCCTGGAAGGTCGCGTGGTCCAGCGTCACCGTGCCGCCAAAGGCCATGTGATGCTCGGCGAGGCCCGCCCAGCAGACCGGCGTCACGATCACGCGATGCCCGGCGGCGACCATGCGCCGCGCCGTCTCCAGCGCGACGTTGCCGCCGAGCACCATGTCCACGCCGGTCGCCAGATGCGGGCCGTGCTGCTCCATCGAGGCGACCGGCACGATGACCAGGGCATCCGCCGCGGCCTCGGCCTGGATCTCGGCGGCGGTAAGCTTCATCCATTCGAGGCTGCGCGCGGTTTCCGCCGCCTTGGGCTTCTTGGCCATTCGATCTTGTCCTTTCGCTGCAAAATCCCGGCCGGGCCGCAAATGCGGCCCGGTTGGGGAAGTCGTTATCCCGCCGTCGCGCCCGAGCCCTCGACGAGCTGCCGCCAGATGGGGATCTGCGCCTGCCAGAAGGCGCCGAAGGCCTCGGGCGTCTCGTCGGCCATGGGCAGGACCGTCAGATCCAGCAGGCGGCGCTTCAGCTCCTCCTGGGCGATGACGTCGCGCAGGGCGGCGTGCATCGCCGCGATGGCCGGCGCGGGCGTGCCGCGAGCCGCGACGAAGCCCCACCAGTTGAGCGCGTCGATGCCCTTGCCCGGAAGCACATCGTCCATGCCGGGGATATGCGCGAGCTCGGGCACATAGTCGATGCGCTTGGCGGAGCCGACGGCCAAGGCGCGGAAGCGGCCCTCGCGCACATGCGGCAGCAGCGCGGGGATCACGTCGAACATCATATCGATATTGCCCGCGACCAGGTCCTGGATGGCAGGGCCGCCGCCGCGATAGGGCACATGCGTCATATCCGTGCCCGTCTCGCGCTTCACCTTCTCGAAGAAGAGATGCGCGCTGGTCCCCGTTCCGCTGCTGCCCATGGTGACGCGGCCGGGATTGGCCTTCGCGAAGTCGATCTGCTCCTGGAAGGTGCGCCAGGGGCGCTGCGAATTCACCACCCAGAGCAAGGTCCCCAGGCAGACGCGCGAAACCGGCACGAAGTCGCGCACGGGGTCGAAGGGCATGCGGCTGCCATAGAGCGCGGGATTGGCCGTCAGCACATTGGCCGCGGTGAAGAGCCAGGTGAGGCCGTCCTTCTCCGATTGCAGCACGGCCTGGGCGCCGATATTCCCGCCGGCGCCGGGTCGGTTCTCGATGATGACGGGCTGGCCGAGGATGGGGGAGATCCGCTCGCCGATCATGCGGGCGATCATGTCCGTCGCGCCGCCGGGGGTGATGGGCACCATGATCCGGACGGGACGACTGGGCTTCCAGCCCTGGGCATAGGCGGGGGCCGCCAGAAGCGGCGCGGTCAGGCTGCCGAGCAGAATCCCGCGGCGCGGCATAACGATCATGGACGAAGTTCCTCCGGGTTCAGGATTGGTTCCTGATCGCGCGAGGTTCGCATGAAACGATGCGCCCGACAGCCCTTATAAGGAACACTGCTTCGTCGCGCGCGGGGGCCGGCTTCCCCAGCGGAACCGGCCCCCGCGCGCAGGCTATTCGGCCGTGGCGCCCGACACCGATACCAGCTCTTCCCAGACCGGCATCTGCCCGCGCCAGAACGCGCCGAAGGCCTCCGGCGTCTCGTCGATCATCGGGAAGACGGTCAAAGCGAGCAGGCGCTGCTTCACCTCCTCCTGCGCCATGACGCGCTGGAGGGCGGCGAACATGCCATCGATCGCGGGGCGCGGCGTGCCGGTCGCACAGACGATCGACCACCAGTTCAGCGCATCCACGCCCTTGCCCGGCAGCAGCTCGTCCATGCCGGGGACGTTTGCGAGCTCCGGCACGTAGTCGATGCGCTTGGCGGAGCCGACGGCCAGGGCGCGGAAGCGGCCCTCGCGCACATGCGGCAGCAGCGCCGGGATCACATCGAACATCATGTCGATGTTGCCCGCGAAGAGATCCTGGATGGCCGGGCCGCCGCCGCGATAGGGCACATGGGTCATGTCCGCGCCGGTCTCGCGCTTCACCTTCTCGAAGTAGAGATGGCTGATGGCGCCGGTGCCGCTGCTGCCCATGGTGACGTGGCCCGGATTGGCCTTCGCAAAGTCGATCTGCTCCTGGAAGGTGCGCCAGGGGCGCTGCGCGTTCACGACCCAGAGCAGCGTGCCCAGGCCCACCCGCGTGACCGGGGTGAAGTCGCGCAGCGGCTGGAACGGCATGCGGCTGCCGTAGAGATAGGGATTGGCCGTCAGCACATTGGCCGAGGTGAAGAGCCAGGTAAGCCCGTCCTTCTCGGACTGCAGCACCGACTGCGCGCCGATATTGCCGCCGGCGCCGGGCCGGTTCTCGATGATGACGGGCTGGCCGATCACGGCCGAAAGGCGCTCGCCGATCATGCGGGCGATGATGTCATTGGCGCCGCCGGGCGCGATGGGCACGACCAGGCGCACGGGGCGCGCGGGCTGCCAGCCCTGGGCATAGGCGGGGGCGGCGAGGACCGGGGCGGCAAGACCGGCCAGGAGGAGGCTTCGGCGGGGAGTCAACGGCATCGGGCAAGCTCCTGTAGGTGCGGGCTCTACGGCGGGGAGCCGCGATATGGCACGCCATCGGCCCGCCGGGCACCCGCGCACGCGCGTGGGTGCCCTTCCAAACCGTCAGGCGCGCTCGTAGATCACCGTGCTGCCGTCGTCGCCGACCACCTGATAGGCGGTCCAGCGGCCGTCCGTGGCGAATTCCAGCACGGCCTCCACCTCGCCCGAGAGGCGCCAGCGCGTGCCCCCGGCGGGGACCGCCTCGCGCGCCCAGCGCAGGTCCATGAGCTGGCCCGTGCTGGTGCCGAAGATCGAGATCGCGCCGCCGAAGCGCTGGGGCTCCCACCAGGAGAGCGGTGCCGCATCGGGCGCCAGCATCCTTTCGCCCTCGCTGCCGTGGACGGCGACGCCGCGCGGGGTCGCCTCGGCCCGGACCTCGACGATGCGGCCGTTGCGGTTCAGCCGGGAGGAGACGGAGACGAAGCGGCCGGCGCGCGTCACCTCCGTGTAGCGGTGCTCGAAGCGGTAGACGACGATGCCCATCACGCGCGGCGTCACCACCACCTCGGACAGCGCCACCAGTTCCTCGCCCCGGCGCGAGAAGGTGACGTCGTGGCTGCCGATCGGGGTGCCGTTGCGCATGACGCGCCATCGGTAGTCCCGTGGCGGCTCGGCGGATTGGGCCAGGGCGGGCGTCGCCGCCAGCAGGGGAAGGAGACGTCGGGGGAGCGCGGGAAGCAGGGTCCTCATGACACCCTAGATCGGCCCGTCCGGCCGTCCCCGCAACCTGTCGAATCACGCGAGCCCTCCCCGGGACGGGACAGAAGCCGCGAGGCATGGCATATGGAGTCCAGCCATGCGCCAGCTCCTGCTGCTACGTCACGCCAAGTCGTCCTGGGACGATGCGAGCCTCTCCGACCATTCCCGGCCGCTCAATGCGCGGGGCGGCATGGCCGCCGCCGTCATGGCCGCGCAGATGCGCGAATTCGGCCTCGTGCCGGATGTCGTCTTCGTTTCCTCCTCGCGCCGCACGCTCCAGACGCTGGAGGCGCTGCAGCCCTTCGAGAGCGGGCCGATGATCGAGGTGATGGACGACCTCTACCTCGCGCCCTGGCCTCGCCTGCTGGAGACGCTGCGCCTCGCGCCCGAGACGGCGCGCTCCGTCCTGCTGATCGGCCATAATCCGGGCCTGCACGAGCTGGGCCTGGCCCTGATGGGCCCGACGGGGGTCGCGATAGGCGGGCCGCATGCGCGCCGCCTCGCCGAAGGCTACCCGACCGGCGCGCTCGCCGAATTCACCATCGCCGGATCCTGGGGCCAGCTCGCGGAAGGCGGAGGGCGCCTGGTGCGCTTCCTCGCCCCGCGCGACCTGCCGGAGGTGGCAGCCTGATCCTCGAGCTCGCCCTGGGCGGCCCGGTCCGCTGCCCGAGTCACCCGCTGCTGGCCGCGCCGCCGGCCTGGCAGGCGGAAACCATCACCTGGCTCCGCGCCGAGGGCGAGGATGCGCCGCTCCTGCAGCGCCGCCGCCGCGGCTGGGAGATCGTGCATCCGCTCGTCGCCCGGGAAGGCATCTGCTGGCCCGGCACCTGGCCCGCCTGCGAACCGACCGAGCCCGACGCCGCCGCCCTGCCCGTCGCGCGCTTCGTCGGCCGGCGCACGGTGCTGGCCGAGGGCGTGACCTGGCTCGAGGGCCGCATCGAGGCCGCCGGCGCGCGCCGTCGCATCGGCCGGCTGATGCTGGAGGGGGATGCGCCCGAGATGCTCCGCCTCGCCGCCACCCTGGCCCGCTCCCTGCCGCTGCTGCCGGCCGGCGCCTCGCTCGCCGAGGAGGCCCTGGCCATGGCCGAGGATCGCGAGCCCCGCCCTCGCCGCTCCGGCCCGCCCAGCCTGGCCGGCGCCGAGGCCGTGGAACCCGCCTTCCTCGCCGCCCTGGCCCATCTGCAGGACGTGCTGCTGGCCGAGACGCCGCAATGTCGGCTGGAGAAGGGACCGCGCGGGGTGCACCAGTCGCGCGTCGCGATCCGGCGGCTGCGCTCCATCCTCAAGCTGTTCCGCCCCGTGGTGGACGGTCCCGACTGGCGCGTCTGGGACGCCCAGCTGGGCGATCTCGCCCGGGCGCTCGGCTCGGCGCGCGACTGGGACGTCTTCCTCGACGGAATCGGGCCTGGGACCCTGGCGGCGCTGGACGGCGACATCCGGCTGAAGCGGCTCCTGCGCACCGCGATGCGCGAGCGCGAGGCGGCCTATGTCGCGCTCGGCCGATTGCTGGCCGGGGAAGGCTTCCGGGGCACGATCTGGCTGGGGCTTCAGCTCGCCCTCATCCGCCCCTCCAACGTGCCCGATCAGCCCTTGGCCCCCTTCGCGGCCGGACTGCTCCGCAAGCGCTGGCGCCGGCTGAAGCGCGCGGGGGCCGCCATGACGGGCCTGGATGCCGATGCGCTGCACGACATGCGGCTCGACGCCAAGCGGCTGCGCTATGCGGCCGAACCCTTCTCGGCGCTGTGGCCGGGCCGCGCTTCGCGACGCTTCACGCGGCGGCTGGCGGATCTGCAGGAGGCACTGGGCCTTGCCAATGACGCGACGGTGGCCCGGCAGCTGGCCGCGCGGCTGGCCGGCCGGGGCGCGGGCGGATTTGCGATCGGCACGGTGACGGGCTTCGCCGCGGGCCGCGCCGAGGGCAGCCGCATCGCCTCCATCGCCGCGTGGAAGGCCCTGAAGAAATCCGGCCCCTTCTGGAAGCTCGATGCAGCGCGCGAAGCGTAACATCCGGAAATAACCTGGGTTGCCAGCCCCCTCGCGGGTGGGTTAACCAGGGTCATGCGCCGCCGACGTCTCTTTCAATCCGCCCGAACGCCGCACCGCCTGGGGCGCGCCTTCGTGGTGACGTGCACGGCCCTGCTCGGGGGCGGCCTGGTGATCCTTGCCCTGCCGACGGAGCTCATGGGCTCCGCCCCGCGCAACCAGGACTGGTCCTCCCCGGCCGCGCAGGTCCGCATCGTGGACGGCGACACCCTCCGCCTGGGCGACCGCACGCTGCGGCTTTTCGGCGTCGAGGCGCCGGAGCGCGGCCAGTTCTGCACCAACGAACAGGGTGCCCTGTATGACTGCGGCACGGCCGCCGCGGCGGAGCTCGCGCGCCTAGTCGGCGATCGCGGCATCGACTGCCGCGTCCATGGCCGCGATCGCTTCGGCCGCGCGCTGGGCGTCTGCCGGGCCGGCGGCGTGGAGCTGAACACCGCTCTGGTCACCTCGGGCTGGGCCCTGGCCGATGGCGGCTCCGTGCCGGCCCTGGTCCCGGTCGAAGCCGCGGCCCGCGCGGCGCAGCTCGGCCTGTGGACGGGCGGCTTCGAGCCCCCCGCGCATTGGCGTCGTGGATACTGACGGGCCGATGGCCGTTGGTTCGCGTCGCGGAAGCTTGCCCCGATAGACAAGCGCGTCATTGCGCCTATCCTGCAATGCAGCATAGGTCCGGGCTCCATTCCGCCCGGGGAAAACCAATTGAGGGAAGGCTGCTAGCATGAGCAAGAACGGCTCCATCACCATCACGGTCGAGGGCAGCAACAACAGCGCCTCGATGCCGCTGCTCGGCGGCACGCTCGGTCCGCTGGTCGCTGACATCCGCAAGCTTTATTCGAGCCTCGGAATCTTCACCTACGACCCCGGCTACGGCGAGACCGCGAGCTGCGAGAGCAAGATCACCTACATCGATGGCGACGAGGGCGTGCTGCTCTATCGCGGCTATCCCATCGAGCAGCTGGCCGAGAAGAGCGACTTCATCGAGGTCTGCTACCTGCTCATGAACGGCGAACTGCCGAACGCCGAGCAGCTGGAGAAGTACCGCAAGGACGTCACGCACCACACCATGGTGCATGAGCAGCTGCGCCGCTTCTATGACGGCTTCCGCCGCGACGCCCACCCGATGGCGATCATGTGCGGCGTGGTCGGCGCGATGGCCGCCTTCTACCACGACAACCTCGACATCAATGACGAGCGCCAGCGCGAGGTCGCGGCCTTCCGCCTCATCGCCAAGGTGCCGACGATCGCGGCGATGGCCTATAAGTACGCGCTGGGCCAGCCCTTCGTGTATCCGCGCAACGACCTCAGCTACGCGGCGAACTTCCTCTACATGCTGAACTCGGTCCCGGCCGAGCCCTACGAGATCTCGCCCGTGCTCGCGCGCGCCATGGATCTCATCCTGATCCTGCACGCCGATCACGAGCAGAACGCCTCGACCTCCACGGTCCGCCTCGCGGGCTCGACGGGCGCCAATCCCTTCGCCTGTATCGCCGCCGGCATCGCGGCGCTCTGGGGCCCCGCGCATGGCGGCGCCAACGAGGCGGTGCTGAAGATGCTCGCCGAGATCGGCACCAAGGATAAGATCCCGGCCTTCATCGAGCAGGTGAAGGACAAGAACAGCGGCGTGAAGCTCATGGGCTTCGGGCACCGGGTCTATAAGAACTTCGACCCGCGCGCGAAGATCATGAAGGAGACCTGCCACGAGGTTCTCGCCGAGCTCGGCATCAAGGACTCGCCGCTGCTCGACATGGCGATGGAGATGGAGCGCATCGCGCTGACGGACGAGTATTTCATCTCACGCAAGCTCTATCCGAACGTCGATTTCTATTCGGGCATCATCCTCAAGGCGATGGGCATCCCGACGTCGATGTTCACGGTCATCTTCGCCGTCGCCCGCACGGTCGGTTGGGTGAGCCAGTGGAAGGAAATGATCGAGGATCCGAGCCAGCGCATCGGCCGTCCCCGCCAGATCTACACGGGTGCGGGCGTGCGCGACTACGCGGGTCTCGACAAGCGCTGAACTTCGCCTGATCCCAAGGGATTAGTTCCCTGACATGAAGCCCGGCCTCCTCGCGGAAGCCGGGCTTTTTGTTTTTGGGTCCGGACATGTTGCGAGCCGTGATCGCAGTTTGGGCATCTTGCCGCAATAACGTGCGGACAAATTCCGAATTGCGTCAAACGACGCCCGATTCTCTCGACTCGTTCATGCGGGGCAGCATCCGGCCTCGCTAGCCTCCCCCCGTTGCACTCCCGGAAAATGCCCCCATGCTCAAGAACCTGCCCCCCCTGTCCCGCCGAGCTCTGCTCGCGGCCCCAGTCGTCGGCGCCCTGGCCTCTCCCGCCATCGGCCAGACCGCGCCCATCAAGGTGGGCGTGCTGCATTCGCTCTCCGGCACCATGGCCATCAGCGAGACCGCGCTGCGCGACACCGTGCTGATGATGGTCCAGTGGCAGAACGCGCGCGGCGGCCTGCTGGGACGTCAGCTCGAGGCCGTGGTGGTGGACCCCGCCTCCAACTGGCCGCTCTTCGCCGAGAAGGCGCGCGAGCTGCTCGCCGTCTCCAAGGTGGACGTGACCTATGGTTGCTGGACCTCGGTGTCCCGCAAATCCGTCCTGCCGGTCTTCGAGGAGCTGAATGGCCTGCTGTTCTATCCCGTCCAGTATGAGGGCGAGGAGCAGAGCCGGAACATCTTCTACACGGGCGCGGCGCCCAACCAGCAGGCGATCCCCGCGGTCGAATATCTGCTCGGCCCGGATGGCGGCAGCGCCAGGCGCATCGCGCTGCTCGGCACGGATTATGTGTATCCGCGCACGACCAACCGCATCCTGCGCGGCTATCTCAACTCCAAGGGCATCGCCGATGCCGACATCATGGAGGAGTACACGCCCTTCGGTCACAGCGACTGGCAGGGCATCGTCAGCCGCGTGAAGGCATTCGCCGCGCAGGGCAAGAAGACGGCGATCGTCTCGACCATCAACGGCGACGCGAACGTTCCCTTCTACCGCGAGCTCGGCAATCAGGGCATCAAGGCCGAGGATATTCCGTCCGTCGCCTTCTCGGTCGGCGAGGAGGAGCTGGCCGGCATCGATGCCCGTCCGCTGGTCGGCCATCTGGCGGCCTGGAACTACTTCATGTCCGTGCCCGGCCCGGCCAATGCGGAGTTCCTGGCCACCTGGCGCGCCTTCATCAACAACCCCCGCCGCGTCACCAATGACCCGATGGAGGCCACCGTCACGGGCTTCAAGATGTGGGCCCAGGCCGTGACCGCCGCCGGCACGCCCGCCGTCGATGCGGTGCGCGACAAGATGTACGGCCAGAAGGTGATGGCTGCCTCCGGTTACGAGGAGGAGATGCACACCAACCATCACCTCTCCAAGCCGGTGATGATCGGCGAGATCCAGGCCGATGGTCAGTTCAACATCGTCTACAAGACGCCGACCGCGATCCCGGCCGAGAACTGGTCGCCCTTCATCCCCGAGAACGCCAATCGGAGGCGCTGATTGCCATCCAATGCCGGGCGCGCACGCCGCGCGCCTGGCCGTCTTGCGATCGGATGCTTCGAAGGGATGTACTGAGTTGGCGTTGCCATTCTCATGGATGAGGATTCGTCGCGGAGTGGGATTTTTCCTGCTCGGCCTGTTCCTCCTGCTGGGGCCTGCCCGCGCCCAGGATTTCGACAGCCTGATCCCGCGCCTCGGCGGCAGCTTCGGCGAGCAGGCCGAGGCCGTGGAGCAGCTGGGCTCGCTCGGCGATGCGCGCGCCCTTCCCCTCATCCAGGCCCTGTCCGATGCGCGGCTGCTGAAGTTGGCCGATGGCAGCATGGCCGTGCAGCAGGGCACGGCGAGCCTGCCCGAGGGCGCCAGCCTCGTTCGCATCAACAACCGCGTGCGCGTGGCGTTGCGCGGCGCGCTGGGCCGGCTCCAGCTCGCCTCGCCCGTCCTGGCCCAGCGCTTGAGCGCCGCCGAGGCCATCCTGCGCAACCGCAGCGCCGAGGATATTCCCGCGCTGGAGACCGCGCTGGCCCGCGAGTCCAACCCACAGGTGCGCGAGCGGCTGGAACTCGCCCTGGGCGGTGCGCGTCTCGCCTCCTCCGACCCGACCGCCAAGCGAGCGGGCATCGCGACGCTCGGCGGCTCCTCTTCGCCCGAGGCGCGCAACCTGCTGCTGGCCTCCCGTGCCGCCAATGGCGGGCTCGCCGCCGAGATCGACACGGCCATCGCCGCGATCGATCGCAAGCTCCAGCTCCGCCAGGCGGCCGAGACCTTCTTCCAGGGCATCTCGCTCGGCTCGGTGCTGCTGCTGGCCGCCCTCGGCCTGGCCGTGACCTTCGGCGTCATGGGCGTGATCAACATGGCCCATGGCGAGTTCGTGATGATCGGCGCCTATGCGACCGTCGTCGTGCAGGAGTTCTGCCGCAACATCCCTGCCCTGCAGCCCTGGTCGCTGCCGCTGGCCATCCCCGTCGCCTTCCTCGTGACCGCGGCCATCGGCGCGGCGATGGAGCGCGGGCTGATCCGCCACCTCTACGGCCGCCCGCTGGAGACGCTGCTGCTCACCTTCGGCGTGGGCATGGTGCTGCAGCAGGTGGTGCGCCTGGTCTTCGGCGCGCAGAATCGCGAGGTCATCAGCCCGCCTTGGATGATGGGCACGCTGACCCTGCCGGGCGGCATCTCCATCACGCAGAACCGCGCCTGGATCGTGCTCTTTTCCATCGCGGTGCTGCTGGCGACGCTGGCCGCCATCCGCCTCACGCGCTTCGGGCTTGAGATGCGCGCCGTGGTGCAGAACCGGCGCATCGCGGCGACCATGGGCATCCGGACCGGGCGCGTGGATGCGATGACCTTCGCCTTCGGTTCGGGGATCGCCGGCCTCGCGGGGGTGGCGCTGAGCCAGATCGACAACGTCTCGCCCAACCTGGGCACGGGCTACATCATCGACAGCTTCATGGTCGTGGTCTTCGGTGGCGTGGGCTCGCTGATGGGCACGCTGATCGGGGCCTTCACGCTCGGCCTCGTGAACAAGCTGCTGGAGCCCTATGCGGGGGTGGTGCTGGCCAAGGTGCTGCTTCTGGTGGGCATCATGCTCTTCATCCAGCGACGCCCCAAGGGCCTCTTCGCGCTGAAGGGGCGCGCGGCCGACCAATGATCCCTCGTCGCCTCGTCCTGCTGATCGCGGTCGCGATCCTCGCCGTCCTGCCGCTGCTGAACCTGCTGCCGGCCTCCAACCCGCTTTACGTGTCGGACTTCCTGGTCAGCATCATCGGCAAGTGGATCTGCTACGCGATCCTCGCCCTCGCGCTCGACCTCGCCTGGGGTTACGCGGGCATCCTCTCGCTCGGCCATGGCGCCTTCTTCGCGCTGGGCGGCTATGCCATCGGCATGCATCTGATGCGGCTGATCGGGCCGCGCGGCGTCTATGGCCATCCGGTCCTGCCCGACTTCATGGTTTTCCTCGGCTACCAGCAATTGCCCTGGTTCTGGCTGGGCTTCGACTGGTTCGCCTTCGCCTTCGCGATGGCGCTCGTCGCACCCGGGCTGCTGGCGCTGGTGGTGGGCTATCTCGCCTTTCGCAGCCGCATCACGGGCGTCTATCTCTCGATCATCACCCAGGCGCTGACCTATGCGCTGATGCTCGCCTTCTTCCGCAACGACATGGGCTTCGGCGGCAATAACGGCTTCACCGACTTCAAGGAGCTGCTGGGCATGCCGCTCAACAGCAGCTCCACGCGCGCCATGCTCTTCTATGCCGCGCTGGTCTCGCTGGTGGCGGTCTTTCTGATCTGCTCGGCGCTGACGCGAACCAAATACGGCCGCGTGCTGACCGCGATCCGCGATGCCGAGAGCCGCGTGCGCTTCCTCGGCTACAACGTGACGCAGCACAAGCTCTTCGTCTTCGTGCTCTCGGCCATGATCGCGGGTCTGGCGGGCGCGCTCTACGTGCCGTTGGTCGGCATCATCAATCCCGGCGAGTTCAGCCCCGGCAATTCCATCGAGGCGGTGGTCTGGGTGGCCTTTGGCGGGCGCGGCACGCTGGTGGGCGCGGTGCTCGGCGCCTTCTCCGTCAACGCGCTGAAGACCTGGCTGACCTCCGTCGCGCCGGATCTCTGGCTGATTGCGCTGGGCTGCCTCTTCGTCGCCGTGCCGCTGCTGCTGCCCAAGGGGCTCGTCGGGCTGATCCGGCGACGGAAGGTGAAGTCATGAACGCGGTCCAGGCATCCCCGACACAGGGTCTCTATCTGGATGGCGTGACGGTCGTCTTCGACGGCTTCCGGGCGCTGAACAACCTCTCGCTCATCGTCGAGCCGGGCGAGCTGCGCGCGGTGATCGGCCCGAACGGCGCGGGCAAGACGACGATGATGGACTGCATCACCGGCAAGACGCGCCCCGGCTCGGGCATCGTGCGCTTCGGCGACCGGGACCTCACCCGCATGGACGAGGCCTCCATCGCTCATCTCGGCGTCGGTCGGAAATTCCAAAAGCCGACGGTCTTCGACGCGCTGACCGTCTTCGAGAATCTGGAGCTCGCGCTCAAGGCGCCGCGCGATCCGATCGCCTGCCTCCGCTGGGTGTTGCGTGGCGAGGCCCGAATGCGCATCGAGAAGACCATGCAGGAGATCGGCCTGACCGTCCGTGCGCATGACCTCGCGGGCCTGCTCAGCCATGGCCAGAAGCAGTGGCTGGAGATCGGCATGCTGCTCATGCAGGACCCGCAGCTGCTGCTGGTGGACGAGCCGGTCGCCGGCATGACCGATCATGAAACCGAGCAGACCGCCGCCCTGCTGACCGGCATCGCGGGCCAGCGCAGCGTGGTCGTGGTCGAGCACGACCTGGAATTCGTGAAGGCACTGAACAGCCGGGTGACGGTGCTGCACGAGGGCAGCGTGCTCTCGGAGGGCTCGATCACCCATGTCCAGAACGACCCGAGGGTCGTCGAAGTCTATCTAGGACGTTAGGCCCCATGCTCGTCGCCACCGACATCGACCTCTCCTACGGCGCCAGCCGCTGCCTGCGCGGCGTCTCGCTCTCCGTCGGACCTGGCCAGATCGCCGCCGTGCTGGGCCGCAACGGCGTGGGCAAATCCTCGCTGCTGCGCTCCATCATGGGGCTGGAGAAGATCCAGGGTGGCAGCGTGACATGGGAGGGTCGCGAGATCCGCGACCTCGGCCCCGCCGAACGCGCCCGCACGGGCATCGGCTATGTGCCGCAGGGCCGCGAGATCTTTCCCTTCCTCACGGTGCAAGAGAACCTCGAGACGGCCTTGGCCGCCGCGCCTCGCGGCAGTTCCGTGCCTTCGGAGGTCTTCGACCTCTTCCCCATCCTGCGCCAGTTCCTCCGGCGGCGCGGCGGCGACCTCTCGGGCGGGCAGCAGCAGCAGCTGGCCATCGGCCGGGCGCTGACGGCGCGGCCGCGACTGCTCATCCTCGACGAGCCGACCGAGGGCATCCAGCCCAATGTCATCAAGGACATCGCCAGGGTGATCCGTCACCTGGCGAAGGACCGGAACTTCGCCGTCGTCCTGGTCGAGCAGTACTTCGAATTCGCGCGCGACCTCGCCGACACCATCACCGTGATGGTCCGCGGCGAAGTGGCTCTCGCCGGCCCGACGAAGGAGCTCGACGAGGAAGAGGTACGCAAGCTCTTGACCGTATAAGGACCCGCGCCGGTCTTCGCTAACGGGCGGGCGGCACCACCGTCGTGGAAACGCCCGGCGGCACCGTGTGCCAGGGCTGATGCGCCTGCGCATAGCCATAGTCGAAGAGCGCCTGCATGAAGGGCGGATCGAAGGGCTCGCGCCGCTCGGCCCGGAAATCCGAGCCGATGAAGGCCAACCGGAAATCCACTCCGTCGCGCAGCGTCGTGAGATAGATGCGGTTGATGTCGCTGATGCCGCTGAAATGCAGCAGTGTCGCCGCCGAGCGCCGGGCGATGCTGAACAACCCGCGCGGCGTCACGCCCCCATCGACATCCACCCGGCCATTGCGGATCACATAGGCGGTGCGCTCGCGCCGGCTCCCCCGCTCGCTGAGATTCACCGAGGGCGGATAGAGGAAGACCTGCATGGCGGCGCCGCCATCCACATGCATCTCCTCATAGCTCCGCCCCCCGTACTCGACCGGCACAAGCACCGGCGGGAAGGCGCCGGGAATGGAGGAGGAGGCGAGGAGGATGCTGCGGAACAGCGTCAGTGCATCCGGATGGCCGCTCGCCGCGATAGCGCCGATGTTCCACACGACGGGCCGCTGAAGGTCGAGATTGACCGTGCCCACCAGCAGCAGCCGGCCGCGCCGGTATTCGCGGGCGATGGCGTCGAGCATGGCCTGGTCGGTGTAGCGGCCGATGAGGCGCGCCAGGGGAGAGGTATCGGCCAGGGCCTCGCCGAAGAGCAGCGGAATGACGGCGAAGACCTGGCGCGGCAGCAGCAGGATGTCGCGAGGCACGACCTGGGTAAAGACCTCGCGCAGCTGCGCGTCGTAGTCCGGCCCCAGGAAGGCAAAGGGCGCGATCAGCGCCCCGGCCGAGATGCCGGTGACGACGGTGAAGGAGGGACGATTGCCCGCCGCCGTCCAGCCATTGATCAGCCCCGCGCCGAAGGCGCCGTTATCCGCACCGCCCGAGATGGCGAGGAAGGTGGTCGGCGGGCGGGCGGCGCCGGGCGGCAGGGTGGCCGCCTCGCGCGCCACCATGGCGCGCCCCTCGCGCAGAATGGGGTCCGGGCTTCCGTCGATCCAGAAGCGGGCATTGGGGATGCCGAGGACGGAAAGGCCCTCCGTGGCCTCCGGTGGCGGCGCCGGCATGCGCGTGATGCTGGCGCAGCCGGCCAGCAGCATGACCATCAGCAGGGCCAGGAAAGGCCCCGTGGCCCGGAGGCCCCGTTGCCTCTTCACCCTCGCGGGCAGCATCTCACTTCTCATGTCCGGGATGCTGCCACGGCCAAGGCCGCGCACCTATGCCGTTTCGCGGTGACGCGAGGTCGCAGATCCCGATCGCTCGCCAACTCAGAAACGGGCCACGGCGCCGAAGAGGAGACGGTTGGCGATGCCGTGGCCGACCTTTCCGGTTCCTGCCGCTTCCGCGCCGCCGAAGATGTCGCGCCGCGTGAAATGGTACTCGACCCCCAGATCCAGCCAGCCGCTTCCGAAGACGCCGTTGCGCACCTCCGCGAAGGGACTCCAGATCAGGTTGGCGACGCCCTGATGCACATTCCGGTTCAGCGCCAGAGCGGAATTCGAGCCCGGCGCGAAGCCCAGCGCATATCCCGGGAAATCCTGCCGGGCGTAGGAATAGGCGAAGTTGCTCCGCAGCTGCGCCATCCAGAAGCGTCGGTAGGCCAGCGTCGCGCCCCAGGCCGTCGTCGCATCCAGGCTGACGCGGCCCTGGACATTCGACATGCCGATATTCGACAGCGCGTCCTGATTGTTCGTGCTGCCGGCGAAGTAGCGGCCGATGCCTTCGCCATAATAGGCCATGCCCACCAGCTCATCCGTCCCGAGCCAGTCGGAGATCAGCCGCATCGGCAGACGCGCATGGGTCGCGAGACCCCAGCCGGTCGCGGAGGTCGTGCCCGTGGGCGCGCCCGCCGCCGTCCCCTCCGGGCGGACCTGCAATTGGCGCAGCAGGGCGCGCGCGCCAAGCTCGATCCCGTTCTCGCGATAGGTCAGCCGGGCGAGGAAATCGGGCATCGCGTTGAAGGCCGGGCTGGCCCCGCCGTCGAGCGTGCTCGCCGGATTGAAGGCGCCGCCCGCCGCCGTGTACTGCGTGTCGGGTGCCTCGATCGAGAACTGCCCGGTCAGACCCTTGGCCAGCCGGCCCGTGACGCGGATCTGCGCCTGGCGGATGAAGGATTGATTGAGGTTCGTCGAGTCGATGATCGTCTCGTAGAGGCCCTCGTTCCAGAGGCTGTTGGCCTGGCCGGCAAGGACCGCGAAGCGCTCCGTGCCGAGCTCGGCAAAGGCCTGGCGAAGGCGGAAGGTCGCGTTCGCGGAAGTGCCGCCGCCGAAGTCGCCCTCGATGCGGGTCTCCAGCGTGCCCCAGCTGGTCAGCGTCCGCGTGTCGATGCCGAAGCGGCTGAAGCGGGCCGAGGCCGTGAACTCGCCTCCCTGCTTCTCGCCTGGGCTTCCACGCAGCGGGATGCCGCCGGGCAGCGGCGCATCGGTCTGATTGCGACCGTTGAAATCCTGATGGCCGGTGACCTTGGCGAAACCGTAGAGCCGCAGCTGGGTATCGGTTCCGGGAACGCGGAAGGCCACGCCCGGCAAATCGGAACGCAGCGCGTCCTCGAAGGAGTTGCCCATGGGCTCAGGCGGCTCGAGGCCGGCGACGGTGCGCTCGGCCGGCGTTCCGCTGGCCGCCGCCAGCGCTGCCGAGGCCTGGGTCAGGCTGCGCGAGGCGGCCTGCGCCTCATTGGCGGCCAGCCGGGCTTCCCGCGCCGCCGTCTGCGCGGCCTCGACCGCGGGTTCGGCCGGCCTACGGGCGGAACGGCTGGGAGTGGGCGCCGCGGCCACGGCCGCAGGCCGGGCGGCCGGCGGCGCGCTGCGTGCCTCCAGCTGTTCCAGCCGGCGCTGCATGGCGTCCAGCTGGCGTCGCAACTCGGCGATCGTGGCGGCGTCGCTGCCTTGCGCGAAGGCGGCCGGCGTCATGCCGGCCAGGCCCAGGGCGGCGGCGAAGGACAAGGTGAGGCGCTTGCGGCCCCCTTTCTTGCCTTCGCGCGCCGGAAGCCGCATCGCGCCGGACTCCCTCTGGGGCAGGATGCGGCCGATGGTCACTGGGAAGCGCGGCCGGCGGCGACGCCGTCGTTGAAGGCGCGCTGACGCCCGCGCCGGCTCTGGTCGAGCGCCAGACCGCCGCCCGCGCCCACGCCCGCGCCGATGAGCGCGCCGAGGCCGGCATTGCCGGAGAAAGAACCGATCGCGAGGCCGGTCAGGGCGCCGGCGGCCGCGCCGCCGCCGACGCGCTGGGTCGTCGGGCTGAGCGGAACGTTCAGCGTCTCGTCGGCGCAGGCCGCGAGGCCGAGGGTGAGCAAAGCGGGAATGATGAAGAGCTTGCGCATGTCTAGGTCCTCCCGGATCAGCGCCGCGCGCCGCGCGCGGGCGCGGTCGGGCAGGGATAGGTGGCGGCGGCCCAGCGCAGCACGCCGTTCACGGCGAGCTCACCGTCGCGTCCCGGCTCACGGGCCACAAAGGCGACGAAGGAGGCCTGTGCGGCCTCAAGCGTCGGGGTCGGCGTCGGCAGGCAGAAGATCGCCGGCCGGCCACCGGGGCGCGAGATCTCGGTGTGGTACTGGCCCGTCCCGACGATCAAGCCGCGGCAGAAGGCCTGTGCCGCATGGCCGACCTCCTCGGTCAACGGCGCGGCGCAGAGGCTCGCGAGATTGCGAGTGGTGACGGGGCCGGCCGGGGTGGAGGCCGGAGCGGAGGCCGTCTGGGCGGACCCCGTTCCCGTTGCGGCGGCCAGCAGCGCAAGGCCGCCGACCATGGTCATGACGAAGCGCATGAGCTGAAATTCCTCTCCCACCCGGTCCATCCACGGTCGCAACCGGGGGACGGGGCATCTTCTCGGATACGGCATCGCGCAGACCTTTTCGGTCACCCGCCATGCCATCGTGACGCTAGGTCGGGGTGTCAGACACGCCCATAGGCCGGGCATGCCTGCCCAGTGCGCTGCGTCCCAATCGGGCGCATCAGATCTGGCGCAGCATGCTGGCCAGGTCATGGCGCAGCGCAAGACCGCCGCCCTTGCGGATGGGCGCCGCCACCCAGCCGCTCTGCGACATCTGGCGCAGCCGCGTCGGCGAATAGTCGAATTCGCGGCGGAAGGCGCGGCTGAAGGCCGAGGGATCGAAGAAGCCGAAATCCTCGGCCACCTTGATGATCTCGCGCATATTCGCCGGGTCCGAAAGCGCCTGATGCGCCTGGCGCAGCCGCTCGCTCTGGATGTAGCGCGCCACGCCGCCGAAGGGTTCGAAGAGCCGGTAGAGCTGCGAGCGCGACACGCCCGCCAGCTTGCACAGCCGCTCCGGGCCGAGCCGGGTGGAGCGCAGGTTCTGCCGGATGATCTGGCGGATGCGGCCGAGGCGGGCGCGTTCCACATGGGCGTCGGTATCGAAGCCGGTCGTGGAGGACGGCGCGATGCAGGCCGCGATCATCGCCCGCGTGGCCTCGGCGGCCCGCGGCAGCTCGGCTTCCGTCATCGTCTCCAGGCTGTCGCTGAGACTCTCCACGTACTGGCCGAGAAGAAGGCCCATGGCGTTGGCAAGCGGCGCATCACGGCAGGCGTCGATGGTGGGGCCGAGGCTGGGAAAGGCATCGCGCGAGACGAAGAGGCAGAACCACTCCGCATCCGTGTGCTCGCCCGCGAAGGGCCGGTCGAGCGAGAGGATATGCGGCACGCCGACCGGCACGCAGACGTCGGCGGCCTCGGTGTGCAGGCGCAGCGCGCCCCGCCGCGTCACTTGGATCTGCCAGAGGTCCAGCGAGTCCCGGCGGATCTGGGCCGCCGTCCGGCGGAACTGGCAGGCCGGTGCCTGCACGGTACGGAGCGCGAAATGCCCAAAGCTCCACATGCGGAAACGCGCGGCAAAGCCCAGACCCTGGGGCTTCGTGATCTCCATCACGGACTGGCAATGCTCGCGCCAGGCCTCGAACTGCTCGTCGACCGGAAGTTCCATGGTCGAGAAGCTGATGGCCTGCACGGGCCCCCGCCGCTCGGGCGGCCGAGAAACGACAATGGCTCCCAGATCGCGCGGATCGAGAGACGGAGCGCCTAGGTCTTGCATGCACCGACCATCCTTGCATTCCGGGGATAGTGTTCCCGAGTGCCGTAGTCCTCACGCGTCCTGCGTTCCTATGCCAGCGTCTGAACGACAGAGACCGCGACATCGGGACAACAGGAATACTCCCTGGACTTTCGGCTCATCTGCCGGTCCTGACAAATCCTTACCTTGATGAACGGGCCGTCCGCCAAAGGAAACTTGGCGGCGTCGCGACATGCGCCCCTGTATCTGGGGCATTTCCTCAGGAAAAGGTTTCCCTAGCATGGACTTCCGGCTTCATCTGGAGGAGGCAGCGGCCCCCGGCCGCATCTCGACCGGCCGCATGCCCGAGCCCGCGACCGTCACGGCGCTGGTCGAGGAAGCCTATCGCCACTACGCGCCCATCGCGGACGGCAAGGTCGCCGACTATATTCCCGCCCTCGCCAAGGCCGCGCCCGAGCTTTTCGGCATCTGCGTGGCCAGCGTGGACGGCGGCGTCTTCTCGGTGGGCGATGCCGAACGGCCCTTTTCCATCCAGAGCATGTCGAAGCCCTTCGTCTTCGCGCTCGTCTGCCAGGCGCTGGGCGGCAGCGAGGCGCGCGACAAGGTGGGCGTGAACGCCACCGGCCTCGCCTTCAACTCCGTCATGGCGATCGAGCTCAATGCCGACCGCACCATGAACCCCATGGTGAATGCCGGCGCCATCGCGACGACCAGCCTCGCCCCCGGCGGCAATGCCGAGGAGAAGTGGAAGTTCATCCGCGAGGGCCTCTCGCGCTTCGCCGGCCGCGAGCTGGAACTGGACGAGGAGGTCTATGTCTCCGAGGCCGCGACCAACCAGCGCAACCAGGGCATGGCCCGGCTGCTGCAGGGCTATGGCCGCATGTATTCGGACCCCGACGAGGCGACCGACATCTACACGAAGCAATGCGCGCTGAACGTGACCGCGAAGGACATGGCGATCATGGGCGCGACGCTCGCCGATGGCGGCGTGAACCCGGTGACGCGTGAGCGCGTGATGGATGCCGACCGCTGCAAGCGCGTGCTCGCCGTGATGGCGACGGCCGGGCTCTACGAGCAGTCGGGCGACTGGCTCTACGAGGTCGGCCTGCCGGGCAAGAGCGGCGTGGCCGGCGGCATCGTCACCATCGCGCCCGGCAAGGGCGGCCTGGGCACCTTCTCGCCCCCGCTGGACGGCGCGGGCAATTCCGTGCGCGGCCAGCTCGTCACGAAATTCCTGTCCGAGCAGCTCGGCCTGAACCTTTTCGCCTCCAGACCCGTACACTGAGGAAACCCAGCCCATGAGCACAACCGCTTCCGAGGTCCGGGAATCCTGGATCCCCATGATCGCCATCGCCCTGGCCCAGGTGCTGATGTCCTTCAACGTCGCCGCTTTGCCCGTCTCCCTGGCCGGCATGGTCGCGAGCTTCGGCGTGCCACCGACAACCATCGCCACCGGCATCGTGATGTATTCGCTCGCCGTCGCGGGCTTCGTGATGCTCGGCGGCAAGCTGGTGCAGCGCTTCGGCTCCACCCAGGTCTTCCGTGTGGTGATCGGCCTCTTCGCCATCGCGCAGGTGCTGATGGTGATCGCTCCGACCGCGATCTTCATGCTGACGGCGCAGCTGCTCGCCGGCCTCGCGGCCTCGGTGATCGTGCCCGCGCTGGTCGCGCTGATCGCGCATCACTACCATGGCCCGCAGCAGGCGACGGCGGTGGGCGCGCTGGGCTCGGCCCGCGCGGCGGCAGGCGTCTCGGCCTTCCTGATCGGCGGGCTGCTCGGCACCTTCATCGGCTGGCGGCCGGTCTTCGGCATCCTGGTGGTGCTGGCGGCGATCGTCTTCGTCCTGAGCTTCAAGCTCAAGCCGCAGTCCGCGCGCCCGCAGGTGAAGATCGACCTGGTGGGCGTGGTCCTGGCCGCGGCCTCGATCATCATGATCATCTTCGGCTTCAACAATCTGAACCGCTTCGGCCTCGGCGTGGCCCGTCCCGCCGCGCCCTTCGACATCTTCGGCATGTCGCCCGCGCCGATCATGATCGTGGTCGGCATCCTGCTGCTGCAGGTCTTCCTCTACTGGTCGCGCCGCGTGCAGGCCCGTGGCGGCACGCCGCTGCTCGACCTCAGCATCCTCGCCTCCGGCCAGGAGCGCGCGGCCATCTACGCGATGTTCACCGTGGTCGGCCTTGAGTCGATGCTGAACTTCACCGTGCCGCTCTACATCCAGATCGTGCAGGGCCGCACGCCGATCGAGACCACGATCGCCATGATGCCCTTCAACCTCACCGTCTTCTTCACGGCGATGCTGGTCGTGCGCCTCTACAGCAAGGTGACGCCGCGGCGCATCGCGCAGGCCGGCTTCTCGCTCTGCATCATCGGCCTGCTCTGGCTGGCCTATGTGGTGCGCAACGACTGGACGGCCGTGCCCGTCATGCTCGGCCTAATCACCTTCGGCATCGGCCAGGGCGCGCTGGTGACGCTGGTCTTCAACGTGCTGGTGACCTCGGCGCCGAAGGAACTCGCCGGCGATGTCGGCGCGCTGCGCGGCACCACGCAGAACCTCGCGGCCGGCGTCGGCACGGCGGTGTCCGGCGCGCTGCTGGTGGGGCTGCTCTCGGCGGGCATCATGTACCGCATCGCCGAGAACCCGCGCCTGCCGGCCGAGGTCGTCGGCCAGATCGATCTGGAAAGCATCAACTTCGTCAGCAACACGCAGCTGCTCGCCGTCATGCAGCGCACCGGCGCCGCACCCGAGGTGGTGGCCGAGGCGGTGCGCGTGAACACCGAAGCTCGCCTCACCGCGCTGAAGATCGGGCTGCTGATCATGGCCGCGGTGGCCGCACTGGCGATGGTCCCGGCCAGCCGGCTGCCCGGCTACCTGCCGGGCGAGATCCCCGCCGCCCCCGCACCCGGCCGCTCGGCCAAGCGCGAGGACGAGAGCGAGGCGGCAACCGCATGAAGCGGCCACGTCTTCTCTTCCTCTCGCTCGGGGGCACCATCACCATGGTGCCCTCCTCGGGCGGCGGCATCGCCCCGAAGCTCGGTGCGGCCGAGCTCGTGGCCTCCGTGCCCGAACTCGCCGAGGTCGCCGAGATCGAAGCGCATTCGCCCTACCGCCTGCCGAGCCCCTCGCTGGAGCCGGCTCAGCTGGTCGAGGTCGCCAAGCGCATCGAGGACGGCTTCGGCGCCGGCTTCGACGGCGCCGTGGTGATCCAGGGTACCGACACGATCGAGGAATCCGCCTTCCTGCTCGATCTGCTGGTGGCGGACGACAAGCCAGTCGTCGTCACGGGCGCGATGCGCGGCGCGGAGGCTCCGGGCGCGGACGGGCCGGCGAACCTGCTGGCCGCCGCGCGCGTCGCCGCCTCGGCCGAGGCGCGCGGGCTCGGCACGCTCGCCGTGCTGAATTACGATATCCATTCGGCGCGCTTCGTGCAGAAGGCGCATACCACCCTGCCCTCCGCTTTCGCCTCGCCGCTCCTGGGTCCGCTGGGCGTCGTCGCGGAGGGCCGGGCGCGCTTCTTCGCCCGCGTCCCGCGGATGCCGCATCTGCCCAGCTATGGCGGCCCGCCGCGTCCCATCGCTTTGCTGAAATGGCCCATGGGCGAGGACGGCCGGATGCTCGCCACCCTGCCCGGCCTTGGCTATGCCGGCGCCGTGATCGAGGCGATGGGCGCGGGCCATGTCCCCGCCGAGGCCGCGCCCCTCCTCGGCGAGCTGGCGCTGCGCATGCCCGTGGTGCTCGCCACGCGCGCCAATTCCGGGCCAGTCTTCACGCGAACCTATGGCTATGCGGGATCGGAGATCGACCTGCTGGGCCGTGGGCTCATCCCCGCCGGCTTCCTCTCCGGCGTGAAGGCGCGGCTGCTGCTCGGCCTCGCTCTGCGCAACGGGGGCGGGCAGAGCGCTGCCGCCGCCGCCTTCGCCAATTATCAGTAATCAGACAAGGAACTCGCCAATGTCCGACCTTCTCGTCATCGCCTTCCCCACCGAAGCCCAGGCCGAGGAAGTCCGCACCAAGGTGCTCGGCCTGCAGCGCGAATATCTGATCGAGCTGGGCGATGCCGTTGTCGCCGTGAAGGGCGCCGACGGCCAGGTTAAGCTGAACCAGCTGTTCCAGCCCGTCGCGGCCGGCGCGGCCTCGGGCGCGCTGTGGGGTTCGCTGATCGGCCTCGTGCTGCTGATGCCGCTGGTCGGGGCCGCGATCGGCGCTGCCTCGGGCGCGCTGGGCGGCAAGCTCACCGACCTCGGCATCAACGACAACTTCATGAAGGAGACGGCCAAGAGCCTGGAGGCCCGGCCATGCCGCGCTCTTCCTGCTGATCCGCAAGATGACGACGGACAAGGTGATGGCCGAGCTCGAGGGCACGGGCGGCACCATCCTGCGCAGCTCCTTCGACGAGACGAAGGAAGAGGCCCTGCGCGAGGCCCTGGCCGGCGCCCAGGCCGTCGTGGCGAAGTCCTCCGCGACCTGATCGGAGAGGTGCTCCGCATGCGTGCGGCCCTGATCGTGCTTCTGGGCATGGTCGTGGCTCTCCCGGCCCTCGCCCAGACGACGCGCGGGGAGCCCGTGCGCGTCGACCAGGCGGCGGATCCGCGGGGCACCTTCTCCCTCATGGTCGATAACGACCTCTTCGCGGGAACCGACAAGAACTACACGAGCGGCTTTCAGCTCGACTGGCGCTCGCCCTCCTATGATCCGCCGCGCTGGCTGTCCTTCCTGACGGACCGGCGCAGCCTGATCTTCCCCGAGGGCGGCACCCCACGCTGGGGCATCTCCTTCGGCCAGAACGTCTTCACCCCGTCGGACACGATGCGCACCACGCCCGACCCGAAGGACCGGCCCTATGCGGCCTTCCTGTTCGGCTCCATCTCGCTGGCCTCCTATACCGCGACCTCCTATGGCAGCATGGAGCTGCAGATGGGCATCGTGGGGCCGGGCGCCTGGGGCCGGCAGGCGCAGAACGGCGTGCACCGGCGATGAACATCGATATCGCCCATGGCTGGGCCTACCAGCTCAAGGACGAGCTCGGCGTCAACGCGATCTTCGCGCGGGCAATGGCGCTGGAACTATGAGACCGGCATCGAGGGCCTGCAATACGGGCTTCGTCCCCAGCCTCAATGCGAGCCTGGGCAACGTCTACACTATGCCAGCGGCGGAATGATGGTGCGCCTCGGCAGCAATCTGAACGCGGATTTCGGCCCGCCGCGCACTGCGCCCGGCGCAGTCCGGCTCGGCCTTCTTCAACCCGGGCGACGACCGCTTCGGCTGGTACGTCTTCGCCGGCGTCGAGGGGCGTGCCGTGGCGCGCAACATCTTCCTGGACGGCAACACCTGGCGCGACGGGCCGCACGTGACGCGCGAGCCGCTGGTGGGCGATCTCAACCTCGCTTCGCGCTGATGTGGAAGCGCACGCGCCTAACGGCGACCTATACGGCCCGTAGCCGCGAGTTCACGGCGCAGGGGCAACGGGCTGCAATACGGCTCGCTCGCGGTGGCGTTCCGCTTCTGAAAGGCGGAAGGAACCTTCCCTTCCGGGGCCGTCAGGCCGAGGGGCGCGCCAGCATCGCCATGTTGCGCTCATGGCCGCTCGCCTCATAGGCGATGCCCCGCCGCGTCACCCAGAAGTTCACCATCTGGTACAGCGGCACCACCGCCACATCCGCCATCGTCGCGGCCATGGCCTGCATCAGCATCTGCTCGCGCCGCGCATCGTCCAGCGTCGACAGCGCCTCCTCGCGCATCCGGTCGATGGCCGGGTTGGAGTACATGGACCGGTTATAGGCCCCGATCCCCCTCGTCCGGTCGGGCGTGCCGAAGACGTTCACCAGCGCATAGCCCGCCTCGCCCGAATTGCTGCCCCAGGCCCAGATCCCGGCCGAGAATTCCTGCCGTGCTCCGCGCGCGTTGTAGGAGCTGGCGGGCATGGTCTCGACGGTCGTCTGCACGCCGATGCGCGTCCACATCTGCGCCACCGCCTGCGCCGTCGGCGGATCGGTCGGGCGTCCGTCCACGCCCGAATGCAGTGTCAGCCGAAAGCCCTGCGGCAGCCCGGCCTGGGCGAGCAGCCGCTTCGCGCCCTCCGGATCGAAGGGCGGCACGGGGATCGCCGGATTGTAGGAATAGGCGCCGCGCTGCATCCACTGGCCGGTCGGCACGGCCGTGCCCTGCATGATGCGCTCGGCCAGCGCCGCGCGGTTGACCGCGAGGGACAGCGCCTGGCGCACCCTCAGCTCGCGCAGCGGATTTTGCGGCAGCACGCGCCCCGCGTGATCCGTGACGAAGGGGGAGGCCTCGGCGCGCCCCTGGTCGAGCGCGATATAGACCATGCGCGTGCTCTCGCGCGAAACGACCGAGAAGCGCGGATCGCGCTGGAAGACCGGCAGGTCGTTCGGCGAGGGCGCGTCGATCATGTCCACGCTGCCCGAGAGCAGGGCCGCGCTGCGCGACGCCGCATTGGGCAGGAAGCGCAGCGTCACGCGCTCCCAAGCGGGCCTGGGGCCCCACCAGGCGTCGTTGCGCTCCATCTCGCAGCGCTCGTTGGGGATGAAGCGGATGAGCTTGTAGGGGCCCGAGCCGATCGCGGCGCGGCCGGAATTATAGTCCTCCGTCGTCGCGCCCATGCCGGCATGGCGCGAGATGATGGCGAGGTTGGAGAGGTCGTTGGGCAGGTTCGGCGCCGGCGCCTCGGTGTGGAAGCGGATGACGAGCGGGGTCGACGATCTCGCTGCGCCGGATGGAGCGCACCACCCCGCCGAAGCCGCCCGGCGAATTGGGCACATTTGGCGCGCGCTCGATGGTGAAGGCGACGTCGTCGCTGGTGAGCGGATGGCCGTCGGAGAAGACCACGCCCGGCCGCAGGCGGAACTCCCAGACCGTGTCCGAGATGGTGCGCCAGGACAGCGCCAGGCCGGGAACCAGCTTGGTATCGGGCGTCTGTTCGACGAGGCGGTCGAAGAGATGCGCCGAGAGCGCCTTGGTCGGCGTGCCGTTGAAGAAATGCGGATCGATCGAGGAGGGGCTGGTGCTCTGGCCGATGGTGAGCGTGCGGCTGTCCTGCGCCAAGGACGGCCGCGCGGCGGTCAGCAGGAGGGGGGCGGCGAGCGTCGTCCGGCGATGCATCATGGAACCTGGCTCCTTCGCGATGGGTGCGGAATCCGGCGCGGATGCGCGCCGGATCCGTGGTCAGCGCAGCGTCTTCACGGCCTCGAATCCCGCCTCGGCGGCTGCGAGCACCGCGTCGATATCGGCCTCGGTATGAGCCGCGCAGAGGAACATGTTGTGACGCGGGTGCAGGAACGCGCCCTCGGCCAGCGTCGCGGTGCAAAAGGCGCGGCCCATGGCGAAGTCCGCATCGCCGTCGAAGAGAAAGAGCGGCATGGCCACCGGCCCCGACTGCCGCAGCCCCACATTGGCGCCGCGCGCGCGCTCGGCGAGCCCGTCGCGCAGGCGCTGGCCCAGGCTGGCGATATGGCCGACCACGTCCCGCCGTTCCAGCTCATCGAGCGTGGCGACGGCGGCGGCCATGGCCACCGAGGAGAACCAGAAGGAGCCGGTGACAAAGACGCGCGAGGCCGCCTCGCGCAAGGCGTCCTTGCCGGTCACGGCGGCGAGCGTGTGCCCGTTGGCTATGGCCTTGCTCCAGGCCGAGAGGTCGGGCCGCACGCCCACCGTCTCCCAGGTGCCGCCCGGATGGATGCGGAAGCCCGCGCGCACATCGTCCACGATGAGCGCCGCGCCCTTGCGGTCGCAGATGGCCCGCGCGGCGGCGGCGAATTCCGGCGTCGGCATCTCCTGGTCCACGACATTGTCGTGCTTGAAGGCTGTCACCAGGATGGCCGCGAGGTCGCCCCCGGCCGCATCGGCCGCGGCCTGCAGGCTGGCCACGTCATTATACTCGAAGCGCAGCTGGTTGGCCTTGTCCGCCTCGGTGGTACCGGTGGGGACCGGCGTGCACCAGGGGGCGGCGCCGTGATAGGAGCCGCGCGCCATCAGGATCGTCCCGCGCCCCGTCGCGGCGCGGGCGATGGTGACGCAGGCGGTGGTGGCGTCGGTGCCGTTCTTCTGGAGCATGGCCCAGTCGGCGGCCGGGATGCGGTCCACCAGCCGCTCGGCCAGCTCCACCAGCACGGGGGCCGGGCCGTTCAGCGTGTCGCCGAGATCGGCCTGGCGGCGCGCGGCGGCGTCCACCGCGGGATCATGGTGGCCGAGCACGATCGGCCCCCAGCTGCACATGAGGTCCACATAGCGCTGGCCATTCGCGTCCCAGACATGGCCGCCCTCCCCGCGCGAGAAGAATTGCGGGTAGCCCTCGGGCAGCTTGCTCGCGTCCAGATGGCCCCACATGCCGCCGGGGATGACGCGGGCTGCGCGCTCGCGCAGTTCGGAATCGGTGCTCAAACTTTTGCTCCCCAGAACATCGGATAGGCCGCCTGAGGCAGATCGCGCAGACGCTCGCGATAGCCGGCGGGAATGGTGAACTGGCCCCACATCACCGTGGGAACGTGCCGCACGGTGGCGGTCTGGATCTCGGCGGCGACGCGGCGGCGCTCCTCGGGCGTGGGCGCGAGCGCGAATTCGCCGAGCAGCTTCTCCACGTCGCGGTCGCAATCCCAGCCCGGATAATCGGCGCAGGTGTTGGCGATGTAGAAATGCGTGAGCGGCGAGAACATGTCCGTGCCGTTCGAATAGACGCCGAACATGTGCCAGCCTTCGCGGCGCGCGCGGCGGGCGAGCACCGTCCCCCAGTCCATCTGCTGCTCCTCGACGTTGAAGCCGGCGAGCTTCATGTTCTGGATCATCACCTGGGCGGCGGTCTGGCTGATGCTTCCGGCCGTCGTCATGAAGATCAGGTTCTGGCCGCGATAGGAGGTCTGCGCGAGCATCCGCTTCGCGCCCTCGACATCCACGCCCATGGCCTCGGCCCCGCCCCGGCTGTCATAGGGCGCGTCGCAGAGGAAGAAGGACGGACAGGGCGGTGCGCGGAAGCGGTCAGGCACGCCGATCGCGGTCAATATCGAGGTCTGGTCGGCGCAGTGCAGCAGGACGCGGCGGATGGCGGGATCGTCCATCGGCGCGGCGGCGTGGTTCAGCCGGAAATTGCCCTGGAACATGTGGATGCCGCCCAGGCCCAGCATCTTCACGCCCCGCGCGCGCTCCAGGCGCGGCAGCAGGTCGAAGGGCAGGTACTGCATATAGTCGATCTCGCCGGCCATCAGCGCGGTGGCGCCGGTCGCCTGGTCGGGCATGACGCGCAGGGTGATCGTGTCCAGATGCACGCGCTTGCCGCCGGCGAGGAAGTCGTTGGGCTCCTCGCGCGGCACATAGCCCTCGAAGCGCTCTAGGACCATGTAGTTGCCGGGGCGCCAGTCGGCCGCGCGGAACTTGAATGGACCGCTGCCGATGATCTCGCGAATGCGCGTCTCGACCGGCACACGGGCCAGCCGCTCGGGCAGCATGACGGGCAGCGGCGCGTTGGGCTTGCCCAGCACGTCGAGCACCAAGGGGAAGGGCCGCGCCAGCGTCAGGCGGAAGCTCTTCGCATCCACCGCGACGAGCTCGGCCTTGGCGGCCCAGAGCATGCGCCCTTGTGAATCGCGCGGCGCCCAGCGCTCCAGGCTCGCGACGCAATCGGCGGCGGTGACGGGCGCGCCGTCGTGCCAGAGCAGGCCGTCGCGGAGGTGGAAATTCCACACCAGGCCATCGGCGCTCTTCTCCCAGGCCCCCACCATCTGCGGCTTGATCATGCCCTGGCCGTCCATGGCGAAGAGCATGTCGAAGACGTGATAGGCGAAGGTGCGCGTGATGGCGGCGGTGGTGGCGTGCGGGTCGAGGATGACGGCCTCGCTCTCCAGCACCAAGTTTACGCTGCCCGCGGCCCTGGCGGGAGGCGCGATCCAGGGAAGCGCGACGCCGCCGGCGGCCAGCATCGCGCCGCGCCGGGTCATCTTTGTCGGTGTCATTGTCCGCACATCCCCTATTCGTTGTTGCCGAGAGGGTATTTCCTATGTGCGACGCGCGTCCAGCAGCTGGGGAAAACATCCGAATGAATCAGGAAGAATGGCGGGAGGCCGCGCGGCGTGCGGTGCCGGATGTCACGGGCGAGATCACCTTGCCCGGACTGGAAGGTTCCGTGACGGTGCTGCGCGATCATCTGGGCGTGGCGCATATCCGCGCCGGCTCAATGAAGGACGCCTTCTTCGCCCAGGGTTTCTGCCACGCGCAGGACCGGCTCTTCCAGATGGAGCTGAACCGCCGTCGCGCGCTGGGGCGCAGCGCGGAATGGCTGGGGCCCTCGGCCTTCGGGGCGGATGCGCTGTCGCGCCGCCTTGGCGTGGAGGCCACGAGCCGGCGCGATGCGGCCGCGCTCGGCGACGAAGCCAAGGTGATGATCGAGGCCTATGCGGCCGGCGTGAACGCCTTCCTCGCCTCAGGCTCGCCGGTGCCGATCGAATACAAGCTTCTCGGCGCGACACCGGAGCCGTGGGAGGGCTGGCACACCATCGCCGTGATGCGCCGGCTGGGGCTGCTGATGGGCTCGGTCTGGTTCAAGCTGTGGCGCGCGGCGGCGCTGCCGCTGGTGGGCGAGGCCGTGACCAGCCTGCGCTACGACGACGGCGGCAAGGACTTCCTGCTGATGCCGCAGGGTGGCGAGGCGGATCGCTGGCGGGCAAGCCTGGCCGATCTCGCGGCCGCCGTAGCCGCGCTGATGGAGGCGGCCGAACCCGACGCGACCGGCGGCGGCAGCAATAACTGGGCCGTCTCGGCGGAACTCAGCGCGACGGGCCGGCCGCTGCTGGCGGGCGACCCGCATCGGGTTCTCGAACTGCCGAACATGTATGCGCAGGGGCATCTGGCCTGTCCCGAATTCGACGTGATCGGACTCACCGTGCCGGGCGTGCCGGGCTTCCCGCACTTCGCCCATAACGGAAAGGTCGCCTACTGCGTCACCCACGGCTTCGCGGACATCCACGACCTCTATGTCGAGCGCTTCGACGAGCGCGCGGAGCACGCGATGTTCCAGGAGATGTGGGAACCGGTGCAACGGCGCACGGAGAGCGTCGCCATCCGTGGCGAGGCGCCGCGCGAGGTGGAGATCGTCGAGACGCGGCACGGGCCGGTCATCGCGGGCGACCCCGCCTCCGGCCACGCGCTCACGCTGAAGAGCGTGCAATTCGCCGAGACGGATCTCTCCTTCGACTGCCTGCCGCGCATGCTGCGCGCGGACGACGTGACATCGCTCTACGAGGCCACGCGCGGTTGGGGGCTCATCGACCACAACCTCGTGGCCGGCGATACCAAAGGGCATATCGGCTGGCTGCTGCGCGCGCGCATCCCACGGCGCGGGCGGGAATGCGGCTGGCTGCCGATGCCCGGCTGGACCGGCGAGCACGAATGGCAGGGCTGGATCCCGCATGAGGAGATGCCGGTGCTGCACGACCCCGCGGGCGGGATCATCGTCACCGCCAATAACCGCATCGCCGCCGAGGATCATCCGGACTACCTGCTCACCGACTGTCACCCCCCCTATCGCGCGCGGCGCGTGGCCGAGCTGCTCCGGACCGATCCGGCGACGCGCAGCCCGGCCGGCTCGGCGACCATCCATGGCGACGTGCTCTCGCAGCCGGCCGGCGAGTTCGTGGCGCGGCTGAAGGCGCTGACGGGCTGCACGGGTGCCGCCGAGAAGCTGCGCGCGGAGATCGGCGGATGGGATGGACGGATGGCGGCCCATTCCGTCACGGCCTCGCGCTACATCGCTTTCCGGGTCGCGCTGACGAAGCGGCTCGCGGCGGCGAGCGGACTGGGGGATCTCGCGTCGCATCCCTATCTCCAGCCCTCGCCAGGCGTCGCACCGCTGATGCAGCTGTGGTGGGCCCTGCCCGCCCTGCTGCGCGCCGACGACACCAGCCTGCTCCAGGGAGAGAGCTGGGACGGGCTGATCCAGGCCGCGCTCGACGAGGTGGCTGCCACGCCCGCGCCGGAGAACTGGGGCGAGGTGCATCGGCCCCGGCTCGCGCATCCGCTCTCCGCTCTTTTCCCCGAGCTCGCCTCCCTGCTGGATCCATCGGCCGAGCCGCTGGGGGGCGATGGCGACTGCGTCATGGCCAACGGCATGATCGCGCCGGCCGGGCCGCGCACGGCCTATGGCGCGCTGTCGCGCTATGCCTTCGACGTGGGCGATTGGGAGAACAGCCTGTGGTCGGTGTTCCACGGCACATCGGGCCATCCCGCGAGCCCGCATTACGCCGACCAGCACAAGACCTGGGCGACGGCCAGGATGACGCCGATGCGCTACGCCTGGGACGGGCTTGAGGCGGCTGCCGCGGCACGGCAGCTTCTCCGCTCATCACCTAATCGCTGACCGCGCGCAGCGCCCGGGCCGGGCCGATGGAGGCAGTCTCCTCTCCGACCCCGCCTGGGGTTCTGACGCGTGCGGCCGGCTACGGCCCGCCCTTCGGCTTGCGGGGCGACGCCCGGCCGGTGGCGCCTGCCGGCTGCGCCAGCTTGACCGTGTAGTAATAGCGATCCGACCGATAGAGCGACCGGAAATAGACCGCGAATTTCTCGCCTTCGAGGAGATAGAGCCGCGTCAGGCAAAGCAGCGGCGCGCCGATCGGAACGTCCAGCAATTCGGCTGACTGGATGTCGGCGGACACGGCCTCGATGGATTGCTGATCCTCCCAGGTCGGCAGCTTGAGCGTCACGCGCAATGCATGCTCGACGGACAATCTGGTCAGGTCGATGGAGGCCATGCGTTCGCCGATCTCCGGCAGCATCCAGCCGTCATGCCAGGAGAAGGGCCGCCGATCCAGGTTTCGCAGCCGCGTGAGACGGAACAGCGAGGGCTCGGGATCGATCCCGAGTTGCTCGGCGAGGGCGCCGGGCGGCCGCACCAGCCCCGCGTACAGGACCTTGGAATCGGTATCGAGCTTGAGGTCGTAGAAATCCTCGACCATGCCGGTGATGCGCCGTTCGGGGCGGCGGCGGGGCATCCGGGCGATGAAGGTGCCGCGCCCGCGGGTGCGATCAATGATGCCGTCCTGCTCCAGCGCCGCGAGAGCGGAGCGAATGGTCTCCCGGCTTACCGAAAACTCCGCGCAGAGCGCGTGCTCGGTCGGCAACTGGTCCCCTGGGCGCATGGTCCCCTCGATCCTGTCGATGAGAATGCGTCTGACATGGAGGTATTTGGGATAAGGGCTGAAGAACTTCCGCACGGCGATTTCCGCAATGTGGTGAACTTTGTTTCCTGAATTCGGCGGGCATACAAGCGCCAGCCCAACCAAGGCCTGGCCCAAAAAGCGGTGTATCCCAGGACCTTATGGCCTCATCGGGCCATCATGTCGTGCTGCGGCGCGAAGAAAGGAGGAGGGCTTTCGAAGGAAAGGTGTTCGACGGCGGCGGATCGCGGACATTCCGAATTCGATCTGAACTCATCCATTCCCAAGAGCTGCTTCATGCCAAATACGGGATATCTGCTATGCTTACTATGACAGCAAAAGATTGTCGGCATTCGCTGGCGCGCCCGTGCCGAAGCCACGCCATGCCCGGCGAAGCTGCCGAAGGGCGAAAATATTTCTTCTCCTTGATGTGCGATTCCAACCATCGTCGCCAGGATCAGAGTCCGAATCCCCAAAATCCAGGCTCGGGCAGCTTTCTTTTCGACAATTCGCGCGGCTTCCGCCCGCGATATGCCGGCCAGGCGCGATCAGTGCGGCACGACTGCGATCTCCGCGGCCGCGTGCGATCCCGGTCATCGCTCTCCCGTTTCGCGGCGCTATCCGACGGGCGGTGTCCAGGCGCGCCCCGGAATGCTTTCGAGCAGTTCGCGCGTATAGGCATGGGCCGGCGCGCCGAAGATCTGCGCGGTCGGCCCCATCTCGACGATCGAGCCGCGCTGCATCACCGCCACCCGGTCGCAGATCTGCGCCGCCACGCGCAGGTCGTGGGTGATGAAGAGCATGGTGAGCCCGAGCCGCGCCCGCAGATCGGCCAGGAGCGCCAGCACCTGGGCCTGCACCGAGACGTCGAGCGCGGAAACCGGTTCGTCCGCGATCAGCAGTTCGGGCTGCATCGCAAGCGCGCGGGCGATGCCGATGCGCTGGCGCTGCCCGCCGGAGAACTCATGCGGGTAGCGACCCATCGCGCCGGGATCGAGCTGCACCAGCGCCAGCAGATCGCGCGCCCGTGCCAGCGCTTCGGCGCGCGGCGTCCCGTGGGTGATGGGCCCTTCGGCAATGGCCTCGCCCACCATGCGGCGCGGATTCAGCGAGGCGTAAGGGTCCTGGAAGATCATCTGCACGCGCTGGCGATAGGGCTTGCGCTGCGCGCGCGTGAGCGGACGCAGGTCGGCCCCGTGGAAGAGGATCTCGCCTGTCTCGGGCTGCACCAGGTTCACCACGCAGCGCGCGAGCGTGGATTTGCCGCTGCCGCTCTCGCCGACGAGGCCCAGCGTCTCGCCCTTGCCGAGGGTGAAGTCGGCCGCCTGCACCGCGGGGATGCTCACGCTGCCGAACCAGCCGCCGCGGCGGTAGGTCTTGCGGATGCCCTTCACCTCCAGCACCGTCTCGCCCACCCGGGTCGCCATCGTGCCGGCGCGGCCACGCGGCACGGCGGCGATCAGCGCCTTGGTATAGGCATGCTGCGGACGGTTCAGCACCTCCGCCGCGCTGCCCTGCTCGACGATGCGCCCCTGCTGCATCACGGCCACGCGATCGGCGATCTCGGCCACCACCCCGAAGTCATGGGTGATGAACAGCACCCCCGTGCCCCGCCGCGACTGGATCTCGCGGATCAGCTTCAGGATCTGCATCTGCGTGGTCACGTCGAGCGCGGTGGTCGGCTCGTCGGCGATGAGCAAAGCGGGTTCCAGCGCCAGCGCCATGGCGATCATCACGCGCTGCCGCTGCCCGCCCGAGAGCCGGAAGGGATGGCTTCTGGCGATGGCCGAGGGGTCGGGCAGGTTCACCGCGGCCAGCAGCTCCTGCACGCGCTTGTCGGCATTGGCACCGGCGCCATGGACGCGCATGGCCTCGGCGATCTGGTCGCCCACGCGCATGAGCGGATTGAGGGCCGTCATCGGCTCCTGGAAGATCATCGCCAAGCGCTGGCCGCGCAGCTGGCGCATCGCCTCGGGCGAGGTGGCACGCAGGTCGCGCCCCTCGAAGACCAGCTGGCCGGAGGTGACCGGAAGGCCCTTCGGCAGCAGCCCCATCACGGCATTGGCGGTGATGGACTTGCCCGAGCCGCTCTCGCCCACGACGCAGAGGATCTCGCCGGGATCCACGCTGAGCGTGATCTCCTCCACGGCATTCGCGCGATCCGCGCCGGGCGGCAGCGCGACGGTCAGCCGCTCGACGGACAGGAGGCTCATGCTGTGCCTCCCCGCTGGCGGGCCAGGCGTGGATTGAGCGCGTCCGACAGCCCCTCGCCCACCAGGTTCAGCGAAAGCACCGTCACGAAGATCGCGATGCCGGGAAAGACGCTCATCCACCAGGCGAGGCGGATCACGCTGCGCCCCGAGCCGATCAGGAAGCCCCAGGTCATCAGGTTCGGATCGCCGAGGCCCAGGAACGAGAGCGCGCTCTCCAGCAGGATCGCCGAGGCCACCATCAGCGAGGCCAGCACGATGATCGGCGAGAGCGCATTGGGCAGGATGTCGCCCACCACGATCGCGAGCCGCGATTTGCCGAGCACCTCCGCCGCCTGGACGAATTCGCGCCCGCGCAGGGAGAGGAACTCCGCGCGCACCACCCGCGCCACCGGCGGCCAGGAGACGACGGCGATGGCCGCGACCACGCTCGTGATCGAGGGCGTGAAGATCGCGACCAGCAGGATCGCGAGAACGAAGCTCGGGATGGTCTGGAAGAATTCGGTGAAGCGCATCACCGCGTCATCCGCCATCCCACCCAGATAGCCCGCGATCGCGCCCAGCGAGACGCCGACGAAGAGCGCGCAGACGGTGGAGACCGCGCCCACCATCAGCGAGATGCGCGCGCCATGGGCGATGCCGGCCGCCACGTCGCGCCCCAGGCTGTCGCTGCCGAGCAGCATGCCCATCTCGCCCGGCGGCATGAAGGGGGCGGCCACCATGTCCCAGGGGCTGTCGGGGAAGATGAGCGGCGCGCTGGCCGCCATCGCGAAGACCAGGAGCAGCAGGATCAGCCCCACCACCGCGCCCTTGTTGCGCCGGTAGCGCCGCCAGAATTCGCGCATCAGCCGACCTCCACGCGCGGATCGATGACCGCGTAGAGCAGGTCCGTCGCCAGATTGAAGAGCACCACGATCACGCTCGTGCAGAAGAAGACGCCCATGAGCACGGGATAGTCGCGCGCCAGCAGCGCCTCGAAGGCCAGGCGTCCGATGCCCGGCCAGGCGAAGACCGTCTCCACCAGGATGGAGCCGCCGATGAGCTGGCCCGCCTGGATGCCGGCGAAGGTGATGACCGGCAGCAAAGCGTTGCGCAGGATATGGGACCGGGTCACGCGGCCCTCGGGCACGCCCTTGGCGCGCGCGGTCTTCACGAAGTCCTGGTCGGCCACCTCGAGCATCGTCGCGCGGGTAAGGCGCGCGTAGACCGCGAGGTAGAAGAGGCCGAGCGTCAGCGCCGGCAGCAGCAAATGCCGCGCCACATCCCAATAGACCTCCAGGCCGTGCATCTCCACGCCCACGCTGCTCATGCCGAAGCTCGGCAGCCACTCCAGCCAGACCGAGAAGACCAGCACCAGCATCAGCCCCACCCAGAAGAGCGGCGTGGCGTAGAAGGTGAGCGCCAGCACGGTGATGATGCTGTCCCACCAGGTGCCGACGCGCTGCGCGGCGAGCGCGCCCAGGGCCACCCCGCCGGAGACGGCGAAGGCGAAGGCCGCGCCGGTCAGCAGCAGGGTCGCGGGAAGTCGCTCGGCGATGAGCGTCCAGACCGGTTGCTGCTGGCGATGGCTGAAGCCGAGGTCGAGCATCAGCACGCCCTTCAGGTAGAGCCAGAGCTGCACATGCAGCGGCTGGTCGAGCCCGAACTGCTCGCGCAGCTGCGCGAGGAAGCGCTCATCTGCGGCACCCGACTGGCCGGCGATGACGCTCGCCGGATCGCCCGGCGCGGCGTGGATCAGCAGGAAATTACAGATCACGATGGCGATGATGATGAGGAAGGCCTTGACCAGCCGGCCGGCGAGGAACCCGGGAAGACGGGAGGGATCCATCGATCAGACGAGGATCGGGCAGCGGATCGGGGACATGTCTACGCACTCCGCAAGGGCGGCGCCGGCGGCGGGCAGGCCGCCGGCCGGGCACATCGTTCAAAGGAAGACGTTCGACGCGGCGGATCAGCTCGCGAGGAAGACGTCGTCGAAATTGTCATGCACCCCAAGGCCGTTGGTGATGACGTTGCGAAGCCGCTTGTCCGAGATCGTCGGGAAGGCCATTTCCATTAGCCAGACCTGCGGCACGTCGCGCACCAGGATGCGCTGCACCGCCGAGAAGGCCGTCTGCCGTTCCGCCGTCGTGGCCGCGGTGCGCGCCTGGACGAAGAGCGCGTCGACCTCGGGATTGGAATAACCGCCCGTATTGGTGAAGGTCACCTTCTGGATATTGGTGCTGACATAGGTGCGCTCCACGCCCAGCGTCGGATCGCCGAACTGATAGACGAAGTTCACGCTCGTCTCATATTCCCAATTGCCGATGCGCCGCGCCCAGCTTCCGGCATCCGTGCTTTCCAGCTCCAGCGCGATGCCGACCTGCCGCAGCGACTGGCGCAGATATTCCGCCAGGCGCGACCACACCTCGCCATAGGGCAGGACGAGGTGCTTCAGCGTGAAGCGCACGCCCTGGGCATTGGGCCGCAGGCCGGCCGCATCCAGCAGCGCCGCGGCCTCGCGGACATTATGCGCCGGCAGGGCCACGCTGCGGTCGAAGAAGCGCGTGGTCGAGGCGACGGGATTGGTCGCCGGCTTGCCGATGCCGAACCATAGGCGCTGGGCGATGAAATTGCGGTCGATCGCAAGGCTGATGGCCTGACGCACGCGCACATCGCCGAGCGGAGCGACGCGATGGTTCAGCTCGATCCAGGAGAGTGGCGAGAAATACTCCCAGCCCGTGGTCGAGACATCGAGATTGGGGCGCGCCCGCATCGCCGGCACGTCGAAGGGCTCGATATCGCTGGCCGCGGTGAGCTGCACCTGCCCCGTCTCGAGCGCGAGGCGGCGGCTCTGGCTGTCGGGGACGATGCGGTAGATGATCTGGTCGAGATAGGGCTTGCCCGCCTGCCAATAGGTGGGGTTGCGCTCCAGCCGGATGAAGTTGCCGCGCTGCCATTCGGCGAAGCGGAAGGGCCCGGTACCTACCGGCCGCTGCACGGCCGGCGCGGTCCGGTAGTCCTGGCCGTCGAAGAGGTGCTTGGCCACGATGGCGCAGGCCGTCGCGTCGAACATCAACAGGAAGGGCTGGAAGGACTGCTTCAGCACGAAGCGCACGGTGTGCGGATCGGGCGCCTCGGCGGTCTCGATCAGCGAGAAGATGCTGCGCGCGCGGGGCGACACCTCCATGTGGAATTTCATCACCGAGAAGATGACATCCTCGGCCGTGAAGGGCTGTCCGTCATGCCAGGTGACGTTTTCCTGGAGCTTGAAGACGAACTCCTTGTTGTCCGGGCTGATCGTCCAGCTCTTCGCGAGCAGCGGGATCGGCTCCAGCGTGGACGAGAAGGTGACGAGCCCCTCGAACATCTTGGGCGCCACAATCAGGGTCGGGCCCTGGTTGTTCACGCCGATCTGCAGGACCGGGGGCTCGGGCGTCAGGATGGACTGCAAGGTCCCGCCGCGCCGGGGCTGAACCCCCTGGGCGAGCGCCTCGGATGCGCGAAGAAGAGCGGGGGCGGACACGGCACCCCCCAGCAGACCACGACGTCGCAAGGTCATATTCCCGATTTCTCCTTGATCGCCGGCGTCGAGGCCGGCAATTCCTGTATCGGTCAGTCTAGTCACCGTGATCGGCATCTGTCATCTCGCGTGAACCACCCGATGCGGTTTAGTCTCCTGCCAAAATCCCAGGAGGATGAACCATGTCGATCCGAATGCCGCGCCGGCATGTGCTGGCCCTGCCAGCCGCAATTCTGGCCACCCCTGCCCTCGCCCAGGCCCAGTGGCCCGATCGTCCCGTCAATATGATCGTGCCCTTCGCGCCCGGCGGCACGCCCGATATCGGCGCGCGGCTCGTCTCGCCGAAGATGAGCGAATTCCTCGGCCAGCCCGTCACCATCGAGAACCGCGCCGGCGCCGGCTCCACCATCGGCACGCGCGCCGTGGTGCAGGCCCGCCCCGACGGCAACACCGTGCTGATGGGCAGCATCTCCTTCCTGACCGCGCCGCTCACCCAGCAGCCGATGCCCTTCGACCCGGTGGAGACGCTGCGCGTGGTGAGCCTCGTCTCCACCTCGCCCTATGTCGTGATCGTGCGCGCCGACAGCCCCGCGCGCGACATCGCGGGCTTCCACGCCATGGCGCGCGAGCGGGGTGCCGCGATGAATTACGGCTCGGCCGGCAATGGCACGCCCTTCCACCTGGGGGCCGAGCTCTACAAGCTGAAGATGGGCGTGGAGATGACCCACATCGCCTATCGCGGCACGGGCCCCGCACTGGTCGCGCTGCTGGCGGGCGAGGTGGATGTGCTCTTCTGCGATGTCCCCGGCGCCACGCCGCATATCCGCACCGGCGCGGTCCGCCCGCTCGGCACCATGGTCGCCAACCGCATCGCCCAGCTGCCCGACGTGCCCACCCTGGCCGAGAGCGACCCGCGGCTGCGCGACTACGACGTCTATACTTGGGCCATGCTCGTCGCGCCCAAGGCGACGCCGGACGGGCCGGTGAATCGCCTGAACGCGGCGGTGCTGAACGCGGCGCGCGCGCCCGACGTGGCCGCCCGCTTCGCGGAGCTGGGCTTCGACTATGTCGGCTCGACGCCCGCCGACGGCGATGCGCGGCTGGCGCGCGAGAAAGCGAAATGGGCCGAGGTGATCCGGGCGGCGAATATCCGCGTCGATCTGTAGCGCGCCGCTTGTAACACCCCTGCCCCCGGTTGCATCGGCCCGCCTCGCATGGTGCCTTGCGCTGGAATACGCAGGAGGAAAACATGGACGTGAAGGGCGCCGTCGCGATCGTGACGGGAGGGGCCTCGGGCCTCGGCTATGCGACGGCCAAGCGGCTCGCGGCGGCGGGTGCGAAGGTGCTCATCGTGGACCAGGCGGGCTCTGCCGGCGCCGAGGTGGCGCGCGAGCTCGGCGGCGGCTTCGCCATCGCCGACGTGGCCGACGAAGCGACGATGCAGGCCGCCGTCGCCCAGGCCGAGGCCATGGGCCCGGTGCGCGTGCTCGTGCATTGCGCGGGGCGCGGCGGCGCGCTGCGCATCCTGGAGAAGGACGGCACGCCGGGCAGCCTCGCCCATTACGCCGAGATCATCCGCGTGAACCTCACCGGCAGCTTCAACGCCCTGCGCCTGGCCGCCGCCGCGATGGCCCGGACGGACGCGATCGAGGGCGAGCGCGGCGTCTGCATCCTGACCGCCTCGGTCGCGGGCTATGAGGGACAGATCGGCCAGATCCCCTATGCCTCCTCCAAGGCCGGCGTAGTCGGCATGACCATCGTCGCCGCGCGCGACCTCGCCAGCCGGGGCATCCGCGTCTGCACCATCGCGCCCGGCATCTTCGACACGCCCATGCTCCAGCGCCTGCCCGATGCGGTGAAGGCCTCGCTGGCGCAGGGCGTACCCAATCCGCACCGGCTCGGACAGCCTGACGAATATGGAAAGCTCGCCATGACCATCATCGAGAACGCCTATCTGAACGGCGAGACCATCCGTCTCGACGGCGCGCTGCGCATGGCGCCGCGCTGACCATGACGAAGAAACCGGAAGACCTTCGCAGCCACCGCTGGTTCGGCGTGGAGACCATGCGCTCGGCCAACCACCGCTCGCGCCTGCTGCAGCTCGGCTATGACGCGCCCGAATTCCGCGGCAAGCCGCTGATCGGGATCATCAACACCTGGTCCGACCTGATGCATTGCCACGGCCATTTCCGCGAGCGCGCGCAGGATGTGAAGCGCGGCGTGTGGCAGGCCGGTGGCGTGCCGATGGAGCTGCCCGCGATGGCGCTGCCGGAGGTGTTCCAGAAGCCCTCCACCATGCTCTATCGCAACTTTCTTTCGATGGAGACGGAGGAGCTGGCGCGCTCGCTTCCCATCGACGGCCTCGTGCTGATGGGCGGCTGCGACAAGACGGGCCCCGGCCTGATCATGGGCGCCATCTCCATGGGCATCCCGACGATCTACGTCCCCGCCGGCCCCATGCTGCGTGGCAATTGGCGCAACAAGAAGCTCGGCTCGGGCAGCGACGTCTGGAAGTACTACGCGGAGCTGCGCGCGGGTACGATCAGCCAGCAGGACTGGAACGACATGGAGGCGGGCCTGTCGCGCTCCGCCGGCACCTGCATGACGGCAGGCACGGCGAGCACCATGGCGCTGGCCGCCGAGGCGATGGGGCTGACACTCCCCGGCGCGGCCAGCATCCCCGCGGTGGATTCCGGGCATTCGCGCATGGCCTCGGGCGCTGGCTCGCGCATCGTCGGCATGGTGTGGGAGGACCTCACCATCGAAAAGCTGCTGGACCAGCGCAGCTTCGACAACGCCGTCGCCGCGACCATGGCCTTCGGCGGCTCGACCAATGCCATCCCCCATCTAATCGCCATGGCGCGGCGCGCGGGCATCGAGATGGATCTGGAGCGCTTCGACAAGATCAGCGCGCGCGTGCCCCTCATCGCGAACCTGCGGCCGAACGGCGACACCTACCTCATGGAGGACTTCTTCTATGCGGGCGGCAGCAAGGCCTTCCTGGCCACGCTGGCGCCGCATCTGGAGCTCGACGCCGTGACGGTGAACGGCACCATGGGCGCGCAGATCGAGGGGGCCGAGACCTACGACACCGACATCATCCGCACGCTGGACAATCCGCTCCAGCCCGAGGGCGGCGTGGCCATCCTGCGCGGCACGCTCGCGCCCGATGGCGCGGTCATCAAGCACAGCGCGGCGAGCCCGGAGAAGCTGGTCCATACCGGCCCCGCCGTGGTCTTCGAGGATTATGAGGATCTCGACGCCCGGCTCGACGACCCCGACCTGCCGGTCACGAAGGACAGCGTGCTGGTGCTGCGCTCCGGCGGCCCGATCGGCGCGCCGGGCTTCCCCGAATGGGGCATGATGCCCATCCCGAAGAAGCTGCTGAAGGAGGGCGTGCGCGACATGGTGCGCGTCTCGGACGCGCGCATGTCGGGCACAAGCTACGGCACCTGCGTGCTGCATGTCGCCCCGGAATCCGCCCTGGGCGGGCCGCTCGCCCTCGTGCGCGACGGGGATCTCATCAGCCTCGACGTGCCAGGCCGGCGCATCGACCTGCTGGTGGACGAGGCCGAGCTCGCCGCGCGCCGCGCCGCCTGGCAGCCGCGCAAGGCCCCGCAGGAGCGCGGCTGGACCGGGCTGTATCAACGTTCCGTGCGTCAGGCCGATACTGGTTGCGACATGGACTTCCTCGAGCGGGCCGGCCCTTCGCCGGAGCCGGAGATTCACTGATGACCTACGACCCCCATACCTTCCAGGGCCTCACCTGGCACGATGCGGTCCCCGCCTTCGCCGAGGAGCGCGACACGCCGCGCGCCTATCTGGAGCGCTGCCTGGAGACCATCGCGGAGAAGGAGCCGACCGTCCGTGCCTTCGTCGTGCAGGACGGCGCCTTCGCCCGCAGCCATGCGGATGCGAGCGCGGCGCGCTGGAAGGCGGGCCGCCCGCTCTCGCCCATCGACGGCATGCCCATCGGCATCAAGGACCTCATCGAGACGAAGGATTTCCCGACGCAGATGGGCTGCGCCGCCTATGCCGGGAACTTCCCGCGCCGCGATTCCGCGATGATCCAGGCGCTGAAGCAGGCGGGCACGATCATCCTCGGCAAGACCGTCACGACCGAGCTCGGCCAGAGCGAGCCGGGCCCCACCACGAACCCCTGGGATGCGACGCGCACGCCGGGCGGCTCCTCCTCGGGCACGGCGGCCGCCGTCGCCGCGGGCATGGTGCCGGCGGCAATCGGCACGCAGGTGGGCGGCTCCATCATCCGGCCCGCGGCCTTCTGTGGAAACATCGCGCTGAAGCCGACGCAGGGTGGCATCCATCGCGGCGAGCGGCAGGGTTCCAGCCAGAGCACGGCCGGCGTCCATGCCAATAGCTACGAGGACATGTGGCAGGTCGGCATCGAGATCGCCTCGCGCACGGGCGGCGACCCCGGCATGCTCGGGCTGATGGGGCCGATGACGCCGCCGCAGCCGGTGCGCCCCGAGCGCCTGGCGGTGCTGGAAACCGAGGGCTGGGGCCAGATGCGCGACAGCGAGCGTGAGGCCTTCGAGGCGTTGTTGGAGCGCATCCGCAAGCTCGGCGTGCCGGTGCTGCGGCGGGCCGACCACCCCTGGATCGAGGCGCTGGAGCGCATCGCCGCCCAGGGCAAGGCGGTGACCAATGCCGTGGTGGGCTTCGAGAACCGCTGGGGCCTGCTGAACCTGGAGGAGACCCATCCGGGCGGCATGAGCGCGCGCGCCGTGGCCCGCCTGCGGATCTCCGAGGCGCTGTCGGTGCAGGATTACCGCGCGGCCCTGGCGGTGCGCGAGGAGATGCGCGCGGCGATGGCACGCGTGGCGCCGCTGGTGGATGCGCTGATCGCGCCCGCCTCGCCCGGCATCGCGCCGGTCTGGGATCCGACCGCCCCCGATGCCGCCCGCAACCCGCGCCCTACGGGCGATGTCGCCTGCAATGCAGCGACCTCGGCCATGGGCACGCCCTGCGTCACGTTGCCGGTGCTGGCCGTGGACGGCATGCCCTTCGGCGTGCAGCTGGTCGGCCAGATGCACCAGGATGCGCGCGTGACGGCGATGGCGCGCTGGCTGCACGCCTCCTTATAAGGAGACGAATGGACGAGGGGCGAAGCCCGCCCCTCGTTACCCCAGCACGGCCCGCGTCGCATGCGCGGCGAAGGGCGGCAGCGGCGAGCAGTTGGGGGGCGCCGCCCCATCCAGGGTCATCCGCAGCAGCTTCAGATCCGAGGCGTCGTCGACGTCGTGCCAGAATTGCAGCTGAAGGAAGTTCAACCCTTCCGCCTTGGCCTTGGCGCGCGTGGCCGAAAGCAGCTCCGGATTCATCGGTATCCCACGCGTCAGGCCGGGCAGCGGCCTGGCATAGCCGATCGCGCAGTAGCCGCCGTCGAGCGTGGGGATGCATCCCGCATCAGCGCCCGAGCGCAGGGCGTCGAAGAGCAGTTCGATCATCGCCGGCGGCAGCGTCGGCGCGTCGAGGCCAATCAGCACGACCTGCCCCGCGCCGCGCGCGAAGAGATGCGCCGCCGCGCGCTCCCGGCGAAGGTCGATCTCGGCCGCCGCCTGCGAATGCAGGGCCACCCCCGGAAGCAGCTCCGCCATCTCGGCGCCGGTGTCGGCGGGCGAGTGGAAGACGGTAAGATCCCCCGCCACGCGCCGCGCGACCTCCTGGCCGAGCGCCACGCTGTCCGCCAGGAAGGCCTGGGCCAGGGCGAAGGCGCGATCCGCGCCGATCACCCCCTCCAGCCGCAACCGGGCCAGGCGCGGCGGCCGGCAGATCAGGCCGATGGCGGGCCGGCTCATCAGAAGGGCGTCCGCTTGTGCCAGTCGGTTTCGCGCTGGAAGGCGTCCGCGACCTGCAGGACGCGCGCCTCGGCGAAGGGCCGCGCCGCCAGCTGCAGGCCCAGCGGCACGCCGCGGTCGTCGAAGCCCACGGGGATGCTGATGGTGGGCAGGCCCAGATAGTTGAAGGGCCGCGTGTTGCGCGAGACGTCCATGAAGCGGTCCCAGTTGCCGGGATCGGCGTCGATATCGGTTTCGGCGCGCGTGGGCACGCGGCTTCGCAAGGTGGGCGTGGCGACGACGTCGAAGCGCCCCAGCGCCTCGTCGCAGAAACGGCGCAGCAGCGGGCCGCGACGCGAGAGCGCCTCCAGATAGGCCGTGGCCGGGATGGCGTTGCCGCCATAGAGGCGCGCGGAGAGATGGACGGCATAGTCGCCGGGGCATTCGCGCATCCATTGCTGGTGGATGGTGGCGCCCTCCACGCGCGAGACCAGCGCCGTATAGGTGTTGATGGCGAAGAGCGATTGCGGATTCACCGCCTCGACCGTCGCGCCGAGGCCCTTGAGCACCTCCATCGCCGCCTGGAAGCCCTTGAGGACGGAGGCGTCGATGTCGTCGAAGAACCAGGGCTCGCAGACGGCCACGCGCAGGCCGCGGATATCGCCGGTGAGCGCGGCCTCGTAATCGCCGACGGGCTCCTTCGAGCTGGTCGGATCGCCCGGGCAGACGCCGGCGACGACGCCGAGGAAGCGCGCCGCATCGCGCGCCGTCCGGCAGAGCGGCCCGACATTATCGGCCGAGAAGGAGAGCGGCATGACGCCCGTGCGCGGCACCCGCGTCTGCGTCGGCTTGAGGCCGGTCACGCCGCACATGCTCGCCGGCAGGCGGATCGAGCCGCCCGTGTCCGAGCCCAGTGCCGCCGTCACGATCCGTGCGCCCACGATGGCGCCCGAGCCGGAGGAGGAGCCGCCCGTGCAATGCGCCGCGTCCCACGGATTCATGGCATCGCCGAAATGGGCGTTGTGGCCGGTCGGGTTCTGCGCGAACTCCGCCATGTTCAGCGTGCCCGCATCCACGGCGCCGGCCGCGTCGAGCCGCCTGAGCACCGTCGAGGTCACGGCCGGCAGGAAGTTGCGGCGGATCTTGCTGCCGCAGGTGCTGACCTTGCCTTCGCGATAGTACATGTCCTTGTGCATCATCGGCACGCCGGCGAGCGGCCCCGGCTTCGCGCCGGATTTGCGCGCCAGGTCCATCCCCGCGGCCGCGGTGCGCGCCTCCTCGCGGTCCAGGCGGATCACGGCGTTCACCTTCGCACCGTGCCGCTCCAACCGATCGAAGGTCGCATCCAGCAAAGCGGCGGCCGTCACGTCGCCGCGCGCGAAGGCGTCGGCGGCCTCGGTCATGGAGAGCTCGGCGAGGGCGTCCGGGCTCATGCCTGCGGCTCCTTGCAGGCTGTGAGCGCGGCCTCGAAGCTCGCGGGCTCGTCCTCGAAGACGAGTTCGCCCCGCAGCTTAGCCAGCGCCGCGATCAGCCCTTCGAGATCCTTCAGCCCGTACCGCGCCGCGGAATTGGGCGCCGAGATGCCCTGCCAGCGCTGAATCGAATCCATGAGGGGAAGATCGAGGCTGTTCTCGGCCATGCGGGCGCTCCTGCTGCGCTGCGATAGTGGCTTGGGATTCTCCCGCTTGCCAGCCCCTACCGCATGCCGCAGCCTCCGCTCAAAGGGGAGCGACAAGTCTTGAAGATCGTGGACATCCGCGCTCGGCCGGCCGGTTTTCGGCTGCGGCCCGAAGGCCCGGCTACACCTGAACCAACAACAAGAAAGGATCACGGGAGATGACATCACGCCTCATGGGGGCCGCCCTGGCCGCCCTCCTCGCCCTGGCGCCGCAATCCGGCCGCGCGCAGGATGTCCGCTTCCTTTGCGGCTTCGCGGCCGGCGGCACCTGCGACATCCTGACGCGCCTGCTGGCCGATAAGCTCGGCCCCGTCCTCAACCAGCGCGTCGTGGTCGAGAACCGCACCGGCGCCGGCGGGCTGATCGCCGCCGAATTCGTCGCCCGCGCGGCGCCCGACGGCAACACCGTGCTGCTGACGACCATGGCCAATCTGACCGTGATGCCCGTCATGCCCGGCACGCGCATGCCGGTGGACGTGGATCGCGAGCTCTCGCCCATCGCCATGGTGGCCAATGTCTACAACATCCTCGTCACCGGCCCGCAGGCGCGGTTCCAGGACGTGGCCTCGCTGGTCGCCCTCGCCCGTGCCGAGCCGGGGCGCATCAGCTACGCCTCCACCGGCAATGGCTCGTCCCAGCATCTGGCCGCCGCGCTCTTCGAGCGGATGGCCGGGGTGAACCTGCTGCACGTGCCCTTCCGCGGGGGCGCGCCCGCCATCGTCGAGATGACCGCCGGCCGCGTGGATCTCATGTTCGGCAATATGCCCGAATTCCTGGGCCAGATCCGCGACGGCGGGCTGCGCGCGGTGGCCTATGGCGCGCCGCGCCCCTCGCCGCTGCTACCGCTGCCCCTGGTCGGCGCGACCGTGCCCGGCTTCGAGATGTCCTCCTGGTTCGGCATCATGGGGCCGGCGAACATGCCCGCGCCGGCGCTCGATCGCTGGACCGCCGCGCTGCGCCGCGTCGCCGCCGATCCGGATTTCCAGCGGAAGATGAACGAGAACGCGATGGAGATCACGCTGACCGGGCCGGACGAGTTCCGGTCCGTCATCCAGCGCGACCGGGCCCGTTGGGCCGAGGTGATCCAGCGGTCCAATATCCGGGCCGAGTAGGCCGCCAGGGGGGGCTTTACCCCCCCTTACGTCACCAGCGGCGGGAGGGGCCGCAGTCCAGGTGCACGAAGCCGTCGCGGCGATAGAGGCCCACGCCGCCGGTCTGCATGTCGGCGGCCAGGCGCGCGATGCCGAGCGAGTTGCGCCCCGGCAGGCGGCAGTCGCAGGCCATGCCCGACATGTGCAGCGAGGCCCGGCTCACCCGCCGGGATTCCCGCGCGCGGGCCGCATTGGTCTCGGGCGCGCGATAGCCGCTGATGACCTCCCAGGACTCGGTCGTCTCGAGGCTCGAGCGCACCCGGTGCAGCACGTCGAAGAGGCGCGGATCCATGGGCGTCGCCTCGGTCATGCGCGGATCGCGCAACACCCAGTCGAGCTTCTGCAGCGCCTCGCGGTCGTAGCGGCCATCACGCCAATAGACGCCATCGAAGGATTCGCCGGTCTGCGCCCGATGGATCGAGATGCTTCGCGCCGCGCTATTGCCCAGGCGCTGCGCGAGAGCCTCGGGTGCGAGGGCCGCGAAGCCAAGACCGACGATCGCGCCCAGCGCGCCGCGGCGGCCCTTGCAGGCGAGGGTGTCGTCGAGGCCGTCGCAGGCCGGGCAGGAATGCTGGAAGAGACGCATGCTCACAAGGCCGCCGCGGCCATGGGAACGCCCGTCGTGCGCGTTCGCGCGTCCATCGCGCGGGCATAGGCGGCATCGAGCCCGTAGATGTCCTGGCGGATGCGCATCTCCGCGCCGTCCACCGTGACGGTGTTGTAGTGCAGCCGCACCGGTAGCTGCCGCCGGACTGCGTTCACCGAGGTGACACGTCCTGCAACGGTGCGTTCGGCGCGCGCCCGGTCCCAACCGGGCATGCCATCGAGGAGGAGCATGAGGAAATCCATCGGCCTGTCGAGGCGGATGCAACCCGAAGAGCGGGCGCGATCCGCGAGACGGAAATAGTGCCGATCGGGAGTGTCGTGCATGTAAATGTCGTCACCATTCGGCATGATGAACTTCAGCCGGCCCAGTGCGCTGGAATCGCCCGCATCCTGGCGAATGATATAGGGGAAGCGATCGGGATTCACCGCGCGCCAGTCGACCGTCGTCGGATCGACCTCGACGACCTCGCCATCGACGCGCTGGAAGATGCGGAAACCCTTCGCGGCCACGGCCGAGGGGTCGCGGCGCAGGCGCGGCAGCACGTCTTCCTTGGCGTTGCGGGCGGGCACGCCCCAGGGCGGGTTGAACTGCACGGCCGTCAGCCGCGCCTGGATCATCGGCGTCTGGCGCACGACGCCGCCGACCACGACCGCCATGTCCATGATAACGCGGCCTTCATCGAAGACCTTGAGGCGGTAGTCGGGGATGTTCACCTCGACGCGGCGGTCGCGCGGGCGGGCGGGCGCGCCGCGGCGCATGTCCATCGCGACGCGGATCTGGTTGACGATGGACTGCGGCGATCGGTTCAGCGCCGTCATGGACGTCGCACCGACACGCGCATCCGCCTCCGTCCCCACGGCGGCCTGGAAGCGGCGCACCGCGGCCTGGAGAACCTCGTCATAGACCGGCCCGGTGCCGGGATTGGCGGCCAGCTCGGGGTCGGTCACGACGAGGCGGGCACGAAGCGCATTGACGCGCACCTCGTCGGTCGCGCCGGGCTCCAGCACGCGGCCGCCCGTCGGGAAGCCCGGCCAGCCCGTGACGGCCCTCGCCCGCGCCGCGGCCAGCCCGGCCTTCAGCGTGGCGAGCTCGGGCGTCGGCGCGGAGGCGCGGTCGAGCACCTCGGCCGGCTCGGCGGAGGTCGCGACCTCCTGCATCCAGTTGTTGAGCGCGGCGGCGTTGTTTTCCCGTAGCAGATCCATCCGGCCGGGGATCGACGCGACCCGCCCCTGCACCAGATCGGTCAATACGAGACCCGTGCTGCGCGCGATGGTCGCGGGGTCCTGCAGGCTTTGCGGCGTCAGCCCGTACCAGCGCGGATCGAGCCCATCCTCTTCGATGCGTGCGAGGCGCTCCGCCAGGCGGCGCATCGCCTCCGACGAGGCGACCATGGTGCGGGCGGCGGCACCGCCCCCCTGCGCACGAGCGGATGCGACGGGAGCGGCGAGCGCCGCGACCCCGGAGAGAAATTGGCGACGGTCCATGGGAGTAATTTACAGCCTATCGGCCCTTTCCGCAAAGGGATCGGGTGGTTGCGATTCTCCGGCAGGGCCGCGCGCGGGATGGCTTTGCCCCAGCGGGCGCGTCAGCCGATGATGTAACCGAGCAGAAGGATACCGGCGACGAGGAAGACGACGGCGCGCAGCACCGCCCAGAATTCGCCCTTCGACGTACCTTCCTCGGCCTTGGCAATTCGGATCACCGTGCCTTGCGCCGGATCGGAAGTCCCGACGGCGGGAGCCGCGCGCGGTTCATCGGTCATGTGCAAGGTCCTCCTGATGAAAATGCCCGGCCGAACCCAAATCGCTGCGGCGGGAGCGGGTAAACTCAGACGGACTGGAGAGGCTTGGGTCAAGCCAGGAGAGAGGAAAATACCAAAATTTGACGTATTTTTTTCTGAGATTCAGTACATTTCTAGTGATAAGAGCATTCTACCGAATAATTTCAACGCTCGGTTGCATCCCGAAAAAGCTCGCGCCCGATCAGCATCCTGCGGATCTCGCTCGTGCCCGCGCCGATCTCATAGAGCTTGGCGTCCCGCAGCAGCCGCCCCGTCGGATAGTCGTTGATATAGCCATTGCCGCCGAGAATCTGGATCGCGTCCAGCGAGGCCCTGGTCGCCGCCTCCGCCGCGAAGAGGATTGCCCCGGCCGCATCCTTGCGCGTGGTCTTCCCCGCATCGCAGGCGCGCGCCACCGTATAGACATAGGCCCGCGCCGCGTTGAGCTGGGTGTACATGTCCGCGACCTTGCCCTGGATGAACTGGAACTCGCCGATCGCCTGGCCGAACTGCTTGCGCTCATGGATATAGGGCAGCACCACGTCGAGGCAGGCCTGCATGATGCCGAGCGGCCCCGCCGCCAGCACCGCGCGCTCATAATCCAGCCCCGACATCAGCACGCGCACGCCGCCATTCACGGCGCCCAGCACGTTCTCCTCCGGGATCTCGCAATCCTCGAAGACCAGTTCGGAAGTGGGCGAGCCGCGCATGCCGAGCTTGTCCAGCTTCTGCGCCGGGGTGAAACCCTTCATGCCGCGCTCGACGATGAAGGCCGTGATGCCCTTGGGCCCGGCCTCGGGGTCGGTCTTGGCGTAGACGATCAGGGTCTCGGCGTAATGCGCGTTGGTGATCCAGAGCTTGGTGCCGTTCAGCACATAGCGGTCGCCGCGCTTCTCGGCCCGCAGGCGCATGCTCACCACGTCGCTGCCGGCATTGGGCTCGCTCATGGCCAAAGCGCCGAGATGCTCGCCGCTGATGAGCTTCGGCAGGTATTTCCGCTTCTGCGCCTCGTTGCCGTTGCGGGCGAGCTGGTTCATGCAGAGGTTAGAATGCGCGCCGTAGCTGAGCCCGACACTGGCCGAGGCGCGGCTCACCTCCTCCATGGCGACGCAATGGGCCAGGTAGCCCATGCCCGAGCCGCCATATTCCTCGCCGACCGTGATGCCGTGCAGGCCGAGCGCGCCCATCTCGGGCCAGAGATGGCGGGGGAATTCGTCGGTCCGGTCGATCTCGGCGGCAATGGGGGCGACGCGGTCGGCGGAGAAGCCGCGTGCCATGTCGCGCAGCGCGTCGATCTCCTCGCCCAGGGCGAAGTCGAGGCTCGGAGAGGCGTTCGAGATCATGGCAGCTTGTCCCAGTCCTGGCGCAGCACGCGGCGCATGATCTTGCCGGTCGCCGTCTGCGGCAATTCTGCCACGAAGCGGATGTGCCGGGGGTAAAGATGTCCGGCCAGGCGCGTCTTCACGTGCTCCTGCAGGCGCCTCGCCAGATCGTCGGAGGGCGCTTCGCCCGCGCGCAGCACGATGGCGGCGGCGACGGCCTCGGTGCGTAACGCGTCGGGAATGCCCACCACGGCGGCCGCGGCGACGGCGGGGTGGCGCATCAGGCAGTCCTCGACCTCGGCCGGGCCGATGCGGTAGCCGGCGGAGGTGATGACGTCGTCCGACCGGCCGAGGAAACGAATGAAACCCTCGTCGTCCATCTCGCCCGCATCGCCGGTCATGAGCCAGCCGTCGCGGTATTTTGCGGCCGTGTCCTCGGGGCGGTTCCAGTAGCGCAGGAACATCACCGGATCGGGCGATTTCACCGCGATCTCGCCTCCGGTGATCGCGACCTCATGCCCCGGCACGGCGCGGCCGACCCAGCCGGGCCTGGGCGGGAAGAGCGCGCCGCAGGAGGAGACGATCAGGTTGCATTCCGTCTGGCCGTAGAACTCGTTGATGGTGACGCCGAAGGCCTCGCGACCCCATTCCAGCATCTCCGCGCCCAAGGTCTCGCCGCCGGAACCGATGGAGCGCGGCCGGGCGCGGCCATGGGGCACCTGGCGCATCAGCCGCAACGCGGTCGGCGGCAGGAAGAGGTTGCGCAGCTTGTGGCGCGCGATGGTGTGGAAGGCGCGCTCGGGGTCGAACTTCTCCATGCGCAGCGCCAGGACCGGGACGCCGTGGAAAAGCGAGGGCAGCAGGACGTCGAGCAGCCCGCCGATCCAGGCCCAGTCGGCCGGGGTCCAGAAGAGGTCGCCGGGCTGCGGGAAGAGATCCTGCGGCATCTCGACACCGGGCAGATGGCCCAGCAGCACGCGATGGGCATGCAAGGCGCCCTTGGGCGCGCCGGTCGTGCCGCTGGTGTAGATGATGAGTGCCGGATCCTCGGCCGCGGTGTCGGCGCAAAGGTGGTCGGGGCTGGCGCGCGCCATCTCGGCGTGGAAGTCCAGCGCGCCTGGCCCGTCGGTCAGGATGACCAGCGGCCCCTGCGGCAGCTTCGGCAGGGCTTCCGTGTGGGTGACGATCGCCCGCGCGTCGCAATCGGCGAGCCGATAGGCAATGGCATCCGCGCCGAACAGCGCGAAGAGCGGCACCGCGATGGCCCCCATCCGGTAGATCGCCAGATGCGCGACGGCGACCTCCCAGGATTGCGGCAGCAGGATCGCCACGCGGTCGCCCGCGCGAATGCCCTGGGCGAGCAGGACGTTGGCGAAACGGCGGCTCATCTCCTGGAGCTCATCGAAGGTCAGCGTCTCCAGCCCGGCCGGGCCCTCGCGCAGCAAGGCGGGCCGTCCGCTGCCATCCGCCCAGCGGTCGCAGCAAACGCGGGCAATATTGAAGCGCTCGGGGATGTCCCAGCGGAACTCCCGCCGCCATTGCTCGTAAGAGGCCGCATTCCGGCTTGTCATGGCGCCTCCCCTCCCTTTGCGGCATTGGCGGGCGTCTCGGGAGCATGGCATGACGGCGGCGACACGGAAAAGGCCGCGGCGCGAGTCGTCCGGAACAACGGAGGAACCCTTGCAGGACGGCGCCATCGAAGTCGAGCTGACCGCCGTCGTGGTCGCCGTCACGGATGGCGAGCCGCGCGTGCTGACCATCCGCGAGGGGAGCCTGCTGCCCTCGGGGCCCTTCGCCTCGGGGCACCGCACGTTGCAATCGGGCCTGCGCGCCTGGGTGGAGCAGCAGACGCACCATCCGCTGGGCTATGTCGAGCAGCTCTATACCTTCGCCGATAGCGACCGTTCGGCCGAGGATGCGCGGCGGCGCGTCATCTCCATCAGCTATCTCGGCCTGACGCGGCAGGCCCATGCGACAGGCCGCGACCAGCCCGGCTGGCGCGTCTGGTACCGCTACTTTCCCTGGGAGGACTGGCGCGAGGGCGCGCCGGCGATGATCGCCAAGACAATTCTCCCTCGCCTGCGCGCCTGGGCGGCCGCGGCGGACGAACCCGCCGTGAAGCGCGCACGGCAGCAGCGCATCCGCATCACCTTCGGCCAGGGCGACATCCCCTGGAACGAGGAGATGGTGTTGCAGCGCTACGAACTGCTCTTCGAAGCCGGGCTGGTGGCCGAGGCCATCCGCCGCCTGGGCGGCAACCTGTCCACGGCGCTGCCCGGCGAAGAAATGCTGCATGACCATCGCCGTATCCTCGCCACCGGCATCGCGCGGCTGCGCGCGAAGATCAAATACCGCCCCGTCGTCTTCGAGCTGATGCCCGCGAGCTTCACCCTGCTGCAGCTCCAGCGCGCGGTGGAGGCGCTGGCCGGCCAGGTGCTGCACAAGCAGAATTTCCGCCGCCTGGTCGAACAGCAGGCGCTGGTCGAGGAGACAGGCGAGGTCGCGACCGAGACGGGCGGGCGCCCCGCCAAGCTGTTCCGCTTCCGCGCGCATGTGCTGCAGGAGCGCGCCATCGGCGGCGCGACGCTACCGATTTCCCGCATGGTCTGACGCGGCCGGACACGGCCTTCACCCTCCCTTGACTCTCTTATACTCATCACTAGCATAAGTGACAGGCGGCAAGGAATGCCGTGTCGGTCGCAACTGCGGCCCTGAAATGCTCGTTTTGAGTATATTGAGGAGTCACGCCCGATGAATGCCCTGCAAGCGCGCACCGCGCCGCTTTACGAGCGCGTGCGCCACGTCATCCCGCCGATCGAATGGCCCTCCTTCGCGGAGGAGATCGACGCGATCCTGGAGCTGAAGCGCCAGCGCCGAGCGGTGATCCTCGCGCACAACTACCAGACGCCCGAGATCTTCCACTGCGTTGCCGACATCGTGGGCGACAGCCTGGCCCTGGCGCGCGAGGCCATGCGCGTGGAGGCCGATGTCATCCTGCTCGCCGGGGTGCATTTCATGGCCGAGACGGCGAAGCTGCTGAACCCGACCAAGACGGTGCTGATCCCCGACACCGCGGCGGGCTGCTCCCTGGCCGAGAGCATCACGGCCGCCGATATCCGCGCGCTGCGCGCCCGCCATCCGGGCGTGCCGGTGGTGACCTATGTGAACACCTCGGCCGCGGTGAAGGCCGAATCCGATATCTGCTGCACCTCGGGAAATGTGCGCAAGATCGTCGAGGGCCTCGGCGTGCCGCGCGTGATGCTGCTGCCGGACGAGTATCTCGCCCAGAACGTCGCGCGCGAGACGGGCGTGGAGATCATCACCTGGAACGGCCATTGCGAGGTGCATGAGCGCTTCACCCCCGCCGATATCCGCCAGCTGCGCGAGGACCATCCAGGCGTCATCGTGATGGCGCATCCCGAATGCCCGCCGGAGGTGGTGGCCGAGGCCGATTTCGCCGGCTCCACCGCCATGATGAACGACTTCGTCGCGCGGGAGCGCCCCACCAGCGTCGCGCTCATCACCGAGTGCTCGATGAGCGACAACCTCGCCGCGCAATACCCGGATGTCGGCTTCGTGCGGCCCTGCAACCTCTGCCCGCATATGAAGCGCATCAACCTCACCAATATCCGCGTGGCGCTCCAGGAGATGCGGCACGAGGTCACCATCGCCCCCGAGATCGCCGCACGCGCGCGCCGCGCGGTCGAACGCATGCTGGAGTTCTGAACATGGCCTTCTCTCCCCTGCCCCGGATCATGCTCGAACCGCTGGTGCGGATGACCTTGCTCGAGGATCTCGGCCGCGCCGGCGATGTCACGACCGATGCCGTGATCCCGGCCGAGGCGCGCTCCAGCGTGGCGCTGGTGGCGCGTCAGCCCGGCGTGGTGGCCGGGCTGGACCTGGCACTGCTCGCCTTCCAGCTGATCGATCCACGCATCGAGATCCGTGTGGAGCGCCCGGACGGCAGCCCCCTCGCCCCGGGCGACGTCATCGCGACACTGTCAGGCCCGGCCCGCGGACTGCTGACGGCCGAGCGGACGGCGCTCAATTTCCTCTGCCATCTCAGCGGCGTCGCGAGCGCCACGGCGCGCGTGGTCAGGGCGGTCAAGGGGACCAAGGCCAGCATCTGCTGCACGCGCAAGACCATGCCCGGGCTGCGCGCCGTGCAGAAATACGCGGTGCGCGTCGGCGGTGGGTCCAATCACCGCTTCGGCCTGGATGACGCGGTGCTGATCAAGGACAACCACGTCGCCATGGCGGGCGGCGTCCGCCCCGCTGTCGAGCGCGTCCGCGCCCATGTCGGGCATATGGTAAAGATCGAGCTTGAGGTGGACAGCCTCGACCAGTTGCAGGAGGCATTGTCGCTGAAGCTGGACGCCGTGCTGCTCGACAATATGGGACCGCCCCTGCTGCGCGAGGCGGTCGGTCTGGTGGAGGGGCGCATGATCACCGAAGCCTCGGGCCGGATCACGCCGGAGACCGCGGCGGGGGTCGCTGCCAGCGGGGTGGACCTGATCTCCATCGGCTGGCTGACCCATAGCGCGACCATCCTGGATATCGGGCTGGACTATCGCGGATAGGCTTTGCCGCCGGCCCTCATTGCGATCGCGAGCGGCGGGTCATCCGTGGCCAGGACGTCCACGCCGAGGGCCAGCGCGCGGGCGATGCTGGAAGCGTGGTTGGCGCCCCAGACCGAGAGGCGCAGGCCGGATTCCCGCAGCGCGTCCCGCAGCGCTTCATCGGCGACGCTCACATGAACGCCGAGCTCGGTCGCCCCGCAACTGCGGCACAGCGCGACGGCATCGACGGGGCGAAGGGCACGCATGGGGCGTGTTTCGGCCAGATAGACGAGTTGCTCAAAGCCCCCCAGCGCGGCGGCTTCGGCGAGAGTGGCCGCCTCGAAGCTCATGAGGACCGTGCGCGCCCGCAGCGGGCCAAGCACCTCCGTGCACCGCTGGACAAAACCCGCATAGGGCCAGCCATCGACGCCGGCCTTGATCTCCATCCGAAGCTTCTGCGGCGAAGGACCGATCAGGGCCGCGGTCTGTGCAAGGCTCGGGACATGCTCACCGCCCGTTCCGCGCAGGCGATGGCGCCGCACCTCTGCCCAGTCGAGGGTGGCGATCGGGCCGGAGCCATCGGTGGTGCGGTCCAAGGTGGCGTCGTGAATGACGACAGGCTCGCCGTCTCGGCTGGCATGCACGTCGAACTCCACCTGCTCCGCGGCCCAGCCAAGGGCATGGCGAAAGGCCAGGAGGCTGTTCTCGGGCCAGAGGAAGGCGCCGCCGCGATGGCTGGCGATCTCGATGATGCTCATGCGCCATGCTGGCTCCCGCGGACGGGCTGTCGTCAAGCCTGAGCCTCCGCCCAGGCCCGGCGCAGGGCATCGGCCAGGTTCCGCCCAAAGCGCGGCGCGTCGCAGAGCGGCGAGACCGATACGCGTTCACGCAGCGTCGCGCGGAGCGTGACGAGCGCCTCTGGATCCGCCGCGCGCGCAATGGCCTGCGCGACGTAGCCCTCCTCGTCATAGGTCACCCAATCCACGAGACCGACATTGGAAAGATGCGACAGCGCGTGCCGTGCGGCGAAGCCGCCACCCGCCAGCGTGAGCACGGGCACGCCCATCCAAAGGGATTCGCAGACCGTCAGCCCGCCATTATAGGGAAAGGGATCAAGTGAGATGTCGATGTCGCCATAGGCGGCCAGCAATTCCGCATGTGGGATCGCGCCATGCAGGTCCATCCTTTCCGGGGGGAGACCCATGGCCGTTGCGCGCTTGATGAATGCCTCCCGTGTGGGGGCGTCCGCGAGGGCATGGGTCCGCAGGACGAGTCGGCTCTCCGGCACGGCGTTCAGGATGCGCGCCCAGCAGGCCAGGACCCGCGGTGTGATCTTGGCCATGTTGTTGTAGCAGCCGAAGGTGACATGGCCGCGTGCCCGCAGGGGCGGCGCCGCCACCGGCGGAGCGTAGGAGGGAGGCTCGTAGCAGACATAGCCGTCCGGCAGGCGCAGCAACCGCTCCAGATAGTGGCGCTCGAAGCCCTGGGGCGTTTCCCAGTCATCCGTGAGCATCCAGTCGATGTTCGGAACCCCGGTGGTCGCGGATTGAGAGCCGACCCATTTGATCTGCACCGGCGCGCAGCGATGCCGCAGGGCGCGCAGCCTTCCGCCCAAGCCGTGCCCCCCCAGGTCGATCAGGATATCCAGACCCTCGGCCCTGAGCCTTTCCACCAGCGCCATTTCACCGATGCCCGGATCAAGCGCGCCCCAGGCATCCGCCCTGTCACGGTAGCGCTGGGCCAAGGCGCCTCCCCTTTCGCCAAAGGCCAGGAAGACCAGCTCGAAGCCATCACGCGGCAGGCTCTCGATGCCGGCCAGGGTGAACCAGCCGACCGGATGCGTTCCAAAATTCGCGGAAAGGAAGCCGACGCGCAACCGGTCCTTCGACCGGATGCGCGGGACAGGACAATAGGGATCAAGGCCTTGCGACAGACCTTCGTGCAGGCGTACCGCCACCTCCAGCAGACGGGCGGGATCGGCCTGCTCCGAATGATAGGGCCCCACGCTGCACAGGCGCAGCAGCATCTCATTCTCACCGCCCGTCGCCGCGGCGGAGACCATTGCGTCATCCTGGAGGCCCTGAGACACCTGCACCAACGCCAGCGTCGCCTGTCCCCGGTAGTCGGACCCCAGATCCCGCATGGTTCGCTCGAGCATGTCTTTCGCCTCCGCGAAGCGGTGGGTCCGGAGAAGCTGCTCACCCAAGGCGACGCGGAGCTTTCGTTCATTGGGCAGCAGGCGCACGGCGCGCTCGAAAACCTCGAGCGCGTCCTTGTACTGCCGCTGCCGCCAGAGGGAATGGCCGAGGCCGCTCAGGATCTGGCCGTCATCGGGGGCCAGCACCTTGGCGAGACGCCATTGAGGCAATGCCGCCGCAGGACCATCCAAAGCCTCGATGACGCTGGCAAGCCCCGCGACGCGCGCGGCGCAGAGAGGGTCGGCCCTGATCGCGGCTTCGATGCGCAGCTTCGCCTCGGCTACGCCATGCTGGGCAACCAGGGCGTCGGCCCAGATCAGCCCGGCCTGGCCAAGATCCGGCTCGCGGACGAGAACATCCTCGGCGATGGTCGCGGCGCGATCCGCAGCACCGCTTTCCCGCAAGGTTCTGGCAAATTCCAAGGCGATGCCGCCATCCATCGGTGCATGCAGCAAGGCTTCGGAGAAGAGCGCCTCCGCGCGCTCCGGCAAGCCGCACATCCGCTCGATGACAGCGAGGCCGGACAGGGCCGGCACGTGAACCGGAACACGCGCCAGCGCGGCTTCGTAGCCGGCGCGCGCCGAACAGAGATCGCCCTGGAGATGCGCGAGGCGGCCAGTGCGGAAATGCGCCTCGGCCAAATGCGGCAAGGCCGCAGCGGCCTTGCGAAGAGGCGGCCCCGCTTCGTCGAGGCGGCCCAGATCCATGAGCGCCATGGCGAGATTGAGGGACGCCAGGGCATGTTTGGGCTCACGCTCAAGCGCGGCCGTCAGCAAGGGCAGAGCCGAATCGGTACGACCCGCGCGCAGTTCGTCCAGACCCGCTTCGAAGATGGCCAGACCGGTCATCTCAGTGACCCAAGGCGGCAAGGACGATGAAGCCCTTCACGGGCTCGCCATTCTCGAACCGCAACACGTCCTCCCGGAATTCGCTGGCGACCAGCCCGGCCTGGGACAGCACACGGCGGACATATTCGGCGCTCTGCTGGTAGCGGGCGTTTCGGGTGAGCACCCAAGTCGCGCCGGGCTCGCCCGCCTCGATGCTGAACAGAAGAAATCCACCTGGCGCTAGGCGCGGGCGTACAGCCTCGAAGAACTCCTCCAATGCGCCGAAATAGCAGAGGAGATCAGCCATAAGGATCGCGGCATATTGCGTCCGATCCTCTTGAAGGGCGGTGATGACCTCAGCGCAGCGCAATTCGCTGTAGATCCGCTTTCCACGCGCCGCCTCGAGCATACGGGGCGACAGGTCCACGCCCACGAGCCGGCCGCCCAGAAGGTCATGCAGGGCCGCTCCCATGAGGCCCGTGCCGCAACCCAGGTCGAGCACATCACCCAGCTTGGTCGACCCTCCGGCGAGGCCCGGATGATGCGCCTCCATCATGCGGAGCATGACGCCCGGAATACGGTAGCCGAGCGAGAAGAGCGATTCCTCGAAGCGCGCCGCGAAGCCATCGAAGACTTCCGTCACATACTGCTCGCTGGCCCGGTCGCCTTTCACGGGCCGGCCACCGACCGCGGCGGCGATGTGCCGGAGATAGGCATTGTCCGGCTCCAGCGCGGAGGCCTCGGCATATGCATCTCCGGCCCGGTCGGTGAGGCCGAGCCGATGATAAGCTTGGCCAAGCATGGCCCAGGCGCCGCTGTCCGGACGCGATACGACGAGAACCGCTTCCAGCATGGTGACGGCCGAGCCGGGATCGCCGGCAAGGATCGCATTCTGCGCACGCAGGACCACGAGGCCGGACGGCCTGCCCGAGAGCCCTTCGGCCAGCGCATAGAGTTCTTCGGCGGCCTCGTGGCGGTTCGCCCGCATGAAGGCCATGGCCAGCATGGCGGCGGCGTGAGCATTGCCTGGCTGCGCTTCGAAGACCTGGTGAAAGAGAAGCAGGGCCTCGTCGTGCCGGCCGGCCTCGGAGAGACAGGTGGCGAAGAGGGTCCTCGCCTCCAGGCTCGCGGGATGCGCCATGACGGCGGCCGCGGCGTCATCCATGCCGCCCGGCCTGTCGCCGTTCTCGCGCCGGATGCGGGCGCGCAGCAGGTGCAATGTTCCGTCGGACCGCTGGCCGGCAAGCGCCTTGTCGGCGGCGAGGAGCGCCTCACCGGTCCGCCCGGCCTCCAGCAGCGCCTCGGCCAGAAGCCCGAAAGCCTCGGGCGGGGCGCCCGGCACCACGGCCGCGCGCTCCAGCATCAGCAGGGCTTCCGTGGTGCGGCGCGAGTTGAGCATGCTGCGGCCGCGCTCGAGGAGCCGGTCCAGGACACCGGGAGCAGCGGCCATCCTGGCCGCGGGGAGGGTTTGCATTTCGATCTCCGTCACGCCCAGAGGGCCGCTGCAATCTGCTCATTGACCCCGATGATGTGATCGAGATCGGGGGTCTCGGCGTCGCATTCGCGAAGGACGGAGCGGGCCAGGGATGCGATCTGGGCCCGGAGCGGAAGAGGGAGCCGGTTGCTTGGATCGATCACGGCCGCCTGCACCGCGTCCCAGAGACGGCGATTATCGGCCAGGGCGCGGGCGAGGATGACGGGGCTCTGCTGGTCCATCGCCTCGCGCAGGGTCCGCGTAGCCCGGCCGTAGACCTCGGCCTCCATCTGCTTGGGCGTGAGCTGGCGGCGGTAGCTTCCGGCGGCGGAACTGCTGGTGAACGACATGGGGCAGGCTTCCTCCATCATGGGGGATTAACGGCGGCCGGCAGTGCCGGAGAAAGGATGAGGGCGGCCTCCTGCCTGCCCGAACTCGTCATCAGCGGAAGAGCGAGAGCAGGACCTGCGGTGCCTGGTTGGCGATGCCCAGCGCCTGGCTGCCGAGCTGCTGGCGGATCTGCAGCGACTGAAGACGCGCCGATTCCTTCGCCAGATCCGCGTCGATCAGCGCGCCCATGCCCGCCTCCTGCGCGTCCATCTTCGCCTTGTTGAAGTTGATCTGGCTGTCGACATACTTGCTGTAGCTGCCGAGGTTGTTCATCGCGGTCAGCGTATTGTTGATCGCGACGTTCACCGCCCCGCCCGTGGTGAGCGCCGCGCCGAAGCTGCTGATCGCCGCGGCCAGCGTGGTGCCCGAGACCGCGCCGCTCGTCGTCATGCCCAGGCCCGTCAGCGCGGTGAAGCCTGAGCCGCCATTGATGCCCTTGGAGGCGATCTTGTTGAAGGAATAGGAGGCGCCCTCACCATTGCGCACCGTCTTGACCTGACCGAGCGTGGTGCCGGTGTCGCCCGCCGTCGCCGCCGTGTTGAGCATCGACTGGCCGTTATAGGTCGTGTCCGTCACGAAGTTGGAGATCTGGCTGAACTTCTCCTTCAGCGCCGACATGTACTGGCTGCGCTGGCTCGGCGTGATATTGGCGTCCGACAGCGCCACGATGGTGGCCTTCACGTCCTTCAGGGCGTTGGAGATGTTCTCCAGTCCCGTGCGCGTGGTGTCGAGCAGCCCCTTCACGCCGCCCAGCTGCTGGTTCGCCGAGGTGGTGGAAGCAAGATCGCCGCGAATGCGCTCGGCGACCGCATAGGCCGCGCCATCGTCGCGCGCATCGGCCACGCGATAGCCGGTGGAGATGCGCTTCTGCGTGACCTCCATTTCGGCACTGGTCTTGTTGAGCGACTGGAGCGCGACCATCGCGCCCATGTTGGTGTGCACAGAATTGAGCGACATGGGTCTTTTTCCTTTGCCTATCAGCCTCCCCCGAATTCCGGGAGCGAAGGCATCCTGAGCGTCGGAAGTTAAGGAAGGCTTACGCCGCGCGTTGATTCGCACTCATCTCGGATCAATCGCGAATTGGCCTGGATGAGGGATCTCCATGCCGGGTTTTCGCGCCAGGAGGACGAGGCTCGCCGTGGTGCCGACCAGTTCGGCGAACTCCAGAACGGGACGGTAATGTTCGCGGCCCCAGAAGTCATGGATCGCCACGACGCCATCGGGCGCCAGGCGCGCCAGAGCCGCCATGGCGCAGGCCACGCGGAAGCGGCCGTCGACAAGCACGAAACCCGGCTGCGGGCAGAGCATCCAGGGCGCATTCCAGTAGATCGGCCCGTCGGCATATCGCGTCGGATCACGCGGCCAACCCCAGTTGGCGACGGCTCCCAGATCCGCATGAATTCCGCACCAGAGGCCGTTGGAAGCCGCCTCGACACAGCCCGGCTCGCCGCGCAGCCGCGCCAGCCATCGCGCGTCGGTTTCCACCGAGACCAACGGGCCGGACAGCTCTTCCAGGAGTGCGAGGGTGCTGCCGCCGCAGCCGAATTCCACGGCCGCCCGGGCCCCGGCGGCAGCATCCCGCAGCAACCGTTGCTCCGCGGGCGACATCGCCGGCTGAAGACCGGCGACGGATGAGGGGGCGTCCAGCATTTTGCGGGTCCAAACCTGTCTGTCGCCAGGATGGGCCCGCAAAGGTTAACGCATCGCTAAGGCGCGATCAGATATCGGCGTAGATATGCGTCTCCGCCCGCGCGCCCGGCTGCGTCACGGCGCCCGCCCGCGCGGGCCCCACGGTCTGGGCGTATTTCCAGAGCACGCCGGAATTGAAATTGTGCGCGCGCGGCTTCCATTCGGCGCGCCGCCGCGCGATCTCCGCCTCGTCCAGCTCGACGTCGATGGTGCCCGCCTGGGCATCGATGACGATACGGTCGCCATTTTGCAGCAGGCCGATCATCCCGCCCACCGCGGCCTCCGGCCCCACATGGCCGATGCAGAAGCCGCGCGTCGCGCCCGAGAAACGGCCATCGGTGATGAGCGCCACCTTGTCGCCCATCCCCTGCCCGTAGATGGCGCTGGTGGTGCTCAGCATCTCGCGCATGCCCGGACCGCCCTTGGGGCCTTCGTAGCGGATGACGATGACGTCGCCGGGCTTGTAGGCGCGCGCGTCGACGGCGGCGAAGGCGTCCTCCTCGCAATCGAAGCACAGCGCCGTGCCCTCGAAGCGCAGCTTCTCCATGCCGGCGATCTTCACGATCGCCCCATCGGGCGCGAGGTTGCCGAAGAGCGCCACCACGCCGCCGATCTTGCTGATCGGGTCGGCGACGGGGCGCACGACGTCCTGATTCCGGGGGAAGACCACCTCGGCGTGGTTCTCCGCCAGCGTCTTGCCGGTGACGGTCATGCAATCGCCATGCAGCAGCCCGCCCTCGAGCAGCGCCTTGATGATGACGGGAACGCCGCCGATCCTGTGCACATCCAGCGCCACGTAACGCCCGCCAGGCTTCAGATCGGCGATGTGGGGCGTGTCGCGCATCAGCCGCGCCACCTCCTCCAGCGGGAAATCGATGCCGCATTCATTAGCAATGGCGGGCAGATGCAGCCCGGCATTGGTGGAGCCGCCCGTGGCGCCCACGATGCGCGCGGCATTCTCCAGCGCCTTGCGCGTGACGATATCGCGCGGCCGCAACTGCTTGCGGATGAGATCGACCACGGCAAATCCGCTGCGATAGGCGTATTCGTCGCGCTCGGTGTCGGGCGCCGGCGCGCCGGCCGAATAAGGCAGCGCGAGGCCGATCACCTCGGAGATGCAGGCCATGGTATTGGCGGTGAACTGCCCGCCGCAGGCGCCCGCGCCCGGACAGGCATGCTCCTCCAGCTCCTGCAGCTCCTCGTCGGACATGTTGCCGGCGGCGTGCTGGCCGACCGCCTCGAAGACGTCGAGCACGGTCACGTCGCGGCCGTGATGGCGGCCCGGCATGATCGAGCCGCCATAGAGAAAGACGCTGGGCACGTTGAGGCGCAGCATCACCATCATCATGCCCGGCAGCGTCTTGTCGCAGCCGCCGATGCCGACCAGCGCGTCATAGCAATGGCCGCGCATGGTGAGCTCGACGGAATCGGCGATCACCTCGCGAGAGACCAGCGAGGACTTCATCCCCTGATGCCCCATGGCGATGCCGTCGGTCACGGTGATGGTGGTGAATTCGCGCGGGGCCGCGCCGGCGGCCGCGACGCCGCGTTTGGCCGCCTGGGCCTGGCGGCTGAGCGCGATGTTGCAGGGCGCGGCCTCGTTCCAGCAGGAAGCGACGCCGACGAGCGGGCTTTCAATCTCCTCGCGGGTCATGCCCATGGCGAAGTAATAGCTGCGGTGCGGGGCGCGTTCGGGGCCGACGCTCACATGGCGGCTCGGCAGGCGCGATTTGTCCCAGGCGGTCATGGCGGTTTCCTGATGCTTTGACGCCAGGAAACCCCATTTCACCGCAGATGCAAGAAGATGAGGGGCAAAGCCCCCCCGATCCCCCTACCCCGCGATGCGCGCCATGGCCGCATCCAACCGCGCGATCTCAGCCTCGGCATCCGCGAGCCGCTCGCGGTTCTCCTCGATCACCTCCTCCTTTGCCTTGGCGATGAATTCGGGATTGCCGAGCTTGCCGTTGATCTTCTTCACCTCGATCTCGGCCTTGGCGCGGTCCTTGGACAGGCGCGCGCGTTCGGCACCGAGGTCGATCACATCCGCCAGCGGCAGCATGAGCGTCGCCTCGCCGAACACGCATTGCACCACGCCCTTGGGCACTGTGCCGTCCAACACCTCGATCTCGGTGACGCGCGCCAGGCGGCGGATCGCGTCGATCCAGCGGCCGGCCCGGGCCAGCATCTCGGGCGACGCGCCCTGGACGAGAAGCTTGGTCGTGATGGAAGGCGGCACGTTAACCTCGGCGCGCACGGCGCGCACCTCGGAGATCAGGCGCACCACGCCATCCAGCTCCGCGCGGGCCTCGGCGGCGTCGCGCACGGCCACGGCCTGGGGCCAGGGAGCCACGATCAGGCTCGCCTCGCCGCCATAGCCCAGATGGGTCCAGAGCTCCTCCGTGATGAAGGGCATGACCGGCTGCAGCAGGCGCAGGACCACGCCGATCACATGCTGGGCCGCGCCCTTCACCTCGTCCTTCTCGGGTCCGTCCGGCCCGTTCAGAACGGGCTTGGCGAATTCGATGAACCAGTCGCAGAAGCTGTTCCAGGTGAAGCGGTAGAGAACGGCGGCGTATTCATCGAAGCGGAAGGCGTCGAGGGCGGCAGTGGCCTCGGCGATGGCGGTGTTCGCGCCGTCCAGGATCCAGCGGGCCAGCGGGCCCTGGGCGCTGTCGGGCGACCAGGCCGGATTGGCCGCGATGCCGTTCATCTCCAGGAAGCGCGAGGCGTTCCACAGCTTGGTGGCGAAGGCGCGGTAGCCCTCCATCCGCGCCTTGGCGAGCTTGATGTCCCGCCCCGGCGAGGCGAGTGCCGCCAGGGTGAAGCGCACCGCATCCGCGCCATAGGCGTCGATGAGCTCGAGCGGGTCGAGGACATTGCCCTTCGACTTGCTCATCTTCGCCCCCTTCTCGTCGCGCACGAGGCCGTGGATGATCACGTGCTTGAAGGGGACCTCGCCCATGATGTGGATGCCGAACATCATCATCCGGGCGACCCAGAAGAAGATGATGTCGAAGCCCGTCACCAGCACGTCGGTCGGGTAGTACTTGTTCAGCTCGGGCGTCTTGTCGGGCCAGCCGAGGGTCGAGAAGGGCCAGAGACCGCTGCTGAACCAGGTGTCCAGCACGTCCTCGTCGCGCGTCAGCTCCACGTCGCGCCCGAATTGTTCCCGGGCCGCGGCCTTGGCGGACTCTTCATCCTTCTCGACGAAGAGGCTGCCCTCGGGGCCGTACCAGGCCGGAATGCGGTGTCCCCACCAGAGCTGGCGCGAGATGCACCAGGGCTGGATGTCGCGCATCCAGGCGAAGAAGGTGTTCTCCCACTGCTTGGGGACGAACTCCATCTTGCCGGTCTCGACCGCCTCGATGGCGGGCTTGGCCAGCGTCGCCGCGTCGCAATACCACTGAAGCGTCAGGCGCGGCTCGATCGGCACGCCCGAGCGGTCGCCATGCGGCACGGCATTGCTGTGCGCCTCGACACCCTCGAAGAGCTCCAGCCGCTCCAGCTCGGCCACGATGGCCTTGCGGGCCACGAAGCGGTCCTGACCGGCCAGGGAGCGCACGAATTCGGGATCGGCCACGCCCTCGATCGCGCGCAGGTCGGCGTCGATCTCGTCGAGCCAGATGCGCGCCTCGGCATCGAGGACGGAGGGCATCGGCAGGTCGTGCCGGCGGCCGACATTGTAGTCGTTGAAGTCGTGCGCGGGGGTGATCTTCACCGCACCCGTGCCCTTCTCGGGGTCGCTGTATTCGTCGGCCACGATGGGAATGGCGCGGCCCACCAGGGGCACGATGGCCTTCTTGCCCACGAGGCCGGCGAAGCGCTCATCGCCGGGCGAGACGGCGATGGCGGTGTCGGCCAGCATGGTCTCGGGCCGCGTGGTCGCGACCTGGATGTAGCGACCGGGCTCGCCCTCGACGGGGTAGCGCAGGGTCCAGATCTGGCCCTTGGTCTCGCGGCTCTCGACCTCGAGGTCGCTGATCGCGGTCTGGAACACCGGGTCCCAGTTCACCAGCCGCGTGTCGCGGTAGATCAGGCCTTCCTTGTGCAGCCGCACGAAGACCTCGATGACGGCCTTGGACAGGCCCGCATCCATGGTGAAGCGCTCGCGCGGCCAGTCGAGCGAGGCGCCCAGGCGGCGCAGCTGGCGGGTGATGGTCCCGCCGCTCTCGGCCTTCCAGTCCCAGATGCGGTTCACGAAGGCCTCGCGGCCCAGCTCCTTGCGGGTCTTGCCCTGGGTGCCGAGCAGGCGCTCCACCACCATCTGCGTGGCGATGCCGGCATGGTCCATGCCCGGCATCCAGAGCGCGTCGCGCCCTTGCATGCGGCGGTAGCGGACCAGCACATCCTGCAGGGTGTTGTTCAGCGCGTGGCCGATGTGCAGGCTGCCCGTGACATTGGGCGGCGGCACCACGATCGTGAAGGGTTGCGCATTGCTCTCCGGGTTCGCGCCAAAGGCGCCGGAGGCTTCGGAAGCGGCGTAAAGCCGCGATTCCATGGAGGCGGGGTCGAAGGCCTTGTCGAGCATCGCGCAGAGGTCGAACGCGCGGGGCGGCGCGTCAAGCCCTCAGGCGCTCGGATCAGCCCTGACGGGACATCACGCGCTGGATTTCAGCCTGGATCAGCCGCTCGACCGTCGCCGGCAGATGGGCGTCGAGCCAGGCCTTGAGCATGGGGCGCAGCTCCTCGCGCACCACATCCTCGATGCTGGGGCCGCTGCGGGTGACGCTCGCCGTGCGTTCCTGCGCGAGGCGGGAGAGCTGCCCGAAGGCCGAGGCGGTGGCCGCCGCGGCCACGGCATCGACGAGGCCGCCCGGGGGCGGGCCCTGCGGATCCAGGGACATGAGGAAGGGCTCCGGTTGCGAGGGCGGCGCGGCCTGGACGACGGGCGTGGGGAAAACCGCGGCAGCCGGCCCGGAGAGGCCCTCGGGCGGCGAGATCATCATCTCGGCCGTGAGCTGGATCGGGGCCGGGAGGGGAGACGGCGGGGCGGGAGGCGGCGCGATGGTCGCGCCCCCCTGCTCATCTTCGTTCAGGATCTTGCGGATCGAGGCGAGGATGTCGTCCATGGACGGGTCGGACCCGCCCGGAGGCCTCGAGGCCGACATCTCAGCGCCGAACGGAGACGGTGGAATAGTCGCCGATTCCCACCCACCGGTTGCGGACCGCATTGTAATAGGCCGTCATGTCGTAGACCTCGACCGGCAGGCCGAGATCCTGCGCCGTGAGGCGGCCGATCGAGGCCGCCACCGAGTAGGAGCCGGTGATGACGGTGGAGAGCGCGTTCACCAGGCTGGTGCGCGCGTTCAGCAGCTCCTGCTCGGCGTTCAGCACGTCCAGCGTGGTGCGGCTGCCCACGATGGCCTCGCGCTGCACGCCGTCCAGCGCGATCTCGGCCGCGCGGATCTGCGAACGAACGCTGTCGACCTGCGAGCGGGCGCTGCGAAGCTGCTCCCAGGACTGCGAGGCGTTCTGGGCCGCGAGGCGACGCTGCTCATCCACCTGGGTGATGCTCTGCTGCGCCTGCTGGCGCGCCTGGCGCACCGCCGAATGCTCGGCGCCGCCCTGGAAGATCGGCACCGAGAGGTTGATCGTCGCCTGGCCGCCCGTCTGGCGCATATGCGCCGTGGACTGGTTGTCCTGGCGGAAGGCCTGCGCATTGGCCGAGACCTGCGGCAGCAGCACCGAGACCTGGACGTCGATATTGTCGCGCGAGGAGGCGGCGGCGAAGAGCGCGGAGACCACGTTCGGGTTGTTCGCGATCGCGACGGCCTGGGCTTCGGCGGCGCTGCGGACTGGCACGGCCAGAGGCTGCGGATTGGTCAGGCGCTGGGGGGCCGCGCCGATCACGCGCTCGAAGGTGGCGCGGGCGATCTGCAGCGTGCCCTCGGACTGGGTGCGCGCGGCACGCGCCCCGGCGAGCCGGCTCTCGGCCTGGGCGACGTCGGTGCGGGTGATCTCGCCGACGCGGAAGCGCTCGTTGGTCGCCTGGAGCTGACGGACCAGCACCTGCTCATTGTTGATGTTGAGGCGCAGGAGCTCCGCATTCTGGATCATGCCGATATAGGCGGAGACGGCGTCGCCCAGGACCTGCTGCTCGACCGCGAGCAAGCGGGCGCGCTGGGCCAGCACGGTGTTCTCGGCCTGGCGCGTCTGCGCCACGGTCCTGCCGCCGCGATAGATCGGCTGGGTCAAAGTGACGGTGGCCGAGGCGGGGGTGCGCTCCTGGCGCAGCGTCGTCGGGATCGGGCCCGTCACGCCGTTCACCGAGCCGACCGGATCGCGCCAGTAGAAGCTTCCATCGGGCCGGAAGGCCTGGGCCTGGCTGCGCGTGCGGACGTCGGCCGCGCCGGCGCTGCCGGCCATCACGACCGTGGGCCGCCAGCCGGCCAGGGCCTGCGGCACGCCCTCGTCCACGGCGCGAAGCTGCGCGCGCGCCGAGAGCAAGGTGGGGTTGTTGTTGTAGGTGGAGGCCAGGGCCTCCTGCATGGTCTGCGCGGAAACCGGCGCCCCCGCGAAGATCCCAGCCGCCGTTGCCGACAGGAGAGCAAACCTCATGCTCAGATGCATAGACCCAACTCCGTTCCCGCTGCCGGGAGTTTTATAACCGATTGCGGGCATATCGCACCACAGCGCGAAATTTGAAGGCTCCCGAAATCGGAAGCCTGCTCAGAAGACGAATCCGGGCGCCGGGGCGAACTCCGCCAGGAGAGGGCCGGCCGCGTCGGGACCGGCCACTTCGGTGAGGCCGCCGCCGAGCTTGCGGATCATCAGGATGCGGCCCACCTGCCCCGGCTCGCGCCGGATCACCAGCAGCCGCCCGCCCTCGCCGAGCTGCGTGGTCAGCGCCGCCGGCACCTTCTGCACCGCGCCCTCGATGACGATCAGCCGGAAGGGCGCGCCCGCGGGCAGGCCCGCCTTGGCATCGGCCACCGTCATCACGGGCCGATTCTCGTGCAGGCCGAAACCGAAGGCCGCCTCGGAGCGGGCCGCGAGCTCCGCCTCCGATTCGACGGCCATGACCTTGAGGCCCATCCGCGCCAGCACGGCCGCGCCATAGCCCGCGCCCGCGCCGAGAACGAGCGCGCGCTCGCCGGGCTGGGGCAGCGCCAGCTGGATCATCTTGGCCAGCACCATGGGCGAGAGCATCGCCCTTCCGTTGCCCAGCGGCACGGCATCATCGGCATAGGCGCGGTGGCGCAGCGCGGGCGGGAGGAAGATTTCCCGCGGAATCTCGCCCATCGCGCCCAGCAGCAGCGGGTCGGTGATGCCGTTGGGGGCGAGCTGACCGTCCACCATGAAGCGGCGGGCGCGGGAGAAATCCTCTGCGACCTGCGGCAATTCCGTCACCAGGCTCTGCGCCATATCCACTCACCTTAATCCTGATCGCCGGTTTATAGGCTGGCCGGCGCGTCGCGGAAAGCAGCCCCGCCTTGACCGATGCGCCGTGAGGCCCGATACACGGCCGGCCTATGGGGTCCGATGGCCGAGTGGTTAGGCACAGGTCTGCAAAACCTGCTACGGCGGTTCAATTCCGCCTCGGACCTCCATCCCCTTCTCCCGACGCATTTCCTCGCAGCCGCCCTTCTCACAGCGGCAGGATGATCGGCACCAGCAGCAGGCTGACGGCCATCACGATCAGGCTCAGCGGCACGCCGACCTTCACGAAATCGCCGAAGCCGTAGTTGCCGGGCCCCACCACCAGCGTGTTCACCGGCGAGGAGATCGGCGTCATGAAGGCCGTGGAGGCGGCGAGCGCGATGATCATCGCGAAGGGATAGGGCGAGGCGCCCATATCCCGCGCCACCGCCAGCGCCACGGGCGCCATCAGCACCGCGGTGGCAGTGTTGGAGATGAACAGCCCCAGCATCGCCGTGATGAGGAAGAGCAGCCCCAACACCATGCGCGGCGAGGCATTGCCGGCGATGGCGGTCACCGCCTCGGCCGCCAGCTCCACGCCGCCGGTCCGCTGCAAGGCCAGCGAGAAGGGCAGCATGCCCACGATCAGGATCAGACTTTTCCAGCTGATCGAGCGATAGGACGCGTTCATGTCCAGGCAGCCGAAGGCGCCCATCAGCAGGCAGCCGATCAGCGCCGCATGCACATTGGGCACCAGGCCGCTGATCATGAGGCCGATCGTCAGGGCCAGGATCGCCACGGCGTGCGGCGCCTTGCTGGCCGCGGGCAGCACTTCCTCCATTTCGGTCGGCAGGTTCAGCACGACCATCTCGGAGGGCTCCGATTGCAGCTCGCCGATATCCGACCAGAAGCCGGTCAGCAGCAGCGTGTCGCCGACCTTGAGCTGCTCCTGGAGGAGTCCCTCGCTCAGCACCTTGCGGCCCCGGCGCAGCCCGATGACGGTCAGCCCCGATTCGGAGCGGACCCGCGCATGCAGCACCGTCTGGCCCACCAGCGGCGAATCGGCGGGGATGATGACCTCCGCCATGCCGATTTCCTGCGAGCGGTCGGTGACATAGCCGCCATCGCCGAGCGGAAGGATTTCAAGCTGGTACTTTTCCCGCAGCGCCTCGATCTCGACGTCGGGCAGGATGACGTCGAGCAGCATGATCTGCCCCGCCTCCAGCACCGTCCGCGCCATCGGGCGGATCACCTCGGTCGAGAAGCGGCCGCCGATCTCGATGGCCAGCAGGTTCACGCCGCTGGCGCGCAGCTCGAGGTCGTCCAGCTTCTGCCCGACCAGCGGCGAGCCCATCATGATCCGTACGCGATAGGCCCGCTTGGCGAGGCCATATTGCTCCACCCAGTCCTGCAGATTGGCGCGCCCCTGCCCTCCCGAAGCCGGCTTGATGTCGGGCAGCAGGCGGCGGGCGAAGAACATATAGGCCGTGCCGATGAACAGCATGGGCAGGCCGAAGGGCGTGAAGCTGAAGAAGCCGAAGCTCTCGCCGCCCTGGCGCACCAGCTCGGCATTCACCACGAGGTTGGGCGCGGTGGCGACCAGCGTCATCATGCCGCTCATCAGCGCGGCGATGCTGAGCGGCATCATGAGCCGGCTCGGCGCCGTTCCGGTGTTCTGGCAGATCCGCAACACCACCGGGATGAAGATCGCCACCACCGCCGTCGAGCTCATGAAGGCGCCGAGGAAGCCCGAGGCCAGCATCAGCAGGATCAGCATGCGCGTCTCGCTGTTGCCCGCCTTGGCGTTCAGCCAGTCGCCCATGAGGCGCGCGACGCCGGTGCGCACCAGCCCCTCGCCGATGACGAAGAGGGCCGCGATCAGCACGATATTGGGGTCGGAGAAGCCCGCGAGGGCCTCGTTGATCGTGATGACGCCGGTCAACGGCATCACGGCGATCATGATGAGGGCGACCGCATCCATGCGCGGGCGGTTCGCCACGAACATGGCGATGGCCGCCCCCAGCAGCAGCAGGACGAGAATCAGGTCGGAGTTCATGGGCTTTGCCCCTCAGAAAGGCCAGAAGACGGGAACGAGGAAGATCGCGATCAGGAAGGACCAGCCGAGCAGCGGCAGGCCGAGCTTCCAGTAGTCGCCGAAGCGATAGCCGCCCGGCCCCTGCACCATGAGGCTGGCCGAGGAGGCGATGGGCGTGAGGAATGAGGCCGCCGCCGCGATCGCCACGGTGACGAGCGCCGTGCGCGGGGAGACGCCGATCTCGGTGGCCGCCGCGATCGCGACCGGAATGAGGATCAGCGCCGTGGCCGTGCTGCTGATGAGCTGGCCGAGGATCGCCGTCAGGATGAAGAGCGCGGCCATCATCTTGTAGGGGCTGGCCTCGCCGAGCACGCCCACCAGCGTGTCGGCGATGAGCTCGGCCGCGCCGGTCTTGCTCATGGCGATGGAGAGCGGGATCAGCGAGGCGACCATGATGAGGGCCGTCCAGTTGATCGCGCGATAGGCGCGCTCGACCTTCAGCACGCCGAGCAGCACCGTCGCGCAGGCCGCCGTGACACCGGCGATGACGCTGGGCACCACCCCCGTCGCGAGCGCGGCCACCATGGCGATCAGGATCGCGACCGCCCGCGCCGCCCCCGTGCCGAGCGGGATGGCCTGGCCGCGAATGGCCTCGGGCGCGGCCACGACCAGCACATCGGGATCGCCGGAATGCTCCTCCAGCGCCTCCCAACGGCCCTGGACCAGCAGCGTGTCGCCGGCGGCGAGCTTCCCCATGCCGGGGCCGAGGTTCTCCCCGCGCCGCTGGATGCCAAGGATGATGAGGTCGCCGCTCGGCGTGATCATCCCGGGGAAGACCTCGTCGCCGATCAACGCCGAGCGCGGCGGCAGCACCACCTCGGTGAAGCCGTGGGTCTGGTTGAAGAGCGAGGCGCTGACCTCGCCCTGCTTGGCGGGCACCGCATCTTCCAGGCGCTTCTCGGCGGCGAAATCGGCGACGGTCTGGGATTCGCCGCGCATGAAGAGGATGTCGCCCGCCGCCAGCAGCGGCGTCGCCATGGGCGGAGTCTTGCCGCCGGGGCGGATCGCGATGAGGCTGAGGCCCGGGCGGTTCTCGGCCTCCACGGTCGGGCTCGGCTGGCCGACGAAGGGCGAGTCCGGCCTGATCACCAAGCGGTGCATCCCCTCGAAGACCTGGTACTGCTCGGCCAGCGTGCCCGAATGCCGGCTGAGATCCTGCGGGATGCCGCGCCCGGCCCGCATGGGCAGCAACTTCTCGCCGAAGAAGACGACGATGGTGACCGTGCCCGCCAGCAGCGGGATGCCCACCGCCGTCACCTCGAAATAGCCGAAGGGCGCGAGCCCCGCATCCGTCGCCGCGTCGGAGACGAGGACGTTCACGAGGCTGCCCGTCAGCACCAGCATCGAGCCCGAATAGGAGGCGAAGGCGAGCGGCATCATGAGCTGCGAAGGCGACCAGCCCAGCCGCACCGCCACCAGCACCAGCACCGGCAGCAGAGCCGATACGGCCCCGCTGGAGCCGATCAGCGCGGTGAGGAAGGCCACCAGCAGCATGGCGAGCACCAGCAGTCGCCGCCGGCTCTTGCCCGCCTGGGCGATCAGCAGCCTGCCTGCCCAGGCGGTGACGCCGGTCGCATCCAGGCTCGCACTCACCACGAAGAGCGAGGCGATGAAGAGCACGGTCGTGTCGCCGAAGCCCGACAGCGCCTCGTGATGGGTGAGGATGCCGGTGAAGTAGAGGGTCAGCGCCGCCGCCAGGGCCACCGGCGCGATGGGGGCGAGGTTGGAGACGAAGGCCAGTACCATCACGCCGATGATCGCGAAGGTGATGGAGATGTCGCTCATCGCCGGCGCCTCCCGGCCGGGCCTGGGGTCAGGCCCCCAGACCCCAGGGCAGGCCCAGCAGGTACCAACCCACCAGGAAGGCGGTCCAGACCACGCTCAGCACGATGACATAGGGCAGCATCAGCGCGATCACCGTGCCGACGCCCGCGTCCTTCTGGTACTTGATGGCGAAGGTCACGATCATCGCGAAATAGGCGTTGAGCGGGGTGATGGCGTTCATCGGCGAATCGCCCACGCGATAGGCCGCGAGCACCGCCTCGGGCGACATGCCGAGCTGCATGAGCAGCGGCACGAAGATGGGCGCGAAGATGGCCCATTTGGCAATCGCCGCCGTGATGATCAGGTCGAGCAGGAAGACCACCACCACGAAGCCGACCAGCAGCCAGATGGCGGAGAGATTGGCGCGCGTCAGCACTTCGGCCAGGGAGACGGCGGCCAGGGTGGCCATGTTGGTGTAGTTGAAGAAGGCGATGAACTGGCTGATCACCAGCAGCAGCAGGATCAGGCCGGAAAGGCTCGCGATCGCCTTCTGCATGGCGCCGATCACGTCGTTGGTGGACTTCATGGTCCGCGCGCCAAGCCCATAGGCCACGCCGCAGACCAGGAAGACCAGCGCGATCGAGACGATCAGGCTGTTCATGAAGGGCGAGTTGCCGATGATCGCGCCCGTGTCCGGATTGCGCAGCGGCGCGCCCGGCGGCAGCGTCAGCAGCGCGAGGAAGGCGAAGACGCCGATCATGCCCCACAGCGCCCAACGCAGGCCGCGCCCTTCGTCATCCGACAGGCCGGTGTCGCCCGCGAGCTTGTAGTCGCCCACATAGGTGCCCAGGCGCGGCTCGATCACGCGCTCGGTGATAAGCGCGATGAGCACGGTCAGCAGCGCCACCGAGGCGATGGAGAACCAGAGATTGGCCGCCAGGTCGATCTTGATGTTCGGGTTGACGAGCGCGATGGCGTCATTGGTGATCTCGGTCAGGATGCCGTCGGTCGGCACGATCAGCACGTTCACCAGGAAGGCCGAGGCCACGGCCGCGAAGGCTGCCGCAAGGCCCGCCAGCGGATGCCGCCCGACGCTGAGGAAGGCCGCCGCGGCCAGCGGGATCAGCACCAGGTAGCCCGCATCGGCCGCGATGGAGGACACGATGCCGACGAAGACCAGGATATAGGTCAGCGCCTTGGGCGGCGCGACCACGACCAGCTTGCGGATCAGCGCCTTGACGAGCCCCGCCTCCTCCGCGACGCCCACGCCCACCATCGCGATGATGATGACGCCCACCGCGTTGAAGTTCATGAAGTTCTGGACGACGCCGGTGAACATGAACCGGATGCCCTCGACGGTGAGCAGGCTGCGCGCCGTCACCGTCATGGGCTCGATCTTGTCGGTCTCGTAGTTCACCTGCTGGAAGGAGACGCTCACGCCCATCGCGCCGAGGATGGCGGAGAGGGCGATCACGATACCGATCAGGATCACGAAGATGAGAACGGGGTGCGGCACGCGGTTGCCGACGCGCTCCACGACATCCAGCATCTTCTGCATCGCGGTCTTTGGCGCGGCGGCTTCACTCATCGGTTTATGTCCTGATCTAGCGCGAAAGGGCGTCGAGGATGCGAGCCCAGGAGCGGATGCCGCGCCGGAAGCACTCCAGGTCGTATTTCTCGTTGGGGCTGTGGATGCGGTCGTCCTCCAGGCCGAAGCCGGCCAGGATCACGTCCATCCCCAGGGCCTTCTTGAGCTCGTGCGTCACGGGGATGGACCCGCCGCCGCCGATGAAGACGCCGGGCTTGTTCCACTCGTCGGTCAGCGCCTGGCGGGCCTTCTCGAAGGCCGGGGCATCGATAGGGAAGCGAATGGCCTGGCCCGAGCCGTGCTCGATGAACTCGGCGCGGCAATCGGCCGGCAGGTTCGCCATCACATGCGCGCGGAAGGCCTTGCGGACCGCATGGGGATCCTGGTCGAAGACGAGACGGAAGGAGATCTTCGCGGAGGCCACCGAGGGGATCACGGTCTTGAAGCCCGCGCCCTGATAGCCGCCACCCATGCCGTTGATCTCGCAGGTCGGGCGCGACCAGGTCATCTCCAGCACCGAGCGATCCGTCTCGCCGGCCGGGACCGAAAGGCCCACCGTGCCGAGGAACTTCGCGGGGTCGAAGCCCAGCGTGTCCCACTGCGCGCGCAGCGCCTCGGGCAGCTCGGGCACGCCGTCGTAGAAGCCCGCCAGGGTCACGCGGCCCTTGTCGTCGTGCAGACCGGCGATGATCTTCGCCAGGACCCGGTTCGGATTGGCCGCGGCCGAGCCGTAGAAGCCCGAATGCAGGTCGCGGTCGGCGGCGTGGATGATCACCTCCTCGCCGCAGAGGCCGCGCAGCATGGTGGTGATGGCAGGGGTCTGCGCGTCCCACATATTGGTGTCGCAGATCAGGCCGATATCGGCCTTCAGCTCCTCCGCATGGGCCTTCAGGAAGGGCGGCAGGTTCACGCCGCCGCTCTCCTCCTCGCCCTCCAGGATGATGGAGACCGGGATGGGCAGCTTGCCGGTGACAGCCTTCCAGGCGCGGCAGGCCTCGACGAAGGTCATGAGCTGACCCTTGTCGTCCGCCGTGCCGCGGCCGCGCAGGACCTTGGTGCCGTCCTCGCGCGTCTCGATCACGGGCTCGAAGGGATCCTGGGTCCAGAGCTCCAGGGGATCCACCGGCTGGACGTCGTAATGGCCGTAGAAGAGCGCCGAGGGGCCGGCCGTGCTGCGGTCATGCGCCACGACCATGGGATGGCCTGGCGTCGGCCGGGCGCTGGCCTCGAAGCCGATGCTGGCGAGGTCGGCCACGTGCCAGTCGGCGCAGGCCTGGCATTCGCTGGCGAAGGCCGGGTCGGTGGAGATGGATTTGATGCGCAGCGTCGCGAAAAGCCGCTCCAGCGCGGCGTCGAGATCCGCATCGATATGCGCGAGAACCTGGTCGAGTTCAGCCATTTGGGCCTCCGAAGGGTGGACTGCGCGAAGCTGTCCCCGGCATTTGCACGCCGAAACCCCGCTTCGGTCCCTTTGGAGAACGTTAACGGCACATGACATCAGAGGGGATGCGTCAGGCGTCCCACACCTTGGCCCGATGTTCCACAAGCCGATCGAACCGCCGGCTCAGCGCCGGCGGGCGATGGCCCGGATCAGAGGGGGCCTTCGGCCCCTGGTCGCGTCAGCGCGCCCGCTCGATGCAGAAGCGCACGACGTCGATGAGGGCCAGCTTCGCCCCGCTCTCGGGGAAGATGTCGAGCGCCCGGATGGCAGCCTCGCCATAGATCTCGGCGCGGTCGACGGTGCGCTCGATGCCCTTGCAGGCGGCCAGCAGGCGCTGGCCCTCGGGGAGATCGTCCTCGCCTTGCTCGCCGTCTTCCAGGGTGCGCTTCCAGAAGGTCTTCTCGGCGGGGCCGCCGTCATGGAAGGCGAGGAGCACGGGCAGCGTGATCTTGCCCTCCCGGAAGTCGTCGCCCACGGTCTTGCCCAGGCGCGCCTGCTCGGCGGAGTAGTCGAGGGCGTCGTCCACCAGCTGGAAGGCGATGCCGAGGTTATGGCCATAGGCGTCCAGCGCCTCGGCCTCGGCCAGCGGCCGGTCTGCGACGACGGCGCCGATGCGCGTGGCGGCGGCGAAGAGCGAGGCAGTCTTGCCCTCGATCACCTCCAGATACTGCGCCTCGGTGCTGGAGAGGTCGTTCTGGGTGATGAGCTGCAGCACCTCGCCCTCGGCGAGCGTGGCCGAGGCGGCGGCCAGGATGCGCAGAACCTCCAGGCTCTTGTCCTCGATCATGAGCTGGAAGGCGCGCGCGAAGAGGAAGTCGCCCACCAGCACCGAGGCCTTGTTGCCGAAGAGCGCATTGGCGCTGGCCTGGCCGCGGCGCAGCGCGCTCTCATCCACCACGTCGTCATGCAGGAGGGTCGCGGTATGGATGAACTCCACGCAGGCCGCGAGCGCGATGTGGCGCTCGCCCTCATAGCCGCAGAGCCGCGCGCTCGCGAGGGTCAGCAGCGGGCGCAGCCGCTTGCCGCCGGCCGCCACGATATGCGCCGCGAGCTGCGGGATCAGGGCCACCTGGCTGTGCATGCGCTTGACGATGAGTTCGTTGCAGGCGGCCAGATCGCCGGCCACCAGACCCATCAGCCGGGCCAGAGCGCCCTCGCCCCGATCCTCCCGCGAATCCCCCTGCGCCCTGGTGCCGTCCCGTTTCGCGTCGATCGCACCAGCCACTCGTCCAAACCCCTGAAGTTCACGCCCGCCTCGACCCGGTCGCTTGACCGGGCCTGGGCCGATGCAGGATACCCGAGCTGCCGACATGGCGGCAAGGCGAGGCAAATCAAGGATTTCCCGCGATGGAAGTGGTCGCCGAGGACACCGATCCGATTCGAATTCAATTTCTCGCGGCCCTGCTGAGGGATGCGGGGATCGAGGCGGTCCAGCTCGACCAGAACCTGGCCGGGCTGGGGCTGGCGATCTTTCCGCGCCGCCTGGCGGTGAAGACGGAATGCGCGGCGCAGGCCCGGCGCCTGATGCGGGACAGCGGTGTCTGACGAGCCAACCAAGGATGGGCTGACCGAGGACGGGCTGCTCGGCGGGCGGGTGCGGCTGCTCCAGCCCCGGCAGGGCTTCCGCGCGGCGATCGACCCCGTTCTGCTGGCCGCCTTCGTGCCCGCCCGGACAGGCCAGACCGTGCTGGAGCTGGGCTGCGGGACGGGTGCCGCCTTCCTGTGCCTCGCGGCGCGGGTGCCGGGGATTTCCGTCATCGCCGTGGAGCGCGACCCGGTCGTCGCCGAAATCGCGGTCCGCAACGCGGCGTTGAACGGCGTGGAGGCCCGCATCCTGGCCGAGGATTGCTGCGCCCTGCCCTCGCTGCCGCCCCTGGACCACGCCTTCGCCAACCCGCCCTATTGGACGGGCGGAACCGCCTCGCCGCGGGCCGACAAGCGCCAGGCGGCGCATGAGGACGTGCCTTTCGCGGCCTGGATCGCCGCCCTCGCCCGCCCGCTGCGCCACAAGGGCACCCTGACCCTGGTGCTGCCCGCCTCCCGTTTCGCCGAGGCCGCCGCCGGCCTGCGGGAGGCGCGCTGCGGCTCGGTGCGGCTGATGCCGCTCTGGCCGCGGGTGGGGACGCCGGCCAAGCGCATCCTCATCCAGGCGCGCAAGGGCGGGCGCGGCGGGGACGAAATCCTGCCCGGGCTGGTGCTGCACGAGGCCGATGGCGGCGCCACCGCCGCCGCCCATGCCGTGCTGCGGGACGGCGCCGCGCTCTGATCGGCCGCGCCGGTCCTGGCTGAGACCGCAGCCTCGCGCCGCCGGACAATTGTGCGGGCAGGAAATCCGTTCAACAATCCCGGAAATCCAAGACATCCAGGAGAGCCTTCCATGGCCGTCAAAGCCCCCGCCCCCATCGAGCAACGAACCGCAGCCCTCGAGATCGTCCTCAAGGGCAAGGGGATCCTGCCCGAGGCCTTCGTCGAGGAGTTCACCGAGCATGCCGAGGAGGCCTGGGTCACCTTGAATGGCGGCCAGATGGTCGCCCGCGCCTGGACCGACCCGGCCTATCGCGAGCGCATGCTCCAGGACGGCACGGCCGCCGCACGCGAGATGGGCTTCGACTTCCCCGAGCACCACCGCCACCTCGTGGTGCTGGAGAACACGCCCGACGTCCACAACCTGATCGTCTGCACGCTGTGCTCCTGCACGGCCTATACGATCATCGGCGCGGCACCGGACTGGTACAAGGACATGGAGTACCGCGCCCGCGTCGTGCGCCAGTCGCGCACAGCGCTGCGCGAGATGGGGCTCGACCTGCCCGCGACGACCGAGATCCGCGTCTGGGACACGACGGCCGACACCCGCTACATGGTGCTGCCCCTCCAGCCGCCGGCGACCCTCGGCTGGCCGGCCGAGAAGCTGGCGGCGATCGTGACGCAGAATTCCATGATCGGCGCTTCGCGCCTCGACGAGATCAAGGGCTGAACCATGGACAGCATGCACGACCTCGGCGGCAAGCAGGGCTTCGGGACGATCGAATTCCCCGCCCGCCCGCATGACGAGACCTGGGAGCCCCTGGCCCGCGCGCTCTCCGCCATCGCGGTGAAGAGCCATATCTACAACATGGACGAGTACCGCCACGCCATCGAGCGGATGGCGCCGATCCACTACATGGCCGCGCCCTATTACGAGCGCGTGCTGACCGCCGCCGCCACGCTCTGCGTGGAGAAGGGCATCGTCACCAGGGAGGAGCTGGAGGCGCTGGTCGACGGCGCCTATCCGCTGGCCTTGCCGATCGGTCCCGGGCGCATGGCCTCGCCGCCGAAGAGCTTCGAGATCGGCGAGACGGTGCGGGTGAAGTACGAATTCGTCCCTGGCCATCACCGCATGCCGGGCTATATCCGCGGCAAGACGGGCGTGGTGGTGGGGATCACCCCGCCCTATCCCTTCCCGGACGCCTCCGCGCACAACATGCAGGCGACCATGGAGCCGACCTATGACGTGCGGTTCCGCTCGATGGAACTATGGCCGGACGCCTGCGACGAGGCCTTCAACCACGTGGGCGTCTTCCAGAGCTATCTGGAGAAGGTCACGGCCTGAGGGGGGCTTCGCCCCTCTCAAGTCAGGCGGCCTTGTTCCGTCATCGCGCCTCGCCTGTCGCAGTTTACGCGACAGGCGAATGGCGGATTAGCGCAGGGCGCTTCCACCCGGGCAGGCCGTGCGCCCGCCATCCACCTGGAACTGCCCTCCGGTGATCGCCGTTGCCGCATCCGAGCAGAGGAAGAGCACCATCGCCACCACCTCGGTCACCGTGACGTAGCGGCCGAGCGGGATCGCGGCGCGGTAGCGCTCCGTGATGTCGTTGGCGCCGAGGGCGCTGGCCTGATCCTCCAGCGAGTGGATCATGCGCGTGTCGGTCGGCCCGGGGCAGAGCGCGTTCACCCGCACGCCCTGGCGCGCCACCTCGCCCGAGACGCTGCGCGTCAGCCCCAGCACGGCATGCTTGGAGGCGGTATAGGGCGAGATGCCGGCCGAGCCCACGAGGGCCGCCGTCGAGGCCGTGTTCACCACCGCGCCGCCACCCTGGCGGATCATCACCGGCAGCACGTGCTTGAGGCCGAGGAAGACGCCGCGGACATTCACCGCGATGACCTGGTCGAACATCGCCTCGTCCTGGTCGACGATGGCCGCGACCTTCCCCTCGATTCCGGCATTGTTGAAGAAGCAATGGATGCCGCCCCAGGCGGAGACCGCCGCGTCCACATAGCCGCGCACCTCCTCGGACTTCGTGACGTCGGCCTGCTGGAACCGCGCCTCCAGGCCCTCGGCGCGGAGTGCGGCGGCTTGCGCCTCGCCCGCCGCGTCGCGGTCCACCAGCAGCACCTTCGCGCCCTCGCGCGCGAAGCTTTGCGCGGCCTCCAGCCCGATCCCGTTGGCGGCGCCGGTGATGACGGCGACCTTTCCGTTGAAGCGCATTCTTCTCTCCTCCCCCGTCGTTCGGCGATCGTGCTCTACGCCATCGCGTCGCGCAGGGCGCGCGCGGCCATGTCGATGTAGTTCAGCGCCGGCTTGATGATGGCGCTCATGGTCATCACCCCGTGCAGCATGTCGGCGGCATGGACGTGGATCACGCGCACGCCCTCGCGCTCCAGCCGCGCCGCATAGTCCTGCCCCTCGTCGCAGAGCGGATCGTGGCCCACCGTCAGCACGAAGGCCGGCGCGGTGCCGGCGAGACTGGCGGCGCGCAGCGGCGAGACCCGCCAGTCGCTCCAGGACGCCGGCTCGGGCGCGTAATGCCTGCGGAACCAGCGCATGGTGGCGTCCGTCAGCGGCAGGCCCGCGGTGAAGCGGGCGTAGCTGCCATGGGTCTGCGCCATGTCGGTGACCGGATAGATCAGCATCTGGAAGCGCAGCGGCGGCAGGGTGCCGTTGCGCGCCATCAGGGCCGCCACGGCCGCGAGATTGCCGCCCGCGCTGTCGCCCCCCACGGCGAGACGGTCGGGGTCGAGGCCGAGGGCCGCGGCATTCACATGGGCGTAGTGCACCGCCTCGCCGAAATCCTCCACGGCGGCCGGGAAGCGATGCTCGGGCGCGAGGCGGTAGTCCACGCTCAGGACGGCGCAGCCCGAGAGATTGGCGATACTCCGCGCGGGATGGTCATGCGTGTCGAGGTCGCCCACGACCCAGCCGCCGCCATGGGCGAAGACCAGGCAGGGCAGCCTCTCGCCCGAGGCGCTGCCGAGCGGACGGTAGAGCCGCGCGGGCACGCCGCTGGGCAGAGTGAGATCGCGCGCCTCGGCCACTTCCGGCGAGGGCGGCTGGAGAACGCGGCGCCCGCCCGCATAGAGCTCGCGTGTCTCGGGGTAATCCATGTCCTCGAAGCGAGGCCGCCCCAGTTCCTCCACGAGCTTCAGGAAGGCGACGCAATCGGGGTGCAGGGGTGACGCCATGTCCGTGCCGGATCCTTCATATTCCTCGCTGGCGCATCATGAGGGCAGCGGCCTCAAGGCGGCAATCCGGGGAGGCCATGCATCCGCGCCGCAACTGGGGCGTTGAGTCCCGCAATGCATCAGCGAACCTCCCAGTGTCTTCAAAATGAAGCGATTTTCCCGTGCCGCGCCGCATCAACGCGGTTTCAACGCGACGCGGTCCTGGTCTAGCTTCGATCGAATGAGCACATCCGACTCCCCCCTCGTGATCTGCCTCGGCAGCGTGGTCGCCGATCACACCTTCAAGGTCGACGAGATCCCGCAGGCGCCGGCCAAGGCCCGTGCCCGCGGCTATGAGCTCAAGATCGGCGGGATGGCGGCCAATGCGGCGATCGCCGTCCGCCGCCTCGGCGGGCGCGCCGCCTATTGGGGCCGGCTGGGCGATGACGGCAATGCCGATATCCTGATCGATGGCCTGACGACGGAGGGCATCGAGCTCGGCGGCATGAAGCGGATCCCCGGGGGGCGCAGCGCCGTCGCGGCCGTTCTGGTGGATCCGCTGGGTGAACGCGTGACCCTGGGCTATCGCGGCGAGGGCCTGGACCCCGATCCCTCCTGGCTCCCCCTGGACACACTCGACAAGGCAGGCGCCCTGCTCTGCGATCCCCGCTGGCCGGAGGGCGCGCAGGCTGCGCTTGAAGCGGCGGAGCAGCGCGGCATTCCCACCGTGCTGGACGGCGAGCGCAGCGAGACGCGGCTGCTGCTCGATCTGGTGCCGCGCGTCCGCTACGCGATCTTCTCCGTCACCGGGCTCACCAATTACGGCTCCGGCGCACGGGCGCCCGAGGCGCTGCGCAAGGCCGTGTCGGAAGGCGTCACGCAGATGGCGGCCGTCACCCGCGGCGAGAAGAGCACGCTGTGGATCCTGCGCGGCGAGGAAAGGATCCGCGAGACGCCCATCTTCCGCGTGACGGCGAGTGACACGACCGGCGCGGGCGATGTCTTCCACGGCGCCTTCGCCCTCGCCATGGCCGAGGGCATGGAGATGGAGGCGGCGATCCGCTTCAGCAGCGCCGCCGGCGCGCTGCGCGCCCGCGACGGCGCGACCGCCCATCGCGCGGAACTCGAGGCCTTCCTTCAGGAAAACGCAGCGATTGCGGAATAAGATACCCCCGGCCCCGCCGCATATGGCAGGCCGGCGATCCATGCGACCCTTGCCGAACGCACCCAGAGACCGAGGACCACGCCCTTGAACGAAGTCGAAGGCCCCATCCTGCCCGCCGCGCCCCACGACGCCGCGCCGAGCTGCGCGTCCGGCGAGACGCTGCGCGACACCATCCTGCGCAAGCTGACCTTCGATCTCGGCAAGAGCCGCGCCGGCGCGCTGGACCGCGACTGGTTCATCGCCACCGCGCTGGCCGTGCGCGACCGCGTGGTGGAGCCCTGGCTCAAGGACATGCGCGCCACCTACGAGCAGGGGAACAAGCAGGTCTATTACCTTTCGCTGGAATTCCTGATCGGCCGGCTGCTGCGCGAGAACATCACCAATTTCCAGCTGACGGCCGAGGTGAAGGACGCGCTCGCCTCGCTGGAGGTGGACCCGCAGAAAGTCTTCGCCAGCGAGCCGGATGCCGCGCTGGGCAATGGTGGCCTGGGGCGCCTGGCCGCCTGCTTCATGGAGAGCCTTGCCAGCCTGCAGATTCCCGCCTTCGGCTATGGCATCCGCTACGATCACGGCCTCTTCCGCCAGGTGATCCGCCAGGGCTGGCAGGAGGAATATCCCGAGAACTGGCTCGAATACGGTAACCCCTGGGAATTCGCCCGGCCCGAGATCGCGCATCGCATCGGCTTCGGCGGCACGGTCGAGGATGTCGAGGGCGAGGACGGCGAGGAACGCCAGGTCTGGAAGCCCGGCGAGACGGTGCTCGCCGTCGCCTATGACACGCCCATCGTCGGCTGGCGCGGCAAGCATGTGAACACGCTGAGGCTGTGGTCCGCCCGCGCGGCCGACCCGCTGCAGATCGACGCCTTCAACCGCGGCGACCATATTGGTGCGCTTTCGGATCGCGTGCGGGCCGAGGCCATCTCGCGCCTGCTCTACCCGTCGGACGACAGCCCGGCCGGCCTCGAGCTGCGGCTGCGGCAGGAGTTCTTCTTCTCCTCCGCCGCCCTGCAGGACCTCATCCGCCGCCACACTCGCGTCTATGGCAGCCTCGAGACTCTGCCCGACCGCGTGGCCATCCAGCTCAACGACACGCATCCGGCCATCGTCGTCGCCGAGCTCATGCGCATCCTGCTCGACGATCACGGCATGCTCTGGACCGATGCCTGGCGCGTCACCCAGGCCACCATCTCCTACACCAACCACACCCTGCTGCCCGAGGCGCTTGAGACCTGGCCGGTCGCGCTGATGGAGCGGCTGCTGCCGCGCCACATGCAGATCATCTACCTGATCAACGCCATCCATCTGGATGCGGTGAGCGCGGCCCATCCGGGCGATATGGGGCTGCTGGCCTCGGTCTCGCTCATCGAGGAGGGGCATGGCCGGCGCGTGCGCATGGGCAACCTCGCCTTCGTGGGATCGCACAAGGTGAACGGCGTCTCCGCGCTCCATTCGGACCTGCTGAAGAAGACGGTTTTCCGCGACTTCAACGCGCTCTTCCCCGGGCGCATCACCAACAAGACCAACGGCATCACCTTCCGCCGCTGGCTGCAGCAGTGCAATCCGGGGCTGACCGGACTGCTGACCGACACGATCGGCCCGGAATTCCTCGACAAGCCGACCGCCCTCGTCGGGCTCAAGCCGCTCGCCGGAGATGCCAGCTTCCAGGACCGCTTCATGGCGGTGAAGCGCAAGAACAAGGAGGCGCTGGCCGCGCTCATTCGCCGCGAGATCAACGTCCGCGTCGACCCCGCCGCGCTGTTCGACGTGCAGATCAAGCGCATCCACGAATACAAGCGCCAGCTGCTGAACCTGCTGGAGACGGTGGCGCTCTACAACGAGATGCGCGCCCAGCCGCATCGCGACTATGTGCCGCGCGTGAAAATCTTCGCCGGCAAGGCGGCGGCGAGCTATCACCGCGCCAAGCTCATCATCAAGCTCGCCCACGACATCGCGCGCACGGTCAACCGCGACCCCGCCATTCGCGACCGGCTGAAGGTCGCCTTCCTGCCCAACTACAATGTCTCACTCGCCGAGATGATCGTGCCCGCCTGCGATCTCTCCGAGCAGATTTCCACGGCGGGGATGGAGGCCTCGGGCACCGGCAACATGAAGCTGGCGCTCAACGGCGCGCTCACCATCGGCACCATGGACGGCGCGAACGTCGAGATCCACGAGCATGTCGGCAACGAGAACATCTTCATCTTCGGCCTGACCACGGAGCAGGTGGCGCACCGCCGCGCCGAGGGCTGGAAAGGCCAGGATTCCATCGACGGCTCGGAGCGCCTGCAGCAGGTGATCGAGGCCATCTCCTCGGGCGTCTTCTCGCCCGACGATCCCGAACGCTATCGCGACCTGATGCAGATGCTGCGCGACCACGACCACTTCCTCGTGACCGCCGATTTCGACAGCTATTACGACACGCAGCGCAAGGTCGCGCAGCGCTGGGCCAGGCCCGCCGACTGGGCGCAGGCTGCCATCCTGAACACCGCCAATATGGGCTGGTTCTCCTCGGACCGGACCATCTCCGAATACGCGCAGGAGATCTGGCAAGTGCCGGTGCCGGGCTAGGCGATGCCCGACGCCTGGCGCACGGGCGATGGGGATGCGGCGGCCCTGCTGGAGGCCCGCCACGCGGATCCCTTCGCCGTGCTCGGCCCGCATGCGGCCAGCGGCGGCGTGGCGGTCCGCGTCCTTCGCCCCAAGGCCGATGCCGTCGAGGCGATCTTCGACGATGGGCGCAGCCTGGAGCTGACCCGTCGTGGCGACAGCGCCCTCTTCGAGGGCCTGCGCGCCGGTGCGTCCCTGCCCGCGCCCTACCGGCTGCGGGTCCACGAAAGCGGAGGGCAGATGGACATCCTCGACCCCTATGCCTTCGGCCCCACGCTCGGCCCGCTGGACGATCACCTGCTGCTTGAGGGCACGCATCAACGCCTTTACGAGCGGCTCGGCGCCCATCTGCTGACGCATGAGGGCGTGGAGGGCGTGCGCTTCGCGGTCTGGGCGCCCAATGCCCGGCGCGTCTCCGTGGTCGGCGCGTTCAACCGCTGGGACGGGCGCGTGCACGCCATGCGCCGGCGCGTGGATTCCGGGCTGTGGGAGATCTTCCTCCCCGGCCTCGGCGAGGGCGTCGCCTATAAATACGAGATCCTCGGCGCCCAGGGCGAGCTCATGCCGCTCAAGGCCGATCCCGTGGGCTTCGCGGCGGAGCTGCGCCCAGCCAATGCCAGCGTCGTCGCCCGGCTCGACGGCTTCGAATGGACCGACGCGGCCTGGATGGAGGCCCGCGGGCGGAAGGATCACCGCCGCGCGCCGATGAGCATCTACGAGGTGCACGCGCCCTCCTGGAAGCTGCATCCGGACGGCCGCTACTGGGATTGGGACCGGCTCGCCGCCGACCTCATTCCTTATGTGAAGGATCTCGGCTTCACGCATATCGAGTTCATGCCCGTGATGGAGCATCCCCTCGATGCCTCATGGGGCTACCAGCCGATCGGGCTGCACGCCGTCACCGCACGGATGGGCCCTCCGCTTGGCCTCGCGCGGCTGATCGATGCGGCGCATGCGGCGGGCATCGGCGTCATCCTCGACTGGGTGCCGGCGCATTTCCCCGAGGACGCCCACGGCCTCGCGCGCTTCGACGGCACCGCGCTCTACGAGCATCCCGACCCCCGGCGCGGCTATCATCCGGACTGGAAGACGGCGATCTACGATTACGGCCGCAAGGAGGTGCAGGCCTTCCTTGCCTCCAACGCGCTCTTCTGGATGGAGCGCTTCCATGCGGACGGCCTGCGCGTGGACGCCGTCTCCTCCATGATCCACCTCGACTATTCGCGCGGCCCCGGCGAATGGGAGCCCAACGAGGATGGCGGCAACGACAATCGCGATGCCGTGGGCTTCCTGCGCCGCACGAATGCGATGCTGGCCGAGCAGGCGCCCGGCGCGCTCATGATCGCCGAGGAGGCGACGGACTGGACCGGCGTTTCCGCGCCCGTCGAGGAGGGCGGGCTGGGCTTCGGCTTCAAATGGAACATGGGGTGGATGAACGACACCCTGCGCTATGTGCAGAAGGACCCGCTGCAACGGCGCGGGGCCCATCAGCTCATGAATTTCGGGCTGCTCTATGCCTTCAACGAGAACTTCGTCCTGCCCCTCAGCCACGACGAGGTGGTGCATGGCAAGGGCACCATCCTCGGCCGCATGCCCGGCGATGCGGGCGACGACTGGCGGCGCTTCGCCAATCTGCGCGTCTACTACGCCTTCATGTGGGGCCATCCGGGCAAGAAGCTGATCTTCATGGGCCAGGAATTCGGCCAATGGCGCGAATGGTCCGAGGAGCGCGAGCTCGACTGGTGGCTGCTCGAATACCGCAACCACAAGGGCGTGCAGTCGCTCATCCGCGCCCTCAACCGCCTCCATCGCGAGATCCCCGCGCTGCATGCGGCCGACACGCGATCCGAGGGCTTCGCCTGGATCGACGCCGACGACGCGGATCGCTCCGTGCTGAGCTGGCTGCGCTTCGACGGCGAGGGCGGGCCGCCCGTCGCGGTGCTGTGCAACTTCACGCCCATTCCGCGGGTTGACGCCCTCATCGGCCTGCCGCGGGCCGGGTTGTGGCGGGAGGTGCTGAACACGGATGCCGAAGCCTATGGCGGCTCGGGCCAGGGAAATCTCGGCCTCGTGACCGCCGTGGCGAAACCGGCTTTCGGGCAGCCGGCCTCGGCGAAAGTGCTTCTGCCCCCGCTTGCAACCATTTATCTCGTAGCTGACGCTTGGGAGACGCCAGACGCGTCCCCGGAGGAACCGCATGCCTGACCGCGCACTTGCGCCCACACCCCTCGCCCGCACCGCGATGGCCTTCGTCCTGGCGGGCGGCCGCGGGTCGCGGCTGATGGAGCTGACCGACCGGCGCGCCAAGCCCGCCGTCTTCTTCGGCGGCAAGTCGCGCATCGTCGACTTCGCGCTGTCCAACGCCATCAATTCGGGCATCCGCCGCGTCGCCGTCGCGACGCAGTACAAGGCGCACAGCCTGATCCGGCACCTTCAGCGCGGCTGGAACTTCCTTCGTCACGAGCGCAACGAGAGCTTCGACATCCTGCCCGCCAGCCAGCGGGTGTCCGAGAATTCCTGGTATCTCGGCACGGCCGATGCGGTGTTCCAGAACATCGACATCATCGAGGACCTGGCACCCCGGCACATGGTCATCCTGGCCGGCGACCACATCTACAAGATGGATTACGAGCGCATGCTGCAGCAGCATGTGGACATGGGGGCGGATTGCACCGTCTCCTGCATGGCCGTGCCCAGGGCCGAGGCCTCGGGCTTCGGCGTGATGGCGGTCGATGCGCAGGGCCAGGTCGTGGAATTCGTCGAGAAGCCCAAGGATCCTCCCGGCATCCCCGGCCGCCCCGATCTCGCTCTGGCCTCCATGGGCATCTACGTCTTCGAGACGAAATTCCTCATCGAGCAGCTGAAGCGCGACGCGGCGGACCCGAATTCCAGCCGCGACTTCGGCAAGGACATCATCCCCTGGCTGGTCGAGAACGGCCGCGTGGCCGCCCATCGCTTCGAGCGGAGCTGCGTGCGCTCCAGCATGGAGGAGGCGCCCTATTGGCGCGACGTCGGCACGCTGGACGCCTATTGGGAGGCCAATATCGACCTCACCGACATCATCCCCCCGCTCGATCTCTTCGATAAAGCCTGGCCCATCTGGACCTATGGCGAGGTCGTCCCCCCGGCCAAATTCGTGCATGACGAGGCGGGGCGCCGGGGCGAGGCGATCTCCTCGCTGGTTTCCGGCGGCTGCATCGTCTCGGGCGCCTCGGCGCATCGCTCGCTGCTCTTCACGAGCGTGCATCTGCACTCCTATGCCCGGGTCGATGGCGCGGTGCTGCTGCCCGACGTCGATGTCGGCCGCGGCGCGCGGCTCACGCGGGTGGTGGTGGATCGCGGCGTGCGCATTCCGGATGGCATGGTGATCGGCGAGGATCCCGTGGAGGATGCGCGGCGGTTCCGTGTCTCGGAAAAGGGCGTCTGCCTCGTCACCCAGGCGATGCTCGACCGCCTCGCATGAGCGCGCCTTCCGCGCCGCTGCGCGTGCTGGCCGTCGCCTCGGAGGGCTTTCCCTTCGTGAAGACCGGCGGCCTCGCCGATGTGGTGGGCGCCCTGCCCGCCGCGCTGGCGGTCGAGGGCGTGGCGGTCACCACCATGCTGCCGGGATACCCCGCCGTGATGAGCGCGCTGGGGCCCGTGCAGGCGAGCGAGCCCGTCGCCGACTTCTTCGGCGCGCCGGCGCGGCTGGTCCGCGCCAAGGCGGCGGGGCGTGATCTGCTGGTGCTCGACGCGCCGCATTTCTTCGCCCGTTCCGGCTCGCCCTATCTCCAGCCGACGGGCACCGACTGGCCGGACAACGCCATGCGCTTCGCCGCCCTGGGCCGCGCCGCCGCCCAGGCGGCGCAGGGCGTGGGCGCCATGGCAGGCTTCGATGCCGTGCATGCGCATGACTGGCAGGCGGGGCTCGCGCCCGCCTATCTGCGCTTCGCCGCGTCTCGGATTCCCACGCTCTTCACCATCCACAACCTCGCTTTCCAGGGGCAGTTCCCGGCGAATATGTTCGGGCTGCTCGGCCTGCCGCCCGAAGCCTTCCGGACGGCGGGCCTCGAATATTTCGGCATGGTCGGCTACCTCAAGGCCGGCATCTGGTTCGCCGACCGCGTCTCCACCGTCTCGCCCGGCTACGCCGCCGAGATCCGCACGCCGCAATGGGGCATGGGGCTGGACGGGCTGCTGCGCGGCCGGGGCGCGGCCGTCGGCGGCATCCTCAACGGGCTCGACACCCAGGAGTGGGATCCCGCGGCCGATTCCCACCTGCCCGTGCGCTTCACCGCCCGGACCGCTGCGGCGGCGCGCGCGGCGAACAAGAAGGAACTGCAGGCCCGCATGGGCCTGGCCGCGGATCCGAACGCCCCGCTCTTCGCCTTCATCGGCCGCCTCGCCTGGCAGAAGGGCGTGGACCTCATTCTGGAGGCCCTGCCGGCGATCCTCGACCAAGGCGGGCAGCTCGCCATCCTGGGCAGTGGCGAGGCCGCGCTGGAGGAGCGCGTGCATGGCGCGACGGCCACGCAGATCGGCCGCGTCGGCAGCTTCATCGGCTTCGACGAGGGCTTCGCCCGCCTCTGCTATGGCGGGGCCGATTTCATCCTGATGCCCTCGCGCTTCGAGCCCTGCGGCCTCGGCCAGCTCTGCGCCCTGCGCTATGGCGCGCCGCCGGTCGTGGCCCATGTCGGCGGGCTCGCCGACAGCGTGGTCGACGCCAATGAGATGGCCCTGGCCTCGGGCGCGGGGACGGGCTTCAACTTTGCGCCGGTCGGGCCGGAGATGCTCTCGGCCGCCATCGAGCGGGCCGTCGCGCTGTATCGGGAACCGGCGCTGATGCGGCAGGTTCAGGCCAATGCCATGGCGCAGGATGTCTCCTGGTCGCGTTCGGCGAAGAAATACGCGGCCGTCTTCCGGACGATGGTTGCCGCGCGTGGCTGACGGGCGCGGCCTCGCGCCTCCCCCGCCCGGCCTGGGCGTCACCCTAAACGGGGACGGCATCGACATCGCCATTCCCGCTCCAGGGGCGACCGAACTCTTCTTTTGCGTCTTCGAGGAGGGACGCGAAGTCGCGCGGCACGCGCTGCCCTCACGGCAGGGCGATGTCTTTTTCGGCCATATCCCGGGCATCGCGCCGGGGACCGCCTATGGCCTGCGCGCCTCCGGGCCCTGGGCGCATCGCTTCAACCCCCAGAAGCTGCTGCTCGACCCCTGGGCGCGGGCGCTGGAAGGCCCGGTGCACGCCCCCCCCTGCGCCTTCGACACCGGCGAGGAGCCCGACCAAGCCGATAGCGGGCCGCATCTCGTCCGCGCCCTCGTGCAGGCGCCGCTACCGCCGCAGGACTGGCGCGCGATGCCGGCCCGGCCCGAGGTCCTCTACGAGATGCACGTCCGGGGCTTCACCAGGCAGCATCCCGAGATTCCCGAGGCCCTGCGCGGCACCTTCGCCGGCCTCGCCCACCCGGCCGCCATCGCCCATCTCACGCGCCTGGGCGTCACCATGGTCGAGCTGCTGCCCACGGCGGCCTGGGTGGATGAGCGCCATCTCGGCCCGCTCGGGCTGAGCAATTACTGGGGCTACAACTCCGTCTGCTGGCTGGCGCCCGATCCGCGCCTCGCACCCGGCGGCATGGCCGAGGTGCGCGCCGCCGTCGCCGCGCTGCGCGCCGCCGGCATCGGGGTGATCCTCGACATCGTGCTGAACCACAGCGGCGAGGGCGACGCGCTCGGCCCCACGCTCAGCCTGCGCGGCCTCGGCAACGAGGCCTGGTATCGCCATAACCCCGATGGCTCGCTGGCCAACGACACCGGCTGCGGCAACACCCTGGCGTTGGACCAGCCCTGGCCGCTGCGCCTGGCCATGGATGCGATGCGCCACTGGGCCGGGCAGGCGGGGGTGGACGGCTTCCGGCTCGACCTCGCCACCACCCTCGGCCGCACGCGGACGGGCTTCACGCCCGACGCGCCGCTGCTGCTGGCGATGCGCCAGGACCCCATGCTGCGCACCCGCCGCATCATCGCCGAGCCCTGGGATATCGGCCCGGGCGGCTATCAGCTCGGCCGCTATCCCGCCGGCTGGGCGGAATGGAACGACCACTTCCGCGACGATGTCCGCCGCTTCTGGCACGGCACGCGGACCCGGTCCCTCGGGCCGCTGGCGACGCGCCTCGCCGGCTCGGCGGACGTCTTCCCTGACCGCATCGGCGACAGCGTGAACTTCATCACCGCCCATGACGGCTTCACTTTGCGCGACCTCGTCAGCTACGAGCACCGCCACAACCTCGCCAATGGCGAGGAGAACCGCGACGGCACCGGCGACAACCATTCCTGGAACCATGGCGTCGAGGGCCCGACCGACGACGCCGCGATCCAGGCGCGACGGGACGGCGATGTCCGATCCCTGATGGCGACCCTGCTCGCCGCGCGCGGCCTGCCGATGATCGCCATGGGCGACGAGGCCGGCCGCAGCCAGTCCGGCAACAACAACGCCTATGCCCAGGACCATGCGGGCATGTGGCTCGACTGGGCGGGGATGGACCAGGGCCTCGTGGACTTCACCGCGAAGCTTATCGCCGCGCGCAAGGCGCATCCCGCCCTGCACGCGCCCGTCGCCTTGACTGGCGAGCGGCAGGAGGGCACGGGCCTGCCCGACGTCACCTGGCTCCATGCCGATGGCCACGCCATCTCCCCCCACGACTGGGGCCACGCCCGCTGCCTGGTCGCGGTGCTGCATCACGGCGACGACCGCGTGGTGCTGGCCTGCAACGGCGCAAACGAGGCCTATCCGCTGCGCCTCCCCTCCCCGCGCTGGGGCTATGGCTGGGCGCTGCTGGCCGATAGCGCACGGCCCGATTCCACGACGATCGGCGGGCTCGCCCCGCGCTCGGTGGTGCTGCTGGCCGAGACGCCAAGCCGCGCCCGCAGCCCCGATGCCGCCGATCCGGACAGCATCGCCCGGCTGGCCGCGGCCGCCGGCCTCGCCCCCGTCTGGCAGGACCTGGAGGGGCGCGAGCATCACGTCCCGGAGGCCACGCTGCGGCAGATCCTCGGCGCGCTCGGCCTGCCCGCCGAGACCGCCGCCCAGGCGCGCGACAGCCTGGCCCGACGCCGGCAACGCCCTGTGCTGCCCGCGCATATCGTCGCGCGCGCGGAGGAGCCGACGGAGATCCTGCTCGGCGATGGCATGCCCGCGCGGCTGCAGCTGGAGCTCACGCTCGAGGATGGCCGCACCAGCGCCCTCGTCCTGACGCCGGAAGGCGGCCGCGTCGCCTTGCCTCCCCTGCCGATGGGCCGCCACATGTTGCGCTGGCGCGGGGCGCTTTGCCGCATCACCGCGGCGCCGCCCGCCTGCTACCTGCCGCCCTCCATGGAGGCCGGGCAGCGCCATTTCGGCCTCACCGCCCAGAGCTATTCCCTGCGCCACGCCGCCGACCAGGGCATGGGCGACTTCACCGCCATCGCCGAGCTCGCGCGGCATGCGGGCGCGCGAGGGGCATTGTGGCTCGGCATCAGCCCGCCGCACGCGCTGCACCCCACCGAGCGCGAGCGCGCCAGCCCCTACCAGCCCTCCGACCGGCGCTTCCTGGAGCCGATGCTGATCGACGTCGCCCGGCTCGGCGGCGGCGATTTCTCGGCCCTCCGCGCGCTGGATTCGGTGGACTATCCCGCCGTGTGGCAGGCCAAGCGCGCCGCGCTGCACGCTGCCTGGGCGCGCTTCGACCGCGCCGATCCCGCCTTCGCCGCCTTCCGCGCGGCGGGCGGCTCGGCCCTGGATCGCTTCGCCGCCTTCAACGCCCTGGCCGAACGCGCCGGCCACAGCGACGCCCGCCAATGGCCCGCCGGCCTGCGCCACGGCCGCGATGCCGCCGTCGCCGCCTTCTGCGCGCAGGAGGCCGAGGCGGTCGGCTTCCACACCTGGTTGCAATTCACCGCCGATCGCCAGCTGGCCGAGGCGGCAGCCGCCGGCGCGGGCCTTTATCGCGACCTCGCGGTGGGCACCGCGGCCGACGGCGCCGAGTTCTGGTCCGGCGATGGCGGCTTCCTGCCCGGCCTGTCCATCGGCGCGCCACCCGATCCGCTGGGGCCCCTCGGCCAGGTCTGGGGTGTGCCCCCGCCCGACCCCATCGCCGCCGAGGCCAGCGGGCACGCCGCCTTCGCCACCCTCATCCGGGCCAATATGCGCCACGCCACGGCGCTGCGGATCGATCATGTGCTGGGGCTGAAGCGGCTCTTCCTGGTGCCGGAGGGCGCCTCGGCCGCCGAGGGCTGCTATCTCGACCAGCCTTTCCAGGCCTCGATGGGCGAGGTGGCGCTGGAATCGCACCGGGCCGGCTGCGTCGTCGTGGGCGAGGATCTGGGGACCGTCCCGCCCGGCCTGCGCGAGGCGCTGCACGAGGCGCGCGCGCTCTCCTATCGGGTGCTCTGGTTCGAGCGCGACGGGCAGGCCTTCTCCCCGCCCGACCACTACCCGGCCTTGGCCGCGGCCTGCATCGCTACTCACGACCTGCCGACCCTGGCCGGCTGGTGGGAGGGCGCGGATATCGCCGAGCGGCAGGCGCTGGGCCTGCTCGGCGCGGCCGATGCCGAGGATGCGCGGGCCGAGCGGCTGATGGAGCAGGAGACGCTCTTCGCCGCGCTCCGCGCCGCCGGGATCGAGGTGCCGGACGCCGTCGAGGGTCCGATGCCCCCGGAACTGGCTGGCGCCATCCACGCCTATGTCGCCGCGACCCCCTCGCTCATGCTGCTCGTCCAGGCGGAGGACCTCGCTGGCGAGCGGGTTGCCGTGAACCTGCCCGGCACGGATCGCGAGCGCGCCAACTGGCGCCACCGCATCGCGCTGGATGCAGAGGGCATCTTCGCGACGCCCGTGGCGCGGGCCGTGCTGGCGGGGCTGGGCGAAAGGGAGGCCAAGGAATGATCGACACCTTCGCCGTCGCGCCACATCTGGTCGCGCTCGGCATCGCCTATGTGCTGGCCATTCCCATCGGCTGGGATCGCGAGCGCGCCGAGCGGAGCGCTGGGCTGCGCACCTTCCCGCTTGTCGCGATCGCGGCCTGCGGCTTCGTACAGGCGACGGAGGGATTGCTGGCCACCCATCCGGAAGGGGCGGCGCGGGTGATCGAGGGCGTCATCACCGGCATCGGCTTCATCGGCGGCGGCGCCATCATCAAGCATGGCACTTCGGTCTATGGCACCGCGACGGCGGCGAGCCTCTGGGCCACCGGCGCCGTGGGCGTCTCCGTCGGCCTCGGCGTCCATGACGTGGCCGTGGTGATCAGCGTGATGACCTTCCTCACGCTGCGTTTCCTCGCGCCGCTGAAGCGCGAGGGCGGCGGCGATGCGGGGGGCTGAGCCTCCTCGCCCGTCCTGGAGCATCACCTGATCAGACGGAATCGTCTGGTCAGGGTAAAGATGCTCGAAAAAACAAAGAGCTAGAGACTTCGAAGTGAGCCCTTGCGAACGAAGAAGGCTCTAGGCTCCAAACCCAATCAGTTGTGGCATCGACGCGCGAGGATGTGATTCACGATCTTTGGGAGGTCGTGGATCATGGAGCAGGGGTTTTGGCTGAGTGATGTTCAGTGGGCGGCGCTCGAGCCGCACCTGCCGCGCAACCAGCCTGGCGCACATCGGGTGGACGATCGGCGCGTGATCAGCGGGATCGTTCATGTTCTGAAGCATGGTGGCCGCTGGCAGGACTGCCCGCGGCGCTACGGCCCGCCGACGACCATTTACAACCGCTATCACCGATGGTCGCAGCGTGGCGTCTGGCAGGGCGTGTTCGCAGCCTTGGCCGAGGCCACGCCGGGCGGCGTGCAGTTGATCGACAGCACGACCGCCAAGACGCAGCGCAGTGCCGCTGGTGGAAAAGGGGGGCCGACGCTCAGGCCATAGGACGGTCTCGCGGCGGCAGGGGGACCAAGATCCACCTCGTCGTCGACGGGCGAGGGCGCGTTCTCGCCTTTGTCGTGAGCCCAGGTCAGATGGGCGATATCCGAGCCGCCCATGGTCTGCTGGCCAACCTTCCGCCCTCGGCTCTTTGCGCTGCAGACACGGCCTATGACAGCAATGGCCTACGCAGCTTTCTCATCGCACGCGGGACCTTGCCGGTCATTCCCAACAATCCTACCCGCAAGCATCCACACCCCTTCGACGAGAAGTTCTACAAGCTACGAAACCGCATCGAACGCACCATCGGGCGCCTCAAGGATTGGCGACGCATCCACACCAGATACGACAAGCTCGCCAACAACTTCGCCTCAGCTGTCGCCATCGCGGCCATCCTCATCGGATGGACCTGATTGAGTCTGGAGCCTAGGCGAAGATCCGCCCCGCGACGGCGTCCAGCTTGCGCAGCATCTCCGGATCGCGCTTCTCCGGCGCCGTGATGATCGCATGGTCCAGCGCGCGGTCGCAGCCGGTCGGGCAGAACCCGCGCGGCGCGCCGATGCGCGGGATCAGCGACTTCACCAGCGCCTTCGCCTTGTCCGCATTGGAGAAGAGGACCTTCACCACCTGATCGACGGTGACGTGGTCGTGGTCCGGATGCCAGCAGTCGAAATCGGTGACCATGGCGACGCTCGCGTAGCAAATCTCGGCCTCACGGGCGAGCTTGGCCTCGGGCATGTTGGTCATGCCGATCACGTGGCAGCCCCACTGGCGGTAGAGCAAGCTTTCCGCCTTGGTGCTGAACTGCGGGCCTTCCATCACGAGATAGGTGCCGCCGCGCGTCATCGGCAGGCCGAGTTCCTTGCCGGCATCCTCGACGGCGTCCGACAGGCGCGGGCAGGTCGGATGCGCCACGCTCACATGCGCCACGCAGCCCGGCCCGAAGAAGGACTTCTCGCGCGCGAAGGTGCGGTCGATGAACTGGTCGACGATGACGAAGTGACCCGGCGGCAGGTTCTCCTGCAGGGAGCCGACGGCCGAGAGCGAGATGATGTCCGTCACGCCCGAGCGCTTCAGCGCATCGATGTTCGCGCGGAAGTTCAGCGCGGAGGGCGGTGTGGGATGGCCGCGGCCGTGGCGCGGCAGGAAGACGCATTTGATGCCGGCGAGGCGGCCGAAGAGCAGCGCGTCGGAGGGCTCACCCCAGGGGGTCGCGACCCGGCGCCACTCGCGGTCTTCCAGGCCGTCGATGTCATAGAGGCCCGATCCGCCGATGAGGCCGATCACAGGTTCCACGGTGTCGGTCACGCTGGGATTCTCCAAAAATGCGAAAGGGGGCGCTGGATGGCGCCCCCAAGGGAAGTCGTGAGGTCTAGATCAGGTCACGGCCGGGGAAAACCACCCTGGCCGTGACAGTTCGGCGCGGATCAGTGGGCGTCGGCCCAGATCTTGCGCTTCGTCAGATAGGCCAGGACGCCCAGGATGCTGAGGAAGATCAGGATCTTCACACCCATCGCGCGCCGCACCTCGAGCTCGGGCTCGGCGGCCCAGGCCAGGAAGGTCGACACGTCGCGCGCCATGGCTTCGACCGTGTTCGGCGCGCCGCCGGTGAATTCGACCTGACCGTCGCTGAGCGGCGGGGCCATGGCGATCTGATGGCCGGGGAAGTACTCGTTGTAGTGCATCCCCTCCATCACCGTGACGCCGGCCGGCGCGTCGCGGTAGCCGGTCAGCAGCGCGTGGATGTAGTCCGCGCCACCCTCACGAGCCTTCACGATCACCGAGAAGTCCGGCGGCAGCGCCCCGCCATTGGCGGCGCGGGCGGCGTTGTCATTGGCGAAGGGCCGCCGGAAGTGATCCGAAGCGCGGCCGGCCCGCTCGAACATCGCGCCTTCGTCGTTCGGACCGTCGGTGATCTGGAACCCGGCGGCGATGTTGCGCACCTGGTCCGCGCTCAGGCCGAGATCCGTGAGGTTGCGGTAGTACAGCTGCCGCATGGCGTGGCAGCTGGAGCAGACCTCCTTGTAGACCTGGAAGCCGCGCTGAGCGGACGCCCGGTCGAAGGTGCCGAAGATGCGGTTGAAGCTGAAGCCCGCATCCGGGATCGCGGGGCCGTGGGTCTCCGCCGCGAGGGCGGGCGCCGCGGCCAGAAGGCCGACGGCGAGGAGAAGAGCCTGGATCTTGCGCATGGTTCAGGCCTTTTCCATCGGCTTGGCAGGGGCACCGCCCGGGAGGGGACCGGCGCCGATGGCCTTCTTCCCGAGGACCGCGACCGCGATGCTCTCAGGCAGCGGCAGCGGACGTTCGAAGCGGCCCAGCAGCGGCAGGGCGACCAGGAAGTAGGCGAAGTAGAACAGGGTCGAGATCTGGCTGATCAGCACGTAGGGCTGCTCGGCCGGCTTGCCGCCGCACCACATCAGGACGAAGAAATTGACCGTCCAGAGCAGGAACAGCACGCGGCTGATCGGGCGGAAGCGCAGCGAGCGCACCTTGGAGCTGTCCAGCCAGGGCAGGACGAAGAGCAGCATGATCGAGCCACCCATCAGCGCCACGCCGCCCAGCTTGTCCGGCACCGCGCGAAGGATCGCGTAATAGGGCAGGAAGTACCATTCAGGCACGATGTGCGGCGGCGTCACCATCGGGTTCGCGGGGATGTAGTTGTCCGCATGGCCCAGGTAGTTCGGCATGAAGAAGACCAGCACCGCGAAGACCATCAGGTAGACGACGATCCCGACGCTGTCCTTGATCGTGTAGTAGGGATGGAAGGGCAGCGTGTCCTGCGGGCCCTTGGGCTCGATGCCCAGGGGGTTGTTCGAGCCCGTGATGTGCAGGGCGGCGATGTGCAGGAACACCACGCCCGTGATCACGAAGGGCAGCAGGTAGTGCAGCGAGAAGAAGCGGTTCAGCGTGGGGTTGTCCACCGAGAAGCCGCCCCAGAGGTAGGTCACGATGGTGTCGCCGACCAAGGGAATGGCGCTGAACAGATTGGTGATGACGGTCGCGCCCCAGAAGGACATCTGGCCCCAGGGCAGCACGTAGCCCATGAAGGCCGTGGCCATCATCAGCAGGAAGATCACGACGCCCAGCATCCACAGCAGCTCGCGCGGCGCCTTGAAGGAGCCGTAGTACATGCCGCGCCAGATGTGGATGTAGACCACGATGAAGAACATCGAGGCGCCGTTCGCGTGGATATAGCGGATCATCCAGCCGAAGTTCACGTCGCGCATGATGCGTTCGACGCTGTCGAAGGCCATGGTGACATGCGGGGTGTAGTGCATGGCCAGAACGATGCCCGTCACGATCATGATCACGAGATTGATCATGGCGAGGGCGCCGAAGTTCCAGAAGTAGTTGAAGTTCCGCGGCGTCGGGAAGACGCCGTATTCCTTCTGAACCATGGTGAACACCGGCAGGCGCTGGTCGACCCAGCGAATGATCGGGTTCTTGAGCTGAGAGTCGTGCAGGCCGCCGGCCATGTTGCTCGTCCTCTAGAAGTTGCGGCAAGGGAGGCGCGGCGTCATGCCGGCCTCCCGATCTGGATCAGCCGATGCGAACGGCGCTATCGGAGGTGAAGGCATAGGCCGGCACCGGAAGGTTCAGCGGCGCGGGCCCTTTGCGGATGCGCGCCGAGGTGTCGTAGTGGCTGCCGTGGCAGGGGCAGAACCAGCCACCGAAATCACCCTTCGGATCGGTCGGCTTCTGGCCGAGCGGGATGCAGCCCAGATGCGTGCAGACACCGACCACGATGAGCCAGGGCCCACGCTGGACGCGGGATTCGTCAGTCGCGGGATCGCGCAGTTCGTTCATCGGAACGGCGCGGGCGGCAGCGATCTCCTCCGGTGTGCGATGGCGCAGGAAGACCGGCTTGCCGCGCCACATGACCGTAATGGCCTGACCGACGGTGACAGGGCCGATATCCACATCCGTGCTGGCCAGCGCGAGCACGTCGCGGGCCGGAGCAAGCTGGGAGATGAAGGGCCACACAATGGCACCGGTACCCACCGCGGCGAAGGCCGCCGCCGTGAGCTTGAGAAAGTCTCGCTTGGTGGCGCCCGCGGGGTGTCCCGGATGGTCCCCATGCGTACCAGGCGTTGCCAGCGCTTCAGCCATTCACGTCACCTCTCTGCCCATCCGCGAACACCGGATGAAACCCTTGATACCCCGAGATTTAGGCACAGATCGCCCTTGTCCCGGAGGCCTTCCTGCCTATTACGCACCGTTTGGGAAAGTGGCAACCGCGCAACGCCTTAAGAAGGCGCAATTGGCTCCTGGGCTGGCCTGGCCGTGTTCGGCTGGCCACGGACCGGGCGGGGGGGCGCGATTCGCGGCGCGGCCCGCCCCCCTCGCCTCCTGCGGCCCGCGATGCGATAGGCTCGCGATCATGACCGAACCCTCGCTCGCCCCTTTGGCCCACCCTCTCGCCGGCCCCGCCGAGGCCTGGTTCGCCCAGCTGCGCGATCGCCTCTGCGCCGCCTTCGAATCGAACGAGAATGCGCTGACCTCGGGTCCGCATGCCGGACTGCCGGCCGGACGCTTCACCTTCACCCCCTGGCAGCGCCCCGAGGGCGGCGGGGGGCACCATGGGCGTGATGCGCGGACGGGTCTTCGAGAAGGTCGGCGTGAACATCTCGACCGTGCATGGCGAGTTCTCGAAGGAGTTCCGCGCGCAGATCCCCGGCGCCGAGGAAGACCCCGCGTTTCGTCGCGACGGGCGTTTCGCTGGTGGCGCATCCGCGCTCGCCGCGCGTGCCGGCCGCGCATATGAACACGCGCTTCATCCTGACGAACAAGGCCTGGTTCGGCGGGGGCGGCGATCTCACGCCGATGAACATGACCGCGCCGGAAAGCCTGGAGGACGCGGCGGCCTTCCACGCGGCCTTCCAGCGCGCCTGCGACGCGCATGACCCGACCTATTACCCGCGCTTCAAGCAATGGTGCGACGAGTACTTCTACCTGCCCCATCGCAAGGAAACCCGCGGCCTGGGCGGCATCTTCTACGACTGGCTCGGCGACCGCACGCCCGGCCACGGAGCCGAGGCGGATTTCGCCTTCACCAGGGATGTCGGCCTCGCCTTCCTGGAGGCCTATCCCGCCATCGTCGCCCGGCGCATGCACGAGGAATGGACGCCCGAGGAACGGCAGCACCAGCTGCTGCGGCGGGGACGCTATGTGGAGTTCAATCTGCTGCACGACCGGGGGACGGTCTTCGGGCTGAAGACCGGCGGCAATGTCGAGGCGATCCTGATGTCGCTGCCGCCCGAGGCGGCCTGGTAGCCGGGCCGCAGTCAACCGGCCGTCAGCGCAGGCTGCCGCGCATGTAGCGGCGTTCCGGCCGATAGCCGAGCCAGCGTTTGACCTTGCGCATCATCCTCGCGAACATCGAAGCCTCCTATCGATGGCTCCCTTCTGGCGCGGAGTTGCGGCGGGTCCAGGCCCGCCCCGCGGCGATTTTGTGGCAGGGCCGCTTAACGGGGCATTACCCCTTTGCCTCCGGCGCGGAGTCCGACATTCTTACGGACAATACATAACACGTCCGAGGATCACATTCGCATGTCCACCCGCCGCCATGTCCTGGCCGCCGGCCTTTTCGCGCCCGGCATCATTTCCAGCGCCCAGGCTCAGACCTCCAACTGGCCCGAGCGGCCCGTCCGCGTGGTCGTGCCATGGCCTCCGGGCGGCAGCACCGATGTCCTTTGCCGCCTTCTCTCCGAGCAGCTGAGCAACCGGCTCGGCCAGCCCTTCGTGATCGAGAACCGGCCTGGCGCCGGCGGCAACATCGGCGCCGAGGCGCTCGCGAAGTCCACGCCCGATGGCTACACCATGAGCCCCCTGACGCTGGGCGTCTGGTCGATCGCCAACTACCTCTACAGCCGCCTGCCCTTCGACTGGGACAAGGACTTCCAGCCCATCTCCATGCACTGGCAGCTGCCCAATGTGGTCGTGGCACCCGCGCAATTCGTGCCCGCGACCAACATGGCGGAGTTCATCGCCTGGGCGAAAGCGCGCCCCCAGGGCGTCAGCTTTGGCAGCCCTGGCGTGGGCACGACGGCCCAGCTCTGCGGCGCGCTGTTCTGCAATCGCCAGAACATCGACGGCCAGCATGTGCCCTTCCGCGGCGCCGCCCAGATCATTCCGGCCATGCTCTCGGGCGACCTCACCTTCGCCATCGACAACCTCGCCAGCTATGTCCCCGTGATCCAGGAGGGCCGCATGCGCGCCTTCGCGGTGACCGGCGAGGAGCGCCACCCGGCGCTGCCAAACGTGCCGACGATGGCCGAGGCCGGCGTGCCCGATTTCGTTGTGAATTCCTGGTGCGCCATGGGCTTCCCGGCCGGCGTGCCCGCGCCGATCGTGCAGAAGGCGTCGCAGGCGATGCAGGCGATCGCCAACGACCCCGAGGTGAAGGCCCGCTTCCTCCGCACCGGCGCCATCGCGCTCGGCTCGGAGCCGGACGCGGTCTGGCAGCGCGCGCGGCGCGAGCGCCCGCTCTGGCAGGAAATGGTCCGCATCGCCGGCGCGCGCCTCGACTGAACCGCCGCCGGGCGTCCCCCTGAAACGCTTTCCCTGATATGGAGCGGGGGAATGTGTTCCCGGATGGGAGAATGCGAGGGGGCGGCGCCCCCTCGCGGGAAAGGACAGACCATGAAGTCACGCGCGGCCATCGCCTTCCAGGCCGGAAAGCCCCTCGTCATCGGCGAGGTCGACATCTCCGGCCCCAAGGCCGGCGAGGTCCTGATGGAGGTCATGGCGACCGGTATCTGCCACACCGACGCCTATACGCTTTCCGGCCTGGATCCCGAGGGGCTCTTCCCCGCGATTCTCGGCCATGAGGGCGCGGGCATCGTGCGCGAGGTGGGCCAGGGCGTGACGTCATTGAAGCCCGGCGACCATGTGATTCCGCTCTACACGCCCGAATGCCGGCAGTGCAAAACCTGCCTCAGCCAGCGCAGCAACCTCTGCACTTCGATCCGCGCGACCCAGGGCAAGGGCGTGATGCCCGACGGCACCAGCCGCTTCCGCTGCGAGGGCACGGATGTGATGCACTACATGGGCTGCAGCACCTTCTCGAACTTCACGGTCCTGCCCGAGATCGCGCTCGCCAAGGTCCGCGAGGACGCGCCCTTCGAGAAGATCTGCTACATCGGCTGCGGCGTGACGACGGGCATCGGCGCCGTCACCAACACGGCCAAGGTCTGGCCGGGCGCCAATGTCGCGGTCTTCGGGCTGGGCGGCATCGGCCTGAACGTCATCCAGGGCGCGCGGATGGTCGGCGCCGACAAGATCATCGGCGTGGATATCAACCCCGCCCGCCAGGAGATGGCGCGCCGCTTCGGCATGACCCATTTCGTGAATCCCGACGAGGTCGGGCGCGACAAGGTGGTCCAGGCCATCCAGGACCTCACGGACGGCGGGGCCGATTTCAGCTTCGAGTGCATCGGCAACACGAATGTGATGCGCCAGGCGCTGGAATGCACGCATCGCGGCTGGGGCACCTCCATCGTCATCGGCGTGGCCGCCTCGGGCCAGGAGATCTCGACGCGGCCCTTCCAGCTGGTCACCGGGCGCAACTGGCGCGGGACGGCCTTCGGCGGCGTGCGCGGCCGCACGGAAGTGCCGAAGATCGTGGACTGGTACATGGAGGGGAAGATCCAGATCGACCCGCTCATCACCCATGTGATGCCGCTGGAGAAGATCAACGAGGGCTTCGACCTCATGCATTCGGGTGAGAGCATCCGCAGCGTGGTTGTCTTCTGATCCGGATGCGGCCACATCCGGCCGCATGACGACCTGGATCAACTCGCTCTTCGTGGACCACGCCTTCCTGCGCATCGGCTGGCGCAACTGGGGCGTGGTCGAGAGCGGCCGGCTGTACCGCTCCAACCACCCCCTGCCCTGGCAGCTGGCCGAGGCGGTGAAGCGGCACGGCATCCGCAGCGTCATTAACCTGCGCGGCCATCGGCGGGAGTGCGGCTCTGACGCGCTGGGCCGCGAGGAGGCGGCGCGGCTCGGCCTCACCCATGCCGACCAGCCCTTCGAGAGCCGCGGCGCACCGCATAAGGACCGCCTGCTGCGGCTGATCCAGCTCTACCGGACCCTGCCCGAGCCCATCCTCATCCACTGCAAGTCGGGCGCGGACCGCACGGGCCTCGCCGCCGGCGTGTGGCACCTGATCCAGGGCCGCGATGCGGCGACGGCCGCGCGCGAGCTCACTTTGCGCCACGGCCATGTGGCGGCGGCGCGGACCGGGATCCTGGACGCCTTCTTCGCGGCCTATGCGGAGGCCGAGGCGCGCGGGCTCGGCTTCGAGACCTGGCTGACGACGGAATATGACGAGGCCGCGCTCCGCGCCGCCTTCCAGCCCCAGCCCGTGGCGAGCTGGATCACGGACAAGGTGCTGCGGCGCGAGTAACCCGCCGGCCATTCGAAGCGGCCGCACTGCGGCAAAAAAGTCACAGCCAGCACTGCAAGCACAAACAATGGCTTAGGCGTCGTGAAGGATGGGACACTCGGCACTATCGTGGGCCGCTGTGACCATATCGTCGCGAAAACTTGATGATAGCCTGAGATGGTAGGGTTACAGAGGACGGGCGGTGGATACCTGCGGCCGCCGCGTCCCCGATAGTGCAGGGTTTGGGAACAGAAACGATGTCGAAAATGAAGCCGCTTCTCGCAATGGGCGCGATGCTCGCTCTCGCCGCCTGCGAAACCACGGGCCAGCAACAGGGCTTTTCGGAGATGTTCCCGCTGCTCGATAACACGGGCCGCGTCGTGGGCTATGCTCCTCCCTCCGCTGTGCGCAACACGCCCCCGGGCACGGCGATTCGCATGAACATCAACGGCAGCGACCAGCTCGTGACCCTCGGGCCACGCGTGAGCCCGCCGACCTCCGCCGGCACCCCGGTCATCATCGGCACCGACAATGGCCGTCCGGTCGTCGCGCACATTGGTCCGGGTCAGGGCGATCTCGCTCCGGCCGGCACGCCGGTCGTCACGGGCACGGACGCCAATGGCCGCCCGATCATCACCTACGTCCAGCCCGGCCAGCAGGCCCCGCAGGGCGCCGTCGCCGGCCGTCGTGGACAGCGCAATGTCGCGCCGCGCGCCCCCGGGACGCTCGCTCCGGGTGTCGATCCGGTGGTTCAGCCCAACCGCTAAGACAAGTCACGCCTTGTTCCGCCCGCGGCCGCAAGGTTCGCGGGCGGAACTTTGTCTGGAGCCCTGCCGCGCTCAGCCCCCCACATGCGGGTCGGTGAGCCGGCGGTATTCCTCCAGCGCGAAACGGTCGGTCATGCCGGCGATGTAGTCGCAGACCGTCTCGGCGGCCTGGGCCGTCCCCGCCTCGCCCGCTCGCGCGCGCCAGGCGTCGGGCAGCATCTGCGGGCCGCCATGAAGCAGCTGGAACAGGATCTGCAGCGCCCGCTTGGACTTCTGGGTCGCCCGGTTCACCCGGAAGTGGCGGTACATCCGCTCGCGCAGGAAGACCCGCACATCGGCATTGGCGCGCGCCATCTCCTCGCTGAAGGCCACGACGGGGGCTGACGCCATGCGGATGTCCTGCGCGCTGGCCGGCGCCAGGGCCGCGATGCGGCGTTCCGCCTCCGCCGTCACGTCGTTGACCATGGCCGAGATCACGCGGCGCACCATCTCCGGGGCGGCCCGGTCGGCCGGCATGTCCGGATGGGCGGCGCGGGCTTGCGCCAGCGCGCCACCAGGCAAAGCGAGCTCCGCCACCTCCTCGATCCGGAACAGCCCGGCGCGAATGCCGTCCTCCAGGTCGTGGTTGTTATAGGCGATGTCGTCGGCGAGGGCCGCGACCTGCGCCTCGGCGCTGGCATGGGTGCCGAGCTCCAGGTCATGCTTCGCGTTGTATTGCAGGAGGTAGGAGGCCGGCCGGCGCACGGGCCCATTGTGCTTGGCCAGCCCCTCCAGCGTCTCCCAGGTGAGGTTCAGCCCGTCGAAGCCGGCATAGCGCCGCTCCAGCAGGGTCACGTGCTTGAGGCTCTGGGCGTTGTGGTCGAAGAGGCCCCTGGGGCGCATGGCCGTGTTCAGCGCTTCCTCGCCCGCATGGCCGAAGGGCGGGTGGCCGACGTCATGCGCGAGCGCCAGGGCCTCGGCGAGGTCCTCCTCGAGTCGGAGGCGGCGCGCCAGGCTGCGGGCGATCTGCGCGACCTCGATGCTGTGGGTCAGCCGGGTGCGGAAATGATCGCCCTCGTGGAAGACGAAGACCTGGGTCTTGTATTGGAGGCGGCGAAAGGCGCGGGAGTGGATGACCCGGTCGCGGTCGCGCTGCCAGGGGCTGCGCGTCGGGTCCTCCGGCTCGGGGTAGAGGCGGCCGCGCGTGGTGGTGACCGCCCAGGGCGCGAGGTTCTCTGCCATGCCCGCAGGGTTATCAGGCGCGGGCGCAGGTGGAAATCCCGATACGTCGGGCCTACATTACCCATCAAGGAGAGCCCGCTCATGCCCGACGGTACCCAGATCCGTGCCTTCAACGTCACTCCCCGCGCCGCGGAGGAGATCGCCGCCATCGCTGAACGCCAGGGCCGCACCGGCGCCGGGTTGCGCGTGAGCGTCTCCGCCGGCGGTTGCTCGGGGCTGCAATATGGCTTCGACTTGGAGGAAAAGACCGGCGAGGACGACCTCGTGGTCACGGTCGAGGGCACGCATGTCTATGTGGACGGCGTCTCGCTCGACTTCCTGGCCGGGTCGGAGCTGGATTGGCACGAGGCGCTGATCGGCTCGCATTTCGTGGTGCGCAATCCCCAGGCGACCAGCGGCTGCGGCTGCGGCGTGAGCTTCGCGGTCTAAACCACGGCGCTTGCCCCAGGCGCGGTCTGACGCCACAAGACGCCATGCGCCTCGCCACCTTCAACGTGAATTCCATCCGCCGCCGGATGCCCCATCTCGGCCGCTTCCTGGCGCGGCACGAGCCCGACCTCGTCTTCCTGCAGGAGACCAAGTGCAAGGACGAGGAATTCCCTGCACTTGAGGCCGAGGGTTATCGCTGTAAATCCGTGGGCCAGCATGGCGGGCGCAATGGCGTGGCCGTGGTCGGGCGCGGAGATTTCGAGGTCATCGCCGAAGCCCTGCCGGGCGAGGATGCGGACAACCACGCCCGCTTCATCGCCGTGCGCAAGGACGGCATCGTCGCGGCCGGGATCTACCTGCCCAACGGCAATAGCGGCGGCGAGGAGGGCATCGCCTATAAGTGGCGCTGGATGGACCGGCTGCGCCACTGGGCCGCCGCCCATCTCGATGCCTTCGAGCCGCTGGTGATCCTCGGCGACTACAATGTCTGCCCGACGAACCGCGATCTCGCGCCCGGCGCCCTGCCGCCGATGGACGCGCTGGTGCATCCGCAATCGCGCGCGCGCTGGCAGGCGCTGACCCATCTCGGCCTGACCGACGCGCTCCTGGCGCTGCACCCCAAGGACGCGCCCTTCACCTATTGGGACTACGGCGCGGCCTTCGAACAGAATCGCGGCCTGCGCATCGACCACGCGCTGCTCTCGGCGGAGCTCGCCGAGCGGCTCGTCGGCTGCGGCGTGGATCTCACCGCCCGGTCGGAGGAAAGCCCGTCGGATCACGCTCCGGTGTGGATCGATCTGGCGGACTGATCCGCAAGGGGCCGCCGACGACCATCGGCGGCCGGTCGTTCCAGCCTGACGCCCAGGGGAGGTAGCGCCCCATGCCCTCGGCGGGGGCCGGATAGACGGTCGGGTCGGGCGCCGTCACCCGCTGGCCGGGCGATCGGGCATGCAGCCCGCAGCCCGTCAGCAGCGTCGCGGTCAGCAGGATCAGCGCAGGCCTCATGCCGCCAGGGCAGCACGCGGCGATGCGCCCGTCCATCAGCCGATCACGAAGCGCGCCAGCACCCAGGCCAGGAAGAACCCCAGCCCCGCCGAGACGGCGAGCTGCGCCGACATGATCGGCAGGGGAGGCCCGGCCTTGGTCCGGTTGGTCCGCGGCATGGGCGGAATGCGCAGGTCGTCGGAGGGAAAGGTCGTGCTCATGGGCATGATCAAAACATGAACATTCCGACCAGGCAAGCGGAATCTTCATGCTTTGTTCTCTCCTCTATTCAGGCCTTCGCGCCTCCGCGCCCCCCTCCTCGCCGGGCAGCGCGAAGCCCGCGATGGCCTGCCACACGCGCAGCACGAAGGCGTCGTCGCGCTTGCCCTGGCCGATCGCCCGCTGCGCCACGAAGAGCTGCAAGGCCTGGGCCGCCAGCGGCACGGGCAGCGCGGATTCCCGCGCCATCGCCTCCACCAGCCCCAAATCCTTCACGAAGATGTCGCCCGCCGAGAGCGGCGTGTCGTCGCCCGCCAGCACATGCGCCATCCGGTTCTTGAACATCCACGAGGCGCCCGCCGCGCCGTTCACCACGCCATAGACCGTGTGCGGATCGAGCCCCGCGCGCAGCGCCAGCGCCATGGCCTCGGCCGCCGCCGCGATATGCACGCCCGCGAGCAACTGGTGCACGACCTTCATCGCCGCCCCCTGTCCCGGTTCGGCGCCAAGGTTCCAGACCTGGACCGCCACGGCGTCGAGCAGCGGCCCGGCCGCCGCGAAGGCCGCCTCGGAGCCGCTGGCCATCACGGTCATCCGCCCCTCGCGCGCGGCCACCGCCCCGCCGGAGACCGGCGCGTCGAGGTAGAGCAGTCCGAATTCCGATGCCTGGGCCGCCAGCTTCCTCGCGTCCCCCGGCGCCATCGTCGCCGAGCAGATCACCACGCCGCCGGGAGCCAGACGCTGCGCCGCGCCGTCCTCTCCAAAGAGCGCGGCCGCGGCCTGGGCCGCATTCACCGTGAGCACCAGCACCGCCGCCTGCCCCGCGTCGAGATCCGCGCCGCGCGCCACGGCGCGATTGCCGAAGGCCTGGCGCGCCGCCTCGCTCGGATCCACGCCCGTCACCTCCAGCCCCGCCCGCAGCGCGCTGGCCGCGACGCCGCCCCCCATGCTGCCGAGTCCGATCACCGCGCATTTCATGCCAGATCCTCCCCCACCCTTGCCCCGCGGGCCGCCCAGGCCATAACTTCCCAGGCATGCGAAAGTCCCGCCTCATCCTGGCCGGCCTTCTGGTCAGCTTGCCGCCCACGACCCTCCTTGCCCAGACCGCCCTTCCGCCCGGACGCGTCTATGTCGCGCGCGACGGCGCCACCACCAGCATCGTGATCCTGGGTCGGATCTCGCCCGAGACCGAGGGCGCCTTCACCGCCGCGGCCGCCGCCAATCGCGGGGCGCGGGTGGTGCTGAACAGCGGGGGCGGCGCGTTGACGCCGGCCCTCGCGATCGGCCGCTACATCCGCGAGAACCGTCTCCAGACCTATGTGCCCGACAGCTCCGGCTGCTTCTCGGCCTGCTCGCTGATGTGGCTCGCGGGCACCGAGCGCCATATCGGCCTGGGCGCGCGGATCGGCTTCCACGCGGCCTATATCGCGCAGCAGGGCGGGCCGGGTCAGGTCAGCAGCGCGGGCAATGCGGTGATCGGGGCCTATCTCAGCCGGCTCGGCTATAATGACGGCGCCATCCGACTCTTCACCGCCGCGCCGCCCAACCAGATCGTGGTGGTGAAGCCCCAGCAATTCGAGCAGAACGGCGTTGCCGTGCGGCAGACGGCGGGGCGTATGCCCGCCGCGCCGGACGGCCCCGGCGGCGGCACGACGACGGCCGCGGGCGCGCCGGGCAGCTTCGCCGGGATCTGGGTCGGTCAGTACCAGTGCGGCAAGGAGACCGTGGCGGCACGCATGTCGGTGCGCGAGGAGAATGCGAGCCGTCTGCTGGCAAAGTTCGATTTCGGGCCCGTGCAGGGCGCGGCGGCGCCGCGCGGGTCGTTCCGGATGCAGGGATCGCGGCAGCGGAACGGGACGATCCAGCTCGCCCCGGAAGGGACGCCCAGCCTGCCGCAAGGCGGGCGCGCGGTGTCGGTGACGGGCACGGTGAGCGGGGACAGCTTCGCGGCACAGATCGCGGGCTGCTCGCCGGCGACCTGGCGGCGTTTGCGCTGAGGTTCGGGAGCGGCGGCGACTGTGGCGGGAGCGGGCAAGCCAAGAAGCGCGCCGCGCCGCACAGCCCCCTACCCGGCCGCCGACGCGAAGCTGTCCAGGCCGAAGGGCGAGAGGTCCAGCCCCGCCTCGCCAAGCACGCGCTGCGCCAGCGCCTCGCCCATGCCGGCCGAGTGCTTGAAGCCATGCCCGGAGCAGGCGGAGACCGCCAGGATGCGATCCTCTCCCGGCAGCGTATCGGCGAAGAAATGCGCGCGCGGCATCACCGTGTAGAGGCAGGACGCCGCGCGCAGGAGACGCGGCGTGACGCCCAGTAGCCGGCCCTTCACATGGGCCTCGTACATGCTGCGGCTGTCCTCGGCGGCGACCTCGCGGTCCACCGTGTCGGGATCGTCGTCGCGGGCATAGGTCTCGGTCGCGACCTTCACGCCGCCATCCTGCGCCGAGGCGGGGAAGCCGTAGAAGGAATCGGCCTCGCTCGGGCCATGGATCCAGATGAAGATCGGGAAGCGGTCGCCGCCGTAATCGGCTGGATTGGCGGGGGCATACCAATGCAGCGCCTGGCGCTGCACGCGGGCCAGCGGGCGCAGCGGCGGCACCAGGCCGGGCATCCAGGCGCCCGCCGTCATGACGCAGCGGCCAGCCTCGACCACGCCCTTGTCGGTCACGACGCGCACGCTCTCGCCGTTCTGGCGGCATTCCAGCACCGTCTCGCCCAGGCGCAGCCTGGCACCCCGGCGCTCGGCGAGCCGCAGCTGCGTCGCCACGGTCTGCTCCGGCGAGACCCAGCCGGCCTCGGGCTCGTAATAGCCCCGCTCGTCGCCGCGCAGGCCGAACTGGGGGAAGCGATGGCCGATCTCGGCGGCGTTCAGCACCTCGTGCCGGATGGCGAATCGCTCGGCCACGGCGATGCTGCTGGACACGAAGTCGTCGCGGCCGTGATGCCGCGTCGTGCTCTCCCGGCCCGACAGGATGAGGCCGCCGACCTGGGAGAAAAGATCGCCGCCGCCCTCGCGCTCCAGCTCGCGCCAGATCTCGTGCGAGCGGATGACCAGCGGCGCATAGGCCGCGCCCTCGCCCACGGCCATGCGCGTGATGCGGCTCTCGCCATGGGTGGAGCCGAGCGTGTGGGGCGGGTGGAACCGGTCGATGCCGATGGCCTTCACGCCGCGCTTCGCCAGCTGATAGAGCGTGGCGCTGCCGAAGGCACCGAGCCCGATGACGACGACGTCCGCGGTGGTGATGGCGGTCATGGGCAGGCTTCTTCCTGGCAGGGCGGGCGCGGAGCCTAGCCTAGCCTGGCCCTTGCCCGCCGCCCATGCGGATCGTGGTGCGAGAGGCCAAGACCTGTTCTAGGGTGTCTCCATGCGCCTCGCTTTGCTGCTCCTGATGCTCCTCCTGGCCCCGGGCGCTTCCGCCGTGGCGCCGCCATCGGAGGAGGCGCCGCGCGTCTCCATCGAGCGCTTCGGTGGACGCCTGGTCGTGCTGATCTCGGGCCCCATCCTCGAGGCGACGGAGGCCGCCTTCCCCCTGGCCGTCGCCGAGGCCGGCGGGCGGCCGCTCGTCTTCCTCGACAGCCCCGGCGGCCTCATCCAGTCGGGCCTGGCGATCGGCCGGTTCATCCGCGCCCACCGGCTCGAGACGGTGGTGCCGAACCGGGCGAACTGCTTCTCGTCCTGCGGCTTGATCTGGCTGGCCGGCAGCCAGCGCTGGATCGGCGAGGGTGGGCGGGTGGGCTTCCACGCGGCCTCCTCCGCCCCGCCGCGCGGCCGGGGCGCGGGGCGGGTCAGCAGCTCGGGCAATGCGCTGGTGGGGGCCTATCTCGGCCAGCTCGGGATGAACGACCTGCAGATCGGCGTGCTGACGGAGGCCTCACCCGGACGGATGCTGGTGCTGAACAGCCTGCGGCCCGAGCAGCTGGCCGAGCTGGGCATCGCCTATCGGCGGGGCATGCCGGGGGCTTCGACGCGGCCGTCGCGCGCCGCCAAGCGCCCCACGGGGTGACATTTTGCTTGATCTTCCAGTATGGAACATTTAGTGAACAAATGCCATGCAGCTCACGCTTTCCGAACGCCTCGCCATCCTTTCGGACGCGGCGAAGTATGACGCTTCCTGCGCGTCCAGCGGCACGGATCGCCGGGATTCGGCGCGATCGGGTGGGCTGGGCTCGACCGAGGGCGCGGGCATCTGCCACGCCTATGCCCCGGACGGGCGCTGCATCTCCCTGCTGAAGATCCTGCTGACGAACTTCTGCATCTATGACTGCGCCTATTGCATCAACCGCTCCTCCAGCAACGTGCAGCGCGCCCGCTTCACGCCAGAGGAGGTCGTCTGGCTCACGATGGAATTCTACCGGCGCAATTATGTGGAGGGGCTGTTCCTCTCCTCGGGCATCATCCGCTCCTCCGACCACACGATGGAGCAGATGGTCCGCATCGCGCGCGAGCTGCGGACCACCCACGGTTTTCGCGGCTACATCCACCTCAAGACCATCCCCGAGGCCTCCCAGGCCCTGATCGAGGAGGCCGGGCTCTATGCCGACCGGCTCTCCATCAATGTCGAGATGCCGACCGATGCGGGCCTCGCGAGCCTCGCGCCCGAGAAGCGCCCCGCCGGCATCCGCCGCGCCATGGCGGGGCTGCGGACGAAGATCGAGGAGAAGAGCGAACCGACGATGCGCACGAAGAAGCGCCAGCGCTTCGCCCCGGCCGGGCAGTCCACCCAGATGATCGTGGGGGCCGACGATGCGAGCGACGCGACCATCCTCGCCACCAGCGGCCGGCTCTATGGCAGCTACGGGCTGCGGCGCGTCTATTATTCCGGCTTCAGCCCCATCCCCGACGCCTCCTCGCGCCTGCCGCCGCAGAAGCCGCCGCTGATGCGCGAGCACCGGCTCTACCAGGCCGACTGGCTCTTCCGTTTCTACGGCTTCGGCATCGAGGAGATCACGGCGGCGCAGCCCGCGGGCATGCTCGATCTCGACATCGACCCCAAGCTCGCCTGGGCGCTCGCGCGGCGCGAGCAATTCCCGGTCGATGTGAACCGCGCGGCGCGCGAGATGCTGCTGCGCGTCCCCGGCCTCGGCGTGAAGGCGGTGAACGCCATCCTGGCCGCGCGGCGGCACCGCGGCATCCGGCTGGACGATCTGGCGCGGCTGCGCATCTCGCTGCGCAAGGTGCGGCCCTTCATCGCGACCGCCGACTGGACGCCGCGCCATCTGATCGACCGCGCGGATCTCGGCGCGCTGATGCGCCCGGCGGCCGAGCAGCTGATCCTGCTGTGATGCGTACCATCCGCCTGCGCCACGCCGCCGATTTCGCCGAGTGGCGCGACGCGGCGCGGACGCTGCTGCTGGGCGGTGTCGCGCCGCATGAGGTGGACTGGCGGCAAAGCGAGGAAGGCCTCTTCGGCGAGGAGGCCCCGCCGCCGCCCGTGGCCCCTTCCCCGCGCGTGCCGCCCTCCTTCCTGGAGCTCGCCAGGGCCGTGATCTGCCATGGCGACCCGGCGCGGCACGAACTGCTCTACCGCATGATCGCGCGGCTGCAGGTGGAGCCGCATCTGCTCTCCGATGCGATGGACCGCGACGTCGTGGCCGCGCGTCGGCTGGAGAAGGCGGTGCGCCGCGACGCGCATAAGATGACGGCCTTCGTCCGCTTCCGCGAGACGCCCGCGCCCGAGGGCGCGCGCCGCCGCTTCGTCGCCTGGTTCGAACCCGAGCATCACATCGTCGCACGCACGGCGCCCTTCTTCGCGCGGCGTTTCGCCGACATGGACTGGATGATCCTGACGCCCAGGGGTTCCGCCTCGCTCACGGGCGAGACGCTGCGGACCAGCGAGGAGCCTGCGCCGAAACCGGACCTGTCCGACCCCACCGATGCGCTGTGGCTCACCTATTACCGCAACATCTTCAACCCGGCGCGGCTGAAGGTGAAGGCGATGATGGCCGAGATGCCCAAGAAGTACTGGGCCAACCTGCCCGAAGCCGCGCTCATCCCCGAGCTCATCGCCGGCGCGCCGGCGCGCGTGGCCGCCATGGCCGAGCAGATCCTGCGCGAGGCGCCCGCCTTCCACGCCCGCCTCCAGGCGCGTGCGCCCGTCGAGCCGGAACTTCCGAGCCAGGGTCTCGCCGGGCTGCGCGAGCAAGCGCGCAATTGCACGCGCTGCCCACTGCATTGCCAGGCGACGCAGACGGTCTTCGGAGAAGGCCCGGATCAGGCCAAGCTTATGATCGTGGGTGAGCAGCCGGGCGACCAGGAGGATCTTCAGGGCCGCCCCTTCGTCGGCCCGGCCGGACAGGTCTTCGACGACGCGATGCGCGCGGCCGGCCTCGATCGCTCGGCCGCCTATGTCACCAATGCGGTGAAGCACTTCAAATACGAGCTGCGCGGCAAGCGCCGCATCCACCAGTCGCCCGATGCCGGCGAGGTGGAGCATTGCCGCTGGTGGCTGAACCAGGAAATCCAGCTGATCCAGCCCCGGCTAGTGGTGGCGATGGGCCGCACCGCCGTCGCTGCCCTGACGGGCCAGACGCCGAAGCTGGCCGATCTGCGCGGGCGGGTGCATGCGCTGGATCCGGGCCGCGCGATGATCGCGACCGTCCATCCCTCCTATCTGCTGCGCCTGCCCGATGCGGCGGCCCGCGGGCGCGAAACCGCCCGCTTCCACGAGGATCTGGCGGCCGCGCGCGACTGGCTCAGCGCCGCCGGCTAAATCACCCCTGGAGGGCCTGGTGCAGCCATTCGCCCCACATGAGCGCCGCCGCATCCTCGCCGCGCCGGGTCACGATCTGCGCGCCGAGCGGCAGGCCCTTCGGCCCCACCCCCGCCGGCACGGTAACGGCCGGCGTGTGCAGCAGCGTCCAGAGCGTGTTGAAGGCCGGATCGCCCGTGGCGGCGATACCGGCGGGCGCCTCGCCGGGGGCCGAGGGCGTCAGCACGGCGTCATAGCCGGCGATGGCGGCGGGGAAAGCGGCCTGCGCGGCGGCGAAGGTGGCGCGGCCCTGGGCCAGCTTGGCGCGCGGCTCGGAGAGACCCCATTCCATGCGGTCGCGCAGCACGTCGCTCAGGCCCTCGCGCGCATGGTCCAGCTCCCAGCCCAGCGCCTCGGCGCTTTCCATCTGCATGACATGCGGGTGCAGCGCCAGCGCCTCGAGGAAGGGGCCGCCGAGCTCGACGGGCGTCACCGTCGCGCCCTTGGCGCGTGCGGCGAAGGCGACCTTCTCCATCAGCTCCAGCGTCTCGGGCGCGGCCATCTTCGCGGTCGGGCCCAGGATGAGCGCGAGGCGCGGCGCCTTGGAGGGCTTCGCGATGGAATGGTCGAAGCCGGTCAGCGCCGTCATGCCCAACGCGATGTCCGGCACGTTGCGGGCCATGATGCCGATGGTGTCGAGGCTCTCGCTCATCACCTTCATGCCGGCACGGTGGAAGGTGCCCCAGCTCGGCTTGAAGCCGACAGCGCCGCAATAGGCGGCCGGGCGGATGATGGAACCCGCGGTCTGCGTGCCGAAGGCGAGATGCAGCACGCCCGCCCCCACGCCCGCCGCCGAGCCGGAGGACGAACCGCCCGGCGTATGCGCCGGATTGTGGGGATTGGTCGTGGGTCCCGGATGGCGCGTGGCGAATTCCGTCGTAACGGTCTTGGCGAGCACCGCGCCCGCGCGCCGGGCGAGCGCCACGCAGGCCGCGTCGCTCTTGGGCTTGTGTCCGGCCCAGATGGGCGAGCCGTATTGCGAGGGCTGATCGAAGGTGTCCAGCACGTCCTTCACGCCGAAGAACAGTCCCGCGAGCGGCAGATGCCGGCCCGCCTTGATCGCCGCATCCACCTCGGCCGCCTGCTTTCGCATCAGCGCCGGCTTCAGATGCGCGAAGGCCTGCAGCACCTTCTCGCGTTTGGCGATGCGCGCGAGCATGGCCTCGGCGAGGGCGCTGGCGCTGAGCTTGCCGGCGGCGATCTGCGCGGCGGCTTCGGAGGCGGAGAGGGTCGAGGGATCGGTCATGGAGGTGAAGGCTAGGGCGGATTTTTCCCGGCGCAAACCGAGGAAAATCACGCGCCCGGATGCCCGCAACGACCGGAGTGGCGCGATCATCGCCACCTTCGGGGTTCATCGCCGAATCTTTATACTCTCCGGGCGCGCCCGGAGAGTTCAGGCTTCCGCGAAGCCCGTGAAGTAGTAGCCGCGCCCGCGCGCCGCCAGGATGACATCCCCGCCGCCCGCATCGCGGATCTTCAGGCGGATCTGATAGATCAGATTGTCGATGGAGCGATCCTCCGCGCGATAGGGGCGCGAGAGCACCTCGCGGCTGAGCGCGTCGCGGCTGATGGGCTCGCCGACCTGCCGGGAGAGGACGAGGACGAGCTCGAACTCGGTCGCCGTCAGTTCCAGCGCGACATTGGCGGGGGTGTAGATGCGCCGTTCCCTGGGCTCGATCCGCCAGGCCGCCTTTCGCTCCGAGGAGACGGTGCCGCGCCGCAGATGCGCGCGCACGCGCGCCAGCAGCTCGCGCGACGAGATGGGCTTGCTCAGGAAATCATCGGCCCCGAGCTCGAGGGCGATGATGCGATCGGCCTCGACGCGATTGCCCGTCAGCATGACGATCGGCGCGTCGGTCACCGGGCGAATCTGATGGATGCGTGACAAGGTATCCACCCGCCCCAGCATTTGATCCATGAGAATCAGGCCCGGCGCGATCTTGGCGACCGCAGCCATGGCCGCGTCCCAATCATGAACCACGAGGGTCGGATAATTGAACGCCATCAGCGCGTCGGCTATTTCCGTCGCAAGCGCAATGTCGTCCTCGATGATCAATATGGGCTGCTCAGCGGGCCCCGTTGTCATTTCTGATTCCTGTTGATGGTACCCAACCCGCAGCGATCCTACTCCCGCGGCACTGATACATGCTAGTCCCGACTGAAGAACAGGGCTGCCCGGAATACAGACACCGGCGGGTGATATCGCATCGCCATCAATGCCGCAGTTATCCGGGCCAGGCGGCAATGATACGCCCCACCTCGCGATGAACACCATCTCGTTTCGGGCCTGTAGCATCCGCCCTGTCGTAGAAGAATGCCACCACCAGCGGCGCGCGCCCCGGCGGGCGAAGCAGCGCCACCACATTGGCCCAGCTCCCGCCCGTCCCCGTCTTGTCCGCCGCATGCCATCCCTCCGGCAGCCCGGCGCGGATTCGGGCACGGCCGGTCGGGCTCGCGGCCATCCATCCCTCGAGCCGCTCGCGCGAGTCGGGGGAGAGAACCTCGCCCAGCAGGATCAGGCGCAGCGTCATCGCCATCTGACGGGCGGTGCTGGTGTCCATCTCGCCCAGGGGACGGTTGAGGCTCGGCTCGTTGCGGTCGAGCCGCGTCAGCGGATCGCCGATCCCGCGCAGCCAGCGCGTCAGCCCGACGGGGCCGCCGAGCGAGGGCAGCAGCAGGTTCGCGGCCGTGTTGTCGCTGAGCCCGACCGTGGCCTCGGCCAGCGTCGCGACCGGCAGGCCGCCCTGGGCCACATGCTCCCGCGCGACCGGGGCGTATTCGAGCAGGTCCGCCGGGCTGTAGTCCACGCGGCGGTCCAGCCGCTCCTCGCCGGCATCCACCCGCGCCAGGACGGCCGCGGCCAGCAGGGCCTTGAAGGTGCTGCACATCAGCACGCGATCCTCCGCGCGGTGGGCCAGACTGCGGCCCGAGCCGGTGTCCAGCGCGAAAACATGCAGGCGGCCGCCCTCGCGTCGCTCCAGCTGTGACAGGGCGTCTTGTTCGGCCGCGAGAGCCGGTGCGGCGATGAGCGCGCTCAGCGCGGCAAGCCCACGACGGGGCAGGGAATATGACATGGCATTCTCCTCTCCCCTTCCCTACACCCCTGGCGTGGCCCGCGCGAGGTTGCGCCGCAACATTCGCCCTCCTAGGCTTGGGCGGTCATCGTGCGTCGCGCGGCCGGCCTGCTCCCGAAAGCTCCCCATGTCCCTCTCCCGACTGCGCGCCGAATGGTCGCCCAACATCACGCGCGACCTGATGGCGGGCACCGTCGTCGCTCTCGCGCTGATCCCGGAGGCCATCGCCTTCTCTATCATCGCTGGCGTCGATCCGAAGCTGGGCCTCTACGCCTCCTTCTGCATCGCGGTGATCACCGCCATCGCGGGCGGGCGCCCGGCGATGATCTCGGCGGCCACCGCGGCGATGGCGGTCGTCATGGTCACCCTCGTGCGCGACCACGGCGTGCAGTACCTGCTGGCCGCGACGGTGCTGACGGGCGTGCTCCAGATCATCGCCGGATATCTGCGCCTGGGCGACCTGATGCGCTTCGTCTCGCGCTCGGTCATCACGGGCTTCGTGAACGCGCTGGCGATCCTGATCTTCCTGGCCCAGATGCCCGAGCTCATCGGCCGGGGCATGCCCACCTACGTCATGCTGCTGGCGAGCCTGGCCATCATCTATCTGCTGCCGCGGCTGACCAAGGCCGTCCCCTCGCCGCTCGTCGCAATCATCGTGATGACGGTGCTGTCCATGAGCTTCGGCTTCGACCTGCGCACGGTCGGCGACATGGGCGCGCTGCCCACTGAATTCCCCGCCTTCGCCTTGCCCGACGTGCCGCTGAGCCTCGAGACGCTGCGCATCATCCTGCCCTACTCGCTGACGCTCGCGATGGTCGGCCTGCTGGAGAGCCTGATGACGGCGGCCATCGTCGACGAGATGACCGACACGGACTCGGACAAGAACCGCGAATGCCGCGGCCAGGGCCTCGCCAATTTCGTGACGGGCTTCTTCGGCGGCATGGCGGGCTGCGCGATGATCGGCCAGTCGGGGATCAACGTCTCCTCGGGCGGGCGCGGGCGGCTCTCCTGCTTCTGGGCGGGTGCGTTTCTTCTCTTTCTCTGCGTCGTGCTCGGCCCTTGGGTCGCGCAGATCCCGATGGGCGCTCTGGTGGCGGTGATGGTGATGGTCTCCATCAACACCTTCCGCTGGGGCTCGCTGAAGAGCCTCTTCACCCATCCCACCAGCTCCAGCATCGTGATGGTCGCGACCGTGGTGGTCGTGGTCTGGACGCATGACCTCGCCCAGGGCGTGCTGGTCGGCGTGGTGCTGAGCGGGCTGTTCTTCGCCCAGAAGGTCTCGCGCTTCTTCGCCGTGACCTCCGAGTTGGACGGGGGCGCGCGCATCTATCGCGTCACGGGCCAGATCTTCTTCGCCACGGCCGAGGCTTTCCATTCGGCCTTCGATTTTCGCGAGGAGCTGACCGCGGTGACCATCGATGTCCAGAGCGCGCATTTCTGGGATCTCACCGCCGTCAACGCGCTGGACCGGGTCGTCCTCAAGTTCCGCCAGCACGACATTCCGGTCGAGATCGTGGGCATGAACGCGGCCAGCCAGACCCTGGTCGATCGCCTCGGCCTGCATGACAAGGGCGTGACCCTGCCCGCTTCGGGTCACTGAAACCCTGTAAATCGGCGCCCCGAAGGGCAACATTCCCGCGGTGACCGTCACCACCACCGAACTGCCCTCCGGCGCCCTCCGACATGAGGTGGGCGTCGCCGCCGGGGCGCTGCCCGCCGTCTCGCCCGGCGCGATCGAGATCGCCTGGGAGGTGGCGCGCGCTTCCGCCCATGCCGGGGTCTGGGGACCCGCGCGCCTGCTCGCCTTCCCCGACGGGATCGAGATCGCGCTCACCGATGCCGACGCCGCCAGCTGGGCCGAGGCCATGTCACGTCATTGCGGACTCGATTCGCTCGCGGGTCTGGCCCTCTGCCTGCGCCTGCTGGCGCTGGTGGAGCTGCTGGGGCGGGCCCCCTGGACGCGCGGGATGTTCACGATCGGGGCGGATGGGGCCGAATTCCATCCCGCTTTGCTCTCCGCCGCCGCCATGGCGCCTTTGGACGCCACGGGACGTTTCGAGGATGCGGCGATGCGTGCCATGTTGTCGCGCACACTTCCCAGGGCCGCCCCGCCCGCCTGACGAAAGCCGCCCGCACATGCCGCGCCCCGCCGCCCTGCTCCTTCCGGTCCTCCTTCTGGCTGCCTGCGGCACCACGCCCCTGGTCGCGCCCGCACGCCCCGGCGACGCCGTCCGCACCAATCCCCAGGTCGCCCAGGCCTGCCGCGAGGAGACCGCGCGGCGCATCCAGCGCCAGGATCGCGGCCAGCTGATGCGCGAGGACGAGCGCGACAACCGCCTCGGCTCGGAGACCGTCTCCTCCAGCCAGGCGATGCAGACCGATCGCCTCGGCCGCCAGTTCCAGTTCGGCCGCGAGATCGACGACTGCATCCGCGCGAACACCCAGGCGAGCATGCCCGCCGCGACCGCGCCCGCCGCCGCGACGCCCGACGATTCGGCCGCGCCCGCCGCCACCCGCCGCCGCCCGAGGTCCTGACCTGAAACCCTTCGGCGCGCTCCAGCGCGCCCTTTCCCATCGCGACGCGCGGATCTTCTTCACCGCGAGCCTGACCTCCTGGACCGGGCTTTGGATGCATCGCATCGCGGTGATGTGGCTCGCCTGGGAGCTCACGCATTCGGCCTTCTGGGTCGGCATGGTCGCCTTCTCCGACCTCGCGCCGGCCGTCATCTTCAGTCCCATCGCCGGCGCCGTCGCCGACCGGATGGACCGCGTGAAGCTGACCATGATCGCGCAGATGGTCGTGGCGGCCGAGGCTCTCTGCACGGCCACCTTCACGGCCACGGGGCATATCAGCATCGGGGTGCTGATCTCCTTCGAGCTGATCGGCGGCATCGCCCAGAGCTTCGCCCAGCCGGCCCGTCAGGCGGTGATGCCGGGCCTCGTGCCCGTGGCGGACCTGCCGGCGGCCGTCGCCTGCAACTCGCTCTGCTTCAACGTCGCCCGCTTCCTGGGGCCCGGCATCGCGGGGCCGATGATCGCCGTCTGGGGCGTGGTGCCCGCCATCCTCTGCAACGTCGCGGCCTATACGATCGCCACGCTGACCCTGCCCATGCTGCGCGTGAACCCCGGCCATCGCCGGGGGCATCCGCCGGAGGGCTCGCTCCTTTCGGAGATGCAGGAAGGTCTGCGCTATGCCGCCGGCCATCCGGGCATCGGACCCGTGCTGGCCTTCGCGGGCGTCAGCGCGATCCTGCTGCGCGGCGTGCAGGAGGTGCTGCCGCCCTTCGTGGATCGCATCTTCCAGCAGGGCGCGGGAGGCCTGGCGGTGCTGACGGCCGCGATCGCCGTCGGCGCGCTGATCGGCGGCGTGGCGATCGCCGCGCGCGGACGGCTGCAGGGCGTGACGCGCATCGCGGTGCTGGCCGTGGCGGCGCAGGCCGTGGTCGTCGTGGGCTTCGCTGCGACCAGCTACTTCCCCTTCGCCGTCCTCTGCGCCGCGCTCTATGGCGCCTGCGGCGCGGCGCACGGCATCTCGGCGCAGATGCTGGTGCAATCGGCCGCGCTCACGCGCATGCGTGGGCGCACCCTGGCGCTCTGGGGCCTCATCACCCGGGCCTGTCCGGCCCTGGGCGCGCTGGTGCTGGGCATGACCGGCGAGGTCTTCGGCATGCGCATTCCCACGCTCGTCGCGGCCTTCTGCGCCATGGGTGTCGCCGCCTGGGGCGTGACACGGATGCGCGGCTGGGCCAGACATCTGGAAAATCCGTCCTAGTTCAGGAGAGTACGATGCTCGACGCCGCCATCATTGGTATGGGCCGCTGGGGACGCACGCTGGTCGACAGCGTCCAAGGCAAGAACGAGGCGGGCATCCGCTTCGTCGCCGGCTGCACGGGCACGCCCGCCAAGGCCGCCGGATATGCGGCCGAGAAGGGCATCGTGCTGCATGACAGCCTGGCGCCCATCCTGGCCGACCGCTCCATCGGCGCCGTCGTGCTCGCCACGCCGCATGCCCAGCATGCCGAACAGGTGATCGCCGCCGCCGCCGCGGGCAAGCATGTCTTCGTGGAGAAGCCCTTCACCCTCAGCCAGGCCAGCGCCGCCGCCGCCGTGGCGGCCTGCCAGAAGGCGGGCGTGGTGATGGCGCTCGGCCACAACCGCCGCTTCCTGCCGGCGGTCGCCGAGATGAAGTCGCTCCTCGCCTCGGGCAAGCTCGGGACGCTGCTGCATGTCGAGGGCCAGTTCAGCGGCCCCGGCGGCTTCGGCTATCAGGCCGGGGCCTGGCGCGCGGACCGCGCCGAGAGCCCGCTGGGGGGCATGGGCGGCATGGGCATCCACATGATCGACCTGATCATCTCGCTGGCCGGCCGCTTCCGCGACGTGCGCGTGCTGAGCAAGGCGCTCGTGCTCGACACCATCGACGACACGACCTCGATGCTCGCCACGCTGGAGAACGGCGCCACCTGCACCTTCGCCACCCTGGGCGCCGCGACGCGCTACTGGCGCTGCGCCCTCTTCGGCTCGGACGGGCTGGTGGAGCTGCGCGGGCATGAGCAGCTCTTCTTCCGCGCCCGCGAGGGCGGCGAGGAGTGGACGCGCGACTATCCCGTCACCGATATCGAGCGCGCCGAGCTGGAGGCCTTCGCGGCCGCCGTCGCCGGCGGGCCGGCCTATCCGCTGCCGCTCGACGAGGCGATCCACGGCGTGGCCGTTTTCGAGACCATGATCGGCGCCGCCGCCTCCGGTAGCGCCTATGCGGTCCCGGCGTGAACGGCTAAATCAACAACCATCCATCGGCAGGAGAAGCCCGAGATGAGCAAGATCAATCGTACCGGCAGCAACCAGATTCTCAGCAGCGCGGTCGAGTACCACAACTTCGTCTATTGCGCCGGCATCACCGCCGACGACCTGAGCCAGGACATCACCGGCCAGACCAAGCAGGTCGTGGACAAGATCACCGCCCTGCTCGAGGCCAATGGCACCGACAACACGCGCCTGCTGCAGGCCCAGATCTGGCTCAAGGACATCCGCGACCGCGACGCGATGAACAAGGTCTACGTGGCCTGGCTCGGCGAGGCCGGCCGTCCGGCCCGCGCCTGCGTGCAGGCGAACATGGCGGACCCCCGCCATCTGGTCGAGATCATGGTCACCGCCTGCAAGTAATATTCAGTAGCTGGCCAAGTAACTTCCTGGCTGGCAGATCATGAGGCGTCGGGCATCACTGCCCGGCGCCTTTTTCATGCTTATTCAATAATATGAGCTCGGCCTTGTTGCGGGCCATTCCTCACCCCGCGAATCCGACGTGATTGGGCTGTTGCAAATTTACCGCAACACTGTGGCGCAACTCCCGGTTGCCGCCGAAGCTAGGATCATCCTCCTGATTTTGCCATCGCAACGGGTCGCGGATGGACGAATCACGGCAGATTTCACGATGTGTCGATTTGGTGGGTTGCTGGCGGTGCATGCCGCCGATACCCCGGTTGCACGCCTCCTGGATTTTATTTGGGGCGTGCCGCACCAGGAGGGTACCGCATGCGACTTCGGATCGCCACGATCGCCATGGGTCTTTTGCTCGCCGCCGCGCCTTTCGCGCAGCAAGCCGAAGCCGCCCGGGGCGACAGCCGTTCCGAAGCCCGCTCGTCGCGCCCGCAGCCTTCTCGCAGCGCCGTTCACTTCACCGGCAACCGCGCCGCACGCGCGACCCGTGGTGGATATTCCGGCGGCATCTCCTGCGTTCCCTATGCCCGCTCCGTGACGGGCATGGAGATCAGCGGCAATGGCGGCAACTGGTGGGAGAACGCGGCCGGCCGCTACGCCCGCGGCCAGCGTCCGCAGATCGGCTCCGTCCTTTCTTTCCCCGGTTCGGGCGGCATGCGCATGGGCCACGTGGCCGTCGTCTCGCGCATCGTTCAGCCCCGGATCATCGAAATCGACCATGCCAACTGGGGCGGTCCTGGCATCCGCCGCGGCACGGTCATGCACAATGTCCGCGTCATGGACGTGTCCCACGACAATTCCTGGACGCGCGTGCGCGTGCAGGTCGGCTGGACCTCGGAGAATTTCGGTCGTGAGTATCCGACCGACGGCTTCATTCACAACCGCGCGGCCAGCAGCTACGTCGCCGGCGTGGACGACATGATCCGCCCGGTGTCCTACACGACGCATAACGACATCCGGCCCGCTCGGCGCGTCTCACGTCCCGCCCAGTCCGCTCAGCCCAACCGCAACGCCCGCCGCACGCAGGCTTCGGCCGCCTCCGCCCGTGCCACCCAGCCGGCTCGCGTCGCCCAGGCTCGCACCACCCGATAACGCGCCTCCAGCGCCGCGGTTGCGGCGCCACGCATTTCGACGCGGCCGTCCATGACGGCCGCGTTTTTTTGTGTCCACGACGTGATGCTCGATGTGTCCCTCGAGGGGGAGGGCATCGCCCCCGCCCCTCTCAGGTCTTCGTGACGAAGGCTAGGCGATCAGCTCGCTGGAGCGATCCCACAGATTGGGCACCACGTCATTGGTATAGCCGGACACGAAGCGCTTCCGCGCGCTCGTCTGCGGATCGAAGGTGTGCCGCTCGATCGCGCCAATATTGCCGCCATAGACGTGGATCGAGATCGACGCCCGGTCAGGGATCGCGTTCTGGACCCAATGGACGTCCTCCTCGCTCGACCCCACGCCCACGACCTCGCCCGGCCGGAGGTGGTCCACCTGGCCCGTGCGCATCGGCTGGCTCGGCTCGGGGTGCATGGTCGTGCTCACCTCGGCACCGCGCAGCATGCCCACGAGGCCCCAGACCTTGTGGTTGTGGACCGGCGTGCGTTGGCCGATGCCCCAGACGAAGCTCACCACGCTGAAGCGCTCCAGCGGATCGCAATGGAGCAGGTACTGGCGATAGGTCGGCCCCGGCTCGGCCAGGGCGTCGGGCAGCCAGTCGTCGTTGGAGACGAGGGCCTGCAGCAGCGCCCCGCCCTCTTGCAGCCAGCGCGCCTCCTCCGGCGCCTCGCCCGCGAGACGCGTCATGTCCTGGATGAAGCCGCGCAGGCGAGAAATGTCAGTCATCTTAATCCTCCGTCAGGGCCCGCTTGGCGACCGCGGCAAGGAAACCGGAGGCCGCGGGCAGGATATCATCGTTGAAATCGTAGGAAGGGTGATGCAGTTCGCGGCCATTCTCGGCGGGACCGTTGCCGATCCAGACGAAGGCGCCGGGAACATTGTGGAGGAACCAGGAGAAGTCCTCGCCGGTCATCGCCGGCGGCAGGCCGCGCACGACCTGGGTCACGCTGGCGGCGGCCAGGGCGGCCGTCTCGCGTTCTTCCGGATGATTCTCCGTCACCGGCACGCCGCGATTGAAGTTGAGGGTCGCCTTGAGACCGAAGGCGGCAGCAATGCCGTGCGCGATCTCGGCCATCCGGGTCTCGATCAGGTCGCCCACGCTGGCATCGAGCCAACGCGCCGTTCCCTTGAGGACGGCACGGGCCGGCACCTGGTTCTGCGCCTCGCCCGAGGTCGCCATGGTGATACTGACCACGCCGGCCTTCATCGGGTCGACCTCGCGCGAGACGATCGACTGCAGCGCCACGATGGCGTGGCCGGCGCCGATCATCGGGTCCTTGGTCATGTGCGGCAGCGCGGCGTGGCCGGCATGGCCGTCGAAGGTGATGTCGAAGCGCGCGCCGGCGGCCATCACGGCCTTCTCATGCACGCCGACGGTGCCCGCCGGCAGGCCGGGCCAGTTGTGCCAGCCGAAGATGCGATCCATCGGAAAGCGCTCGAACAGGCCGTCGGCGATCATCTTGACCGCGCCGTTGCCGCCTTCTTCGGCCGGCTGGAAGACGAGGCGGACGGTGCCCGACCAGCTCGTGTCGGCCTGGAGCAGCGCGGCCGCGCCCAGCAGCGCGGCGGTGTGGCCGTCATGGCCGCAGGCATGCATGACTCCCGGCTTGCGGCTGCGATGCGGCAGCGTCTCGTCGGCTTCCTGGATCGGCAGGGCGTCCATGTCGGCGCGCAGGCCGACGCTGCGGTTGCCGCCTTGGCCGCCCCCGCCCTTGCCGTTCTGGGGGCGACGGAGAGTGGCGACGACGCCGTGCCCTCCGATTCCCGTCTCGATCTCGGTAATGCCGAGGGATTGGAGTTTCTCGACGACGAAGGCCGCCGTGGCCCCCTCATCGAGGGTCAGGCCAGGATTGGCGTGGAGGTGGCGTCGCCAGGCTGTGACACTGGCGTGAAGGTCTCGGTCCATGGAAGGAAGCCTAGGCCGGTTTGCCGAGATCGGGTATCCAAAGCGCGTGACGATTTTTGATCCATGTCTTGCAGGGCGACGATCAATCTCGTTACACCGGGTTGTGTATCTATTGCCGTACCACCTCAGGGTTGTGCGGAACGGAATGATGGGCCCAAGAACATGAAATTTGCTGACATTGGCCAGCAGTTGCGTGCCTACCGCATGGAATCGGGCATGCGCGCCGAGGAGATCGCCGCGCGACTCGGCGTCTCACGCGCCGCGCTCTATCGCTACGAAAAGGGCGAGGTCATCAAGCTTGAGACGATTCGCCGCCTGGCGGAGCTGCTCAAGGTCTCCCCGCTCTCGCTGCTGGGCATTGGCATCGAATATTTCGCCCGTCCGGCCGCCTTCCAGGAGCGCCTGCGCGGCCTGGAGGAGCAGGCCGACCAGATCCTGCTCGTCGGCGGCGCCTATTGCTGGCCCATCACGGGCGAGGCGATGGAGGGCGCCGTGGCCGAGGCCTGGACCCAGTCCATCCAGGCCGGCCCCGAGCGCGCCGCCGCCATCTCCCAGGTCGAGCAGGGGCTGGGCGCGCTGACGGCGCGCAAGCGCCTCTACGCCCAGAAACGGCCGACCATGATCGCGGTGCTCGGCGAGGGCGCCCTGCGCGCCATGCTGACCGAGGGCGTGGCCGGCGGCCTTCCCATCCCCGAGGCCACCCGCACCCGCGCGCGCATCGCCGCCCAGCAGGAGGCCGAGGCCATGGCCGCCGTGATGGAGAGCGTGCCGATCGGGCTGCAGCTCGGCCTCGCGACCGGCCCGCAACCCGCAGCCCCCTTCATGGTGCTGCGCGGGCGCGATCGCGCGCATGTGGTGACCTCGCCGATTCCGGCCGACACCCCCCCTTCCGTCGCGGCGGGCGTGGCGGGAATCACCGCGGCCGAGGAAGCCGTGGCCGTGCACCAACGCGTGGCCGAGGCGATGTGGCGCGACTCGATGAAGGGCGCCGAGGCCGCCGCCCGCGTGCGCGAGATGGTGCGCGCCAGCCGGGGTTAACGCACGGGGGGCTGACGCGCCCGGTCGCGCGTCCCGCACCGCAGGCCGGCTACGCCCGCGCGAGCGGATGGTGCTCCTCGACCACGGCGCGCAGCCGCTCCTCCAGCACGCGGGTGTAGATCTGCGTGGTGGCGATATCGGCATGGCCGAGCAGCATCTGCAGCGCGCGCAGATCGGCGCCGCGCGAGAGCAGGTGCGTCGCGAAGGAATGGCGCAGCACATGCGGGCTGACCTTCGCGGGGTCGAGCCCGCCGGCCAGCGCGGCCTGCTTCAGCAGCAGCCCCACGCCCTGGCGCGTCAGATGGCCATTGGCGCCGCGCGAGGGCAGCAGCCACTTGCGCGCGGTCGCCCTGCCCTTGCCGCGCGGCGTCAGGCTCTCCTGCGCGGCCTGGGCCGCCTCGCGCGCGCGGCGGGAGATGGGGACGAGGCGCTCCTTCGCGCCCTTGCCGCGCACCGTCACCAGGGGCTCGGCCGCATGCAGCGTGCCGGCGGGCAGCGTGACGAGCTCGGTCACGCGCAGGCCCGAGGCATAGAGCAGCTCGATCGCCGCCGTCGCGATGGCCGCCTGGTTCACGGGCAGCCGGCTTGCCCCTTCGAGCAGGCGCGAGACGTCCTCCTCGCTCATCGCCTTGGGCAGCGAGGCGGGCGCCTTGGGGCTATCGAGCAATTCGGTCGGATCGTCCGTCCGCAGGCCCTCGCGGGCGAGGAAGCGGTAGAATTGCCGCAGCGAGGAAAGCCGCCGCGCCTGGGTTCGCGCGGAGAATCCGCCCAGCGTCGCGAGCCAGGCGCGCAGATCCTCCGCATCCGCCCGCGCGGCGTCCGGGCCGAGGAAGCCCAGCGCATCCACGAGGTCGGCGCGATAGGCGAGCAGCGTGTTGGGAGAGGCGCCGCGCTCGGCGGCCATCATCTCCAGGAAGGCCTCGAGGTGGTGGCTCACCGCACCTGGAAGCGGTCGTTGGGCAGGCTGCGCTCCACGGGCAGCGTGTTCACCGCGGGCGGAAAGGCGCCCAGGACGAGCAGCCCAACCCCGCCGAGGAGGATGAGGATCAGAATCAGCGTCAATAACGGCCGTCGGAACATGGCGATGAACGCGTCCCCTCGCGCGGATGGGAGGCTGTGCTACCTTCGCGGACCGTGTCACGCAACCTCGCCCAGTCTGAAACCGCATCCATGCCCCTGCCACCTTTGCCGAAAGGCAGTGTCGTGCTGGTCGGCATGCCTGGTGCCGGAAAATCCTCCATCGGCCGCCGCCTGGCGGCCCATTGGGGCATGAGCTTCCGCGACGCCGATTCGGAGATCGAAGCGGCTGCCGGCATCTCCATCGCCGAAATCTTCGCCCGCTACGGCGAGGCGCATTTCCGCGAGGGGGAGCGCCGCGTCATCGCCCGTCTGCTGAACGCGGCCGAGCCGGTGGTGCTGGCCACGGGCGGCGGCGCCTTCGCCGACCCGCGGACGCGCCGGATCGTGCGCGATTCCGGCGCGGTTTCCGTCTGGCTGAAATGCCGGATCTCCACGCTCCTGCGCCGTGTCGTCGGCCGGGAGCACCGGCCGATGTTCGTGAATGCCGATCCACGCGAGGTGCTGGAGCGCCTGATGGCCGCACGCCACCCCGCCTATGCCGAGGCCGATGTGACCCTTTTCTGTTCCGACGAGCATCCCGACGTGACCACCCGCCGCGCCGCCGACGCCATCACGGCCCATCGCCCGCCCGAGCGCCTGCGCGTGGCGCTCTCGCGCAACGCCTATGACATCGTGATCGGCGAGGGCGTGCTGCGCCGCGCCGGCGCCGAGATGGCCCAGCGCCTGGAAGGCCGCCGCGTCGTCATCGTCAGCGACCAGGCCGTCGCACCGCTGCATCTGCCCACGCTGCGCGAATCGCTGGCCGATGCCGGCTTCACCATCGCGGCCGAAATCCTCGTCCCCGCGGGCGAGGCCAGCAAATCCTTCACGCAGTTCGAGCGCGTGGTGGACCAGATCCTCTCCGCCCAGGCCGACCGGCGCCTGACCGTCCTCGCGCTCGGCGGTGGCGTGGTGGGCGACCTCGCGGGCTATGCGGCGGCCTCGGTGCTGCGCGGCCTGCCCTTCGTGCAATGCCCGACCACGCTGCTGGCCCAGGTGGACAGCTCCGTCGGCGGCAAGACCGGGATCAACACCTCCCACGGCAAGAACCTCGTCGGCGCCTTCCATCAGCCCAAGCTGGTGCTGGCCGATACCGCCGTGCTGCGCACCCTGCCCGTCCGTGAGCTGCGCGCCGGCTGGGCCGAGGTGGCCAAGCACGGCCTGCTCCAGGGCCCGCTGTGGGATTGGTGCGAGGCCGAAGGGCCGGCCGCCATGCGCGGCGACCCGGCAGCACTCGCCCATGCCGTGCTGGAGAGCTGCAAGCTGAAATCGGCCGTCGTCACCGAGGACGAGTTCGAGACCAAGGCCGAAGGCGGCCGCGCGCTGCTCAATCTCGGCCATACCTTCGGCCACGCGCTGGAGGCCGAGTGCGGCTATGGCGGACAGCTCCTCCATGGCGAGGCGGTGGCGATCGGGCTCGGCCTCGCGGTCGAGCTCTCCGCGCGGATGGGCCTGTGCTCGCAGGAGATGCCCGGGCGCGTGCGCGAGCATCTGCGCGAGGTGGGGCTGCCGGTCCGGATCTCCGACCTGCCCCGCTCCTTCTCCATCGCGCGGCTGATGGCGCGCATGCGGGCCGACAAGAAGGCGCGCGATGGCGCCATGCGCTTCGTGCTGCTGCGCGCGGCCGGCGATGTGTTCACCGAATCGGGCGTCAGCGAGGATCTCGTCCGCGCCCTTCTGACCGAGGAAGGCTGCGAGCCATGAGCGAGAACAACCTGCAGGTCCTGCTGCGCCGCCGCCCCGCCGGCGAGCCGGTGGCGGAGGATTTCGAGGTCGTGGAGACGCCGGTGCCCGTCCCCGGCGCTGGCGAGGTGCTGATCCGCGCGCGCTTCCTCAGCCTCGATCCCTATATGCGCGGCCGGATGAGCGACGCGAAGAGCTACGCCAAGCCCGTCGAGCTCGGCGGCGTGATGGAAGGGCTTTCCGTGGGCGAGGTCGTGGCCTCGAACCATCCGGATTTCGCCCCGGGCGACACGGTGATGGGCGGCTCGGGCTGGCAGCGCTTTTGCGTGGTGGAGGCGGCCAAGCTGCGCAAGGTCGACTGCAACGAGGCGCCGCTTTCGGCCAATCTCGGCGTCCTGGGCATGCCGGGCCTGACGGCCTGGGTGGGCCTTGAGGATATCGGCGAGCCCAAGCCGGGCGAGACGGTGGTGATCAGCGCGGCCTCGGGCGCGGTGGGCCAGGTGGCGGGGCAGATCGCCAAGGCGCGCGGCGCGCGGGTGATCGGCATCGCGGGTGGGGCGAAGAAATGCGCCTTCGTGGTGCGGGAGCTCGGCTTCGACGCCTGCCTCGACCATCGCGGCGACCTCAACGCCCAGTTGGACGCGGCCTGCCCGGAGGGGATCGACGTCTATTGGGAGAATGTCGGCGGCCATGTGCAGGAGGCGGTCTTCCCGCGCCTGCGCGACTTCGGCCGGATGGTGATGTGCGGAATGATCGCGCAGTACAATCAGGCGCCCGGCGCCGATGCGGCCGGCGCGCCGCCGGGGCCCAACCTTGGCCCCGTGGTGCGCAAGAGGCTGCGGATCCAGGGCTTCATCGTCAGCGACAAGGGCTGGCAGCGCTATCCGCAGTTCCGCGCCGTGATGCTCGGGCTGATGAAGTCCGGCCAGCTGGTGTGGAAGGAAGACGTGGTGCAGGGCCTGCGGAAAGCGCCGGAGGCCTTCATCGGCCTGCTGAAGGGCCAGAACTTCGGCAAGCTGGTGATCGCGATCGACTGAGGACTTACGCTGCGGCCCGGCGCAGCGCGGCCCGTGCCAGCAGGCGCGTGGAATCGAGCGTCGGCAGCGGCGAGTTCCCGTCGTTCATGATCAGCGGGATCTCGGTGCAGCCCAGCACCACCGCGTCGCAGCCCGCCCGTCCCATGCGGGCCATCACGCGCTGTAAATACACCACCGCTTCCGGCGTGAAGCGGGAGCGCACGAGTTCTTCCATGATGATCCGGCCGATCTCGCCGCGCTCTTCCGCGCTCGGCCGCAGGTAATCCAGCCCGCGCGCGGAAAGCTTCTCCGGATAGACCTCGCTCTCCACCAGCCAGGTCGTGCCCGTGAGGCCGATCCGGGAAAATCCGCGCCGCACGGCCTCTTCGGCCACCACTTCCGCGATATGCAGCCAGGGCAGCGGCGAGCGCGGCAGCACGTGGCTCATCGCCTGATGGATGGTGTTGTCCGGGCAGATGAGGAAATCCGCCCCGGCCTTGGCCAGCTTCTCCGCCGAGGACAGCATCAGCCGGCCCACAGCCTCGATATCGCCGGCATCGAGCGCCGCCACGTAATCGGCCAGCGAATGCGTGTGCAACGAGACTTCCGGATGCCCGTGCGGGCCGAAGAATTCCGCTCCCTCCACGCAGATCGTGCGGTAACAGAGCGCCGCGCCCTCGGCCGAACAACCTACGATCCCGATGTGTCCCGCCATATCCGCTCCCCTGTCAGCCCCGCGCGGCCTAACCTGCGCCCATGACCCGATACCGCCTCGATGATTTCCCGCAATCCGGCAACAGCATCAAGCTGACGCGGATGCCCACCCTTTGCGGGCCGTCCGCCGTTTCCGTCGCCCTGCCGGGCGCGCGCCCGTGTCGTCACCTGTGATGCTGAAGAGAGCCACGATCATCGCCTCGGTGGACGATCCCGGCGAGGCTGAGGCCGCCGAAGCCTGGCTGGAGGATGCGCGCGACCGCCTCACCCATGTATCGGACCAGTTGGGTTGCGGCTGTTGCGTGGTGATCTGGGATATCGAGGGCCCGGCCGAGCTCATCGCCACGCTGCCGGAGACGCTGCGGGGGTATAGCGACTGGGACCCGGTGCCGGCGCGGCCCGGACTGTTGTCGCGGCTGTGCCGGCTGCTTCGCGGCTAGCCCACCCGCCACGCTGCCGGCGAAGACCCCCCTTGGGCTTCCAGCGCGGCCTCTCCGCGCGCTTCCAGCGCGGATTCCTCGCGCGCTTCCAGCGCGACGCGCAGCGCGCGCACCTCATCCTCCAGCGCGGCCAACCGCTCGCCGACCGGGTCGATCTCCGTCGCGGGAAGCCCATAGCCGACCGTCACTGTCCCGGCAGGACAATCCGGCCCCGAGCAGCGCGCTGGGATGCCCACCACCGTCGTGCCGTCGGCGACATCGGTCACCGCGACCGCGTTCGCCCCGACCCGCGCGCCGCGCCCGACGATGATCGGCCCCAGCACCTGCGCGCCCGCGCCCAGGATCGCGCCGTCCAGCACGTCCGGATGGCGCTTGCCGGGCTTGAGCGACAGCCCGCCCAGCGTCACCCCGTGATAGATGGTGACGTCGTCGCCGATGGTCGCCGTCTCGCCGATCACCACGCCCATTCCGTGGTCGATGAAGAGCCGCCGCCCGATGCGCGCGCCGGGATGGATCTCGATCCCCGTGAGCATGCGCCCCAGATGCGAGAAGAACCGCCCCCAGCCGCGCAGCCCCCAGCGCCACAGCGCATGCGCCGCGCGATGCCACAGCACCGCATGCAGGCCGGGATAGGAGAAGACGACCTCCGGCCAGGAAGGGCGCGCCGGGTCGCGCGCCCGGATGGAGCGCCCGAGCTCGATGATCTCCAGGGTCATGGCAACCAGCTCGGCACCGGCAGGCCCTTGCCGCGGAGGAACGCCGGGTTGAACAGCTTGGACTGGTAGCGCGCGCCGCCGTCGCACAGGATCGTGACGATGCGGTGGCCCGGCCCCATCTCGCGCGCCAGCTTCACCGCCGCCGCGACGTTGATGCCCGCGCTGCCGCCGACGCAGAGGCCCTCGTTCAGCGTGAGGTCGAAGATCTGCTCCAGCGCCTCGGCATCGGTGACCTGCAGGGCATCGTCGATCGGCGCGCCGTCGAGGTTTTCCGGCACACGCGACTGGCCGATGCCCTCGGTGATCGAGCCGCCCTCGCTCATCACGGGGGTGCCCGTCTTCTTCCAGGAATAGAGTGCCGAACCCATCGGATCGGCCAGCACGATACGGGTCGAGGGGTCCGCTTCCTTCAGAGCGAAGGCGATGCCGGCCAGGGTGCCGCCCGTTCCGCAGGCGCAGGTGAAGGCGTCCACGCGCCCGCCGGCCTGGCGCAGGATTTCGGCCCCCGTGGTCCGGCGATGGCCCTCGCGGTTGTCGAGATTGTCGAACTGGTTCGCCCAGACGGCGCTGCCGGGATGGGCCGCGTTCAGCTCCTCGGCGAGGCGGCGCGAGACATGCACGTAATTGCCCGGATCGGCATAGGGCTTGGCAGGGATCAGCCGCAGGTCGGCGCCGATCATGCGGAGAAAGTCGATCTTCTCCTGGCTCTGCGTCTCCGGCATCACGATGACGCTGCGATAGCCCAGCGCGTTGCCCACCAGCGTGAGGCCGATGCCGGTATTGCCCGCCGTGCCCTCGACGATGACGCCGCCCGGCTTGAGTTGCCCCTTGGCGATGGCGCCCTCGATGATCGCGAGACCGGCGCGGTCCTTCACGGAGCCGCCCGGATTCATGAATTCGGCCTTGCCCAGGATCTCGCATCCCGTGGCCTCGCTGGCCCGCGCGAGGCGGATGAGCGGCGTGTTGCCGATGGCGCCGAGCAGGCCTCGGGCGGGGGAGCTGTGCAATGCGTTCATAAGGCTCAGGATATCAGCAACACGACGACGTGAAACAAGAAGATGGACCCGAGCAATGCGTGAAGCGCAGGGGGCGGATGCAGAAAACCGCAGGAGGCGGCCGATAAATCCACGTTGACGTTAGATCATATAATCTCCATACCACACTACATGATCGTAATTAATGTGGCCGGCCCGGCGCGATGTTCCTCCGGAAGAACCGAAAATCCCTGAACATCGCGCCCTGGAGAATACCACTGTGATCCGCCGTCAATTCCTCACTCTTCCCGCCCTCGCTCTGGCCACCCCTGCCTTGGCGCAGTCCGATCGTTCCATCCGCCTCGTGGTGCCCGTCGCGCCCGGCGGCAGCCAGGACATCGTGGGCCGGCTCATCGCCCGCCATCTGGGCACGGCCCTGGGTGCCCAGATCGTCGTGGAGAACCATCCCGGCGCCGGCAGCAATATCGGCTATGAGCTCGTCGCGCGCGCGCGTCCGGACGGGCTGACGCTGCTGGCCGGATCGGACAGCCTGTCCATCAACAAGTCGCTCTTCCGCCGGCTGTCCTTCGACCCCATCGACGATTTCGCGCCCATCGCCCAGGCGACCTCGGTGCCGCAGATCCTGGTGGTGCGCGCCGATTTCCCCGCCAATTCCTTCGAGGACTTCGTCACCCGCAGCCGCACCGCTCCCGCCGCGGTCGGCACGCCGGGCAATGGCAGCCTCTCGCACCTGCTCGCCGAGCTGATCCAGCAGGCCACCGAGACGCGCTGGACCCATGTGCCCTATCGCGGCGGTTCGCTGGCCGTGAACGACCTGCTGGGCGGCTCGCTCCAGGGCGTGATGATCAACATCGGCGCGGTGACGCAGCATGTGCAGTCCGGCCGGCTGCGCGGCCTCGCTGTCTGACCGGCACGCGCACCGCCGCCTTGCCCGAGGTGCCGACGCTGATCGAGGCCGGGCTCTCCGGAGTGGACGTGGCGGGCTGGCACGGGATCGTGGCGCCGAAGGGCACGGATCCCGCGCTCGTGACGCGCATCAACCAGGCGGTGGTCCAGGTGCTGCAGCTGGCCGAGGTGCGCGAGCGCCTGACCGCTCTGGGCATCGAGGCCGTGGAGGGCAGCCCCGAGGCCCTGGCCGCCAAGATGCGCGCGGACACCGCCCGCTGGGCGCCGGTCATCCAGCGCACGGGCATGCAGGCGGACTGACCAAGGCCTATTGGAGCGCCATTCCCGAGCTGCGGACCACCTGCGTCCAGCTCTCCACATCGGCCGCGATGCGCCGGCGCATGGCCTCGGGCCCGCGCTGCTCGGGCGGGGGCATGGTGGAGGCGAGATCGGCGAAGCGGGCGATCACGGCCGGGCTGGCCAGCGCCGCCTCGATCGCCCGCACCAGGCGCTGCTGCACCGCGGGCGGCATTCCCCTCGGTCCCGCGATCGCGTTCCAGATCACCATGTCGAAGCCCGGAAGCCCCGCCTCCGCGAAGGTCGGCACGTCGGGCATCTGCGCGGCGCGGACGGGGCCGGTGATGGCGAGCGCCACCGCCGTACGGCCCTGATGCGCGGGAATCAGCGCCACCGACTGGTCGATCATCGCATCGACCGTGCCGGCCGCGAGGTCGCTCATCGCCGGCCCGGCGCCGCGATAGGGCACCAGCAGCGCCTTGGAGCCGATGAGGGTGAAGAGATAGGCCGGGGCGAGATGGCCCGTCGTACCCGCGCCGGGCGTGCCGAAGGTGACGCCCTCCCCGCGCTCGCGGATCCGCGAGATCAGCGTGGCGAGCTCGCGCACGCCCGAGCGTGAGCTCGCCGCGAGCACCATCGGCACATTGGCGACGATGCTGATCGGCGTCAGATCCGTTCGAGGATCGAAGCCGAGGTCGCGCGTGGTGGCGACATTGGCGGCCATCGAGCCGACATTGCCGAAGCCGATGACATAGCCCTCGGGGTCGGAGCGGACGATCCGCTGCATGCCGACCAGGCTGCCCGCGCCGGTGACGTTCTCGATCACCACGCCGCGGCCGAGATCCGGGCTCATCGCCTGGGCCATCAGCCGGCCCAGGGCATCGAGCGTGCCGCCCGGCGCGGAAGGCACGATCATGGTGATGGTTCGCGCCGGATAGTCCTGCGCCATCGCGTCGGTGGCGCAGAAGGCCAGAAGACAGCCGAGCCAAAGCCTTGCCCGCATGGTGCATCCCTTCCCCGTATGTCGGGCCGGTCCAGGCCGGCTCGTTGAGTAAAACTCCACCACGCCGGCCCCGCGGCCGCAATAAATTTGCGGGGCAGACCGACGATGCTTGCTGCCTTCTGACGCTCGGCCATAGGCTTTCCTCCAACCGGAGGTACGACCCAATGAAGAAGCCGATCCCGCAATCCGCCCAGCGCGACCTCGTCCGCAAGACCGTTCCCGCCCTCGTCGAATTCACCGAGCGCGTCGTCTATGGCGAGGTGTGGGAACGCGAGGACCTGTCCAAGCGCGATCGCAGCCTGGTGACCGTCGCAGCGCTGGTCGCGAGCTATCGGCCCGAGCAGCTCAACACCCATATCGGCCGCGCGCTGGACAACGGCGTGACGCAGGAGGAGCTCGCGGGGCTCATCACGCATCTGGCCTTCTATGCGGGCTGGCCCGCCTCGATGACGGCCGCGCGGGTGCTGACCGAGGTCCTCGAGAAGCGCGGGGCGTGAGCAGGCGCGCCGCCATCCCAGATCCAGGCTCCAGCAATGACCCATGAGATCTACGCCCTGCGCTATGCCCGGCGCGACGCGCGCCGCCACCAGCACTTCATCGGCGGCGACCCGCATGACGGGCCGATGCCGATGGATTATTTCGTCTGGGCGATCCGCGACGGCGCGCGCGTGATCGTCGTCGACACGGGCTTCACGGCCGCGGTCGCTCGCAAGCGCGGCCGCGAGCATCTGCGCTGCCCGGTCGAGAGCCTGGCGCTGCTGGGCATCGATGCGGCCGCCGTGACGGACGTCGTGCTGACGCATCTGCATTACGACCATGTCGGCAATTTCGACCGCTTCCCCCAGGCGAATTTCCACCTGCGCGAGGCCGAGCTGCACTACGCTTGCGGCCACTTCATGCGGCACAAGCAGCTGCGCCATTCCTTCGAGGTGGAGGATGTCACCGGCATCATCCGCATGAACTATGCCGAGCGCGTGCTCTTCCACGAGGGCGTGGTGGAACCCTGGCCAGGCATCCGCCTGCACCCGACCGGCGGGCATTCGGCGGGGCTGCAATTCGTCTCCGTGGCGACGGCGCGGGGCAGCGTCGTGCTCGCCTCCGACGTCACGCATTTCTACGAGAACCTGGAAAGCGGGCGGCCCTATACCACGGCCTTCCATGTCGGCGAGATGCTGGACGGTTTCGATCGCCTGCGCGCGGCGGCGAGCTCGCCCGCGCATATCATTCCCGGGCACGACCCGCTGGTGATGCAGCGCTACCCCGCGGTGAGCCCCGATCTGGAGGGCATCGCCGTGCGGCTGGACCTCGCACCCCTTGCATAAGGAACGCGGGCCAGCAAGCCGGCGGCCCCGCTATTGGCCCCCGTTATTGGCAGGTGACGCGCACGACCTCGGCGAGCTCATTGGCGCGCAGTGGGGGCCGGCCCGGCTGGTTCAGCTGATAGCCGAGCGCGATATGGGCCGTGGCCCCCGGCGCGATGGCGCGCGGCGCGCTCGCCGCGCGGCCGAGGAACGGCGCGGTCACCACCAGCTGGAAGTTGCGGGCCTGCGCGCTCGAATTGCGCAGCAGAACGGAATAGGTCGCGCGCCCCCCCGCTCCGGGCTCCAGCTGCGTGTCGAAGCGCAGGGCCTGGATGGCACCTGAGCAATAGGTCGCCATCTGCGCCCGCGCCGGCAGCAGGGCGGCGGAGCCGGCAAGGATCAGTCCGGACAGCAAGGCATGGCGAAGCATCGGCGGTGTTTCCATCAGGCCGCGGACCATGCCATTCGAACAGCCGCAGGCCAACCGGGCCAGGCGCTCAGCCGGGCAGGCAGGAAATACGCGTCACCTGCGCCAGCCGGTCACCGCGCAGGGCTGCCACCCCCGGCTGCCAGGCCTGGTAGCCAAGCGGAACCGTCAGGCGGCCGCTGGCGGGGATGCTGCGCGGCGCCGCCGTGGGGCGCTGGAAAAGCGTCGCCGTCACGACCAGCACGAAGCTCCGCTCCACGTCGAGCGCGTTCCGCAGCACCGCCGAATAGGTGACGATGCCGCGGGGTGGCGGGTCCACATGCGTCTCGAAGCGCTCGACCAGCAGGGTTTCGTCGCAATAGGCGGCTGCGGGCTCCTGTGCCGCGGCAGGGGTGGCCAGCACCAGGGCGATTCCCCACGCCGGCAGAAACCTCAAAGGCAGGCGACCCGCGTGACCTGGGCGAGCTGGTCGCCCCGCAGCGGCGCGACGCCGGGCAGGTTCGGCGAATAGCCCAGCGCCAGGGTCATGGCCGCATTCGCGCGCAGCGTCTGCGTCGCCGCCGGAGGGCGGCCGAGGAAGCTGCCAGTCACGACCATCTGGAAATTCCGGGGCTGCGACTGCGTGTTGCGCAACAGGACGGAATAGCTCGCCCGCCCGCCGGGGCCGGGCACGACGCTGGTGATGAAGCGCTCCGCCACGATCGCGCCGCCGCAATAGCTCGCCTCCTGGGCGAGCGCCGGCGACACGGCACCGCAAAGAACGAAACCGGTGAGGGCGATGGCTCGATGCATGTCTGAATCCCGCTGCGGCGCGAGGATGGCACCCGCGCGCCGGATCACCAATCGGCGCTGGCGATGGCGGGCATAGACGGATGCTCTCCCGGGCCTAGGATTGCCGGCATGTCCTCGAAGATGCACCTCGTCGCCTATCTCAAGGCCGGCCCCTCGGCCTCCTATCCCAGCACCTGGCGCCATCCCGCCGCCACGCTGGACGACCTCTTCGAGGGCGAGCGCTGGGAAAGCCTCGCCCGAACCATGGAGGCCGCGCGCTTCGACGCCTGCTTCTTCGCCGACGGCCTCGGCATCCCCGATCTGTATAAGGACAGTTACGACGACTATCTCGGCCGCGGCGGGCAGCTTTCGCTGATGGATCCGATGGCGCTGCTGCCGCTGATGGCGCGGGTGACGAAGCATCTCGGCCTCGGCGCCACGCTCTCCACCAGCTTCATGCCGGCCTATATGATCGCGCGCTACCTCGGCACGCTCGACCTGCTGAGCAAGGGCCGCGCGGCCTGGAACGTCGTCACCACAGCGCGCGATTTCGAGGCGCAGAACTGCGGCCATGACGGCCTGCCGCCCAAGGACCAGCGCTACGACATGGCCGACGAGGTCATGGAGGCCTGCGACGCGCTATGGAACGGCTGGGACGAGGATGCGCTGGTGCTGGACAAGGCCGGCGGCGTCTTCGCCGATCCCGCGAAGGTCCGCTACGCGCATTACAAGGGGAAGTACGTCAGCGTGCGCGGGCCGCTCTCCATCCCGCGTAGCCCGCAGGTGCGCCCAGCGATCATGCAGGCGGGCTCCTCGCCGCGCGGCCGCGAATTCGCGGCGCGATGGGGCGAGATGCTCTTCGCCACGCCTGCGACCAAGGCCGACGCGCTGGCCTTCCGCACCGATATCCACGCGCGGATGGCGGCGATCGGCCGCGATCCCGCCGAATGCAAGGTCCTGCCGTCGATGACCGTGGTGGTGGGCGAGACGGAATCGATCGCAAGGGAGAAGGCCGCCTATCTCGAATCGCTGGTGGATCCGGAACTGGTGATCGCCTCCAGCTCCTGGTCCGTCGTCGCCGACCTCTCGAAGATCGAAAACCCCGACGCGCTCGACAAGCCGGGCAGCAACCAGGGCGTCGCCGGCCATCGCGACCGCATGATGCAGGTGGCCAAGGACAAGGGCATCACCTTCGCCGAAGCCGTGCGCCGGCCCCGCGCGCTGGTGGCGGGCACGCCGAAGATGATCGCCGATCTGATGGAGGACTGGTTCACCTCCGGCGCCTGCGACGGCTTCATCCTGCCGCCGACCGTCTTCCCCGCGACCTTCGAGGAGTTCGGACGGATGGTCGTGCCGGAACTGCAGCGGCGCGGGCTGTTCCGCAGGGAATATGCCGGCAGGACCCTGCGCGAGAACCTGCGAAACCCGGGTTAGCCCCCCTGGCGGCGCGAGGGCCGTGACGGCACATGCGGGCGAATGCACAGACTTGCCCTTGCCGCCTTCGCCCTTCTCCTTTCCCTCGCTCCCGCCCATGCCCAATCTCAGTCTCAGTCTCAGTCCCGCTGCCGCGTGACCGACGGCGACACGATCCGCTGCGGTGACGAGCGGATCCGCATGCTCGGCCTGGACGCACCCGAGATGTGCGGCGAATGCCCTCGCGAGATCCGCGCCGCGCGCGCCGCCAAGGCGCGGCTGGAGCGGCTCACGGCGAACGGAATCGTGCTGGAGCGCCACGGCCGCGACCGCTATCGCCGCACCCTGGCCATCGTTCGCGACAATCGCAGGCGCGACCTGGCGCAGGTCCTGATCCGCGAAGGCCATGCCCGTCCCTATTACGGGCGCGGACCGCGCGGAGGCTGGTGCGGCTAGAGCCTTCTTCGTTCGCAAGGGCTCACTTCGAAGTCTCTAGCTCTTTGTTTTTTCGAGCATCTTTACCCGACCAGACGATTCCGTCTGATCGGGTGATGCTCTAGCCCAGCAGGGCCCGCGCCTCTTCGATCGTCGTCACGCCCACCTGGCCCATATTGCTGCGCAACTCCTCGAGGAAGGAGTTCGCGGCATGGTCGCCCCCCGCCTCCCCGATCGCCACGACGGACCACAGGAAGGCCCGCGCCGCGAAGGTGAATTCCGCGCCCATCGCCAGGCCGCGCAGCATGTCGAGCCCCGAGCGCACCGAACCGTCCAGCAGGATCCTGGCGCGTCCCGCCACGCGCTCGCGGATCGCCGGCAGCATCTCGATACCCGCCGGCGCCGCGTCGGACTGCCGGCCGCCATGGTTGGAGACGAGGATGCCGTCGCAGCCGATCTCCACCGCGCGCTGGGCATCGTCGGGGTGCAGGATGCCCTTCACCACCATCGCGCGCGGCCAGGCATCGCGCAGCCGCGCCACGGCGTCCCAGGTGATGGCCTGGCCCATCTCGCGCTGGGCGAAGGCCGCGATGTCGAAGATGCCCGCGCCCTCGGGCAGATAGGCGCGCAGGGATTCGAAGCCGGGGCGGCCCCGGCGCAGCGTCTCCAGCGCCCAGGCCGGCGAGAGCGCGATGTCGCGCAGCGTGCGCGCCCGCCAGCGGAAGGGCACCTCCAGGCCATTGGCCACGTCGCCCACGCGCTTGGGCCGGCAGGGCACGTCCATCGTCACGACCAGCACCTGCGCCCCCGCCACCTCGGCACGGCGCACGAGGTCGAGCGAGAGACGGTGCTGCTGCGCCGGCAGGGCGTAGAGCTGGAACCAATAGACGTCGGGCGCGAGCCTCGCGAGCGTCTCGATGCTCTCATTGGCGACGGTCGAGCCGATATAGGGGATGCGCGCCTTCTGCGCCGCGCGGGCAAGGATCGCGCCCGTGCCCGGCCAGACGATGCCCGGATTGCCCATGGGCGAGACGCCGAGGGGCATGGCGTAGTCCTGCCCGAAGAGCGAGACGCGCGTGTCGATTTCGGAGACGTCGAGGCCGTAGCGCGGCACGATGCGAACGGCGTCCATGGCGGCGCGGTTGTGCGCGACGTTGGGCGAGCCCGCGCCCACGCCGTTGGCGGCATAATCATAGGCGAAGCGCGGGGCGCGGCGGCGGGCCTGGGCCTGCATTGCGTCGTAGTGCGGGAAGAGGCGGCGCAGACGCAGACCCTCCGCATCGAGCGCCGCGACGGGGGGCGGCGGCGCCGTCGTCAGGCCGGCGGTCTCAAGGGCATCGGGCATCGGCAGCAATCTCCCAGGCCGGGCTCGGCGGCCCTGTCATCAAGGCGACATAGGAGCCCTGCTTGGCGCGAGGGGCAAGGCAACGCCGTTCAGGGGCTCCCGCCGCCGGCTTCCAATAGGCGAACGGCAAGCCATTGCAAGTACGCGATAAAAATTCGCCAAACGGGCCCTGCCCCAAGGCGAAAATCCGCAAATCCCCGTCCAGGACCGCGCAGAATCCATGCTGCGTCGCAGCGTGACAGTCCAGGTTCGACAACCTACACGCATCGTAATGACTTGAGGGAATGGTCCGGCACACACGGAGGAATCCCCATGAGTTCCAGCGGCATCGTCGCCGGCAGCCCCCATGAGATGCGCCAGCGCATCCGCGCCATCGTCGGCGCGGCATCCGGCAATCTCGTCGAGTGGTACGACTTCTACGCCTATGCCTTCACCGCGCTGTACTTCGCCCATGCCTTCTTCCCGGCCGGCGACCCGACCATCCAGCTTCTGAACACCGCGGCCGTCTTCGCCATCGGCTTCCTGATGCGCCCGATCGGCGGCTGGCTCTTCGGCCGCCTCGGCGACCGCAAGGGACGCAAGTTCTCGATGCTGACCTCCGTGCTGCTGATGTGCGGCGGCTCGCTGCTCATCGCCGTGATCCCGACCTATGAGACCATCGGCATCGCCGCACCCATCGTGCTGCTGGTGGCGCGCATGGCCCAGGGCCTGTCGGTCGGCGGCGAATACGGCACCTCGGCCACCTATATGAGCGAGGTCGCGACCTCGAAGAACCGCGGCTTCTACGCCTCCTTCCAGTATGTGACGCTGATCGGCGGCCAGCTGCTCGCCGTGCTGGTGATCGTCGTGCTGGAATTCACGCTGACGACGGAAGAGATGCGCGCCTGGGGCTGGCGCATTCCCTTCCTGATCGGCGCGGCGGCGGCCGTCATCGCGCTCTATCTGCGGCGTTCGCTCCACGAGACCACCACGGCGGAAAGCCGCGCCAACAAGGACGCCGGCTCGCTGCGCGCCCTGCTGAAGCACCCACGCGCGATGCTGACCGTAATGGGGCTGACGGCGGGCGGCTCGCTCGCCTTCTATACCTTCACCACCTACATGCAGAAGTTCCTGGTCAATACGGCCGGCTTCCCGGTGAAGACGGTCAGCATCCTCATGGCCGTGGTGCTGCTTTGCTACATGGCCATGCAGCCGATCTTCGGCGCCATCTCCGACCGCTTCGGGCGGCGCAACCTGCTCTTCGTCTTCTGCATCGGCGGCATCCTGACGACGGTGCCGCTGCTGGCCGCGCTGGGCAGCGCCTCCTCGCCCGTGGTGGCCGGCGCACTGCTACTCGGCGCCCTGGCGATCGTGAGCTGCTACACCGCGATCAGCGGCGTGCTGAAGGCGGAGCTCTTCCCCGCCGAGATCCGCGCGCTGGGCGTCGGCTTCTCCTATGCTATCGCCAATGCGCTGTTCGGTGGCTCGGCGGAATATGTCGCGCTGCGCTTCAAGGCCGCGGGCATGGAGGGCGGCTTCGCCTGGTACGTGATCGCGCTGATGGTGGTGGCGCTGATCTCCGTGTGCTTCATGCCGGACATGCAGAAGCACGGCCACATGCGCGACGAGCACAGCCCGCCGCGGTGAAGGTGTAACGGTGCCGTCGCTCCCTGGGGAACGGCGGCGCCGCGGGTCGGCATCGCCTCCCTCATGGGAGCGCGGCCCGTCGGTCATTCCCCGGAAAAATCGGCCCCGGAAAAATCGGGTTTGGGCTCTCGCCATGCCGTTCGCGCGGCCCACTCCTCGGCACCCGCCATGATGAGGTCGAACACGGGATCCTTGATGTCGTAATAGGCGTCGACATCGTTCGGAAAGCGCGCCGCGAGCCGCCTCTTGATCGTCTCGTAGGCCTTGGCGGCATCCGGGTGCGATACCAGGAAGTCGCGGCACAGCAGCGCATAACGCTGATTGAAACGGCCGTGTTCCCGGACGTGAAGATTGGCCGGCCTCGTCGTGGACCGGAAGAACAACTTCGCCAGATCGGCTGCATCGAGCCGCGCACCCGGCGGGGCATGGTCGGCCAGCCCGTGCACCGGCTCGAAACCGGCCGCCCGCAGCGCCGAGGAATCGACCTCGGCGAGAGACCCGACCGTCAGCTGGATGTCGATCACATCCTTTGCCGCCAGCCCGGGCACGGCCGTCGAGCCGATGTGGTGAATGATCGAGGCGGCCGGCGCAGCCTGCCAGATGCCTCGCGCCAACCGGCGGAACTGCGCCGGCCAATCGGAACGATAGCCAAGAATGCGGATTGCGGGGCTCGATCCATAGGTCATGGACCGATCATAGGCCGCGTCACTCCGGCCGCAGCCCCATCTTCTGCACGACCTCGGCCCATTTGCGGACCTCGCCGGCGACATAGGCGCCGAATTCCGCGGGCGAGCCGCGCTGCGGCTGGATGCCCTGGCTCTGCAGCTGCGGGGCGATGCGGTCCATCGAGGTCCGCAGCGCCGCGTTCAGCCGCTCGACGATGGCCGGCGGCAGGTTCGCCGGCCCCATCACCCCGCCCCAGCTGACGGCCTCGAAGCCCGGCACCGTCTCGGCCACGGCCGCGAGGTCCGGCGCCTCGGCGACGCGCCGGGCGGAGGTCACGGCCACCGCCCTCACCCGCCCCGCCGCCGCATGCGGCAGCAGCACGGGCGCGGTGTCGCAGCTCAGCGGCACGACGCCGGCGATGAGGTCGGAGGTCAGCGGGGCGCTGCCGCGATAGGGGATGTGCTGCATCTCGATCCCGGTGAGCGACTTCAGCAGCTCCATGCCCATATGCCCGGCCGAGCCCACGCCCGCCGTGCCATAGCTCAGACGCCCGCCCTGCTCGCGCGCATAGGCCAGGAATTCCGGGAAGGTCCGCACGGGGACGGCGGCGTTCATCCCCATGACGAGCGGCACGACGGACACCGCCATCACCGGCGAGAAATCGCGGATCGGGTCATAGGGCGTGCGGCTGCCATAGAGCGCCGGGCCCGTGCCGTTCGGCCCGGCATTGCCCATCAGCAGCGTGTAGCCATCGGGCGCGCTACGGGCGACGTGCTCGCCGGCGATGAAGCCATTGGCGCCGGGACGGTTCTCGACGACGAGGGTCTGGCCCAGCAGCTCGCTCATATGCGGCGCGAGCATCCGCGCGATGATGTCGCTCGCGCCCCCCGGCGGATAGGGGATGACCATGCGGATCGGCCGCGAGGGCCAGGCGGATTGCGCGATCGCGGGGGCGGCCAGGATGGCGGAGCCGGCCAGCGGCAGCATCTGTCGGCGGCGGTAGGACATGGATACTCTTTCCTCTCGTCGGGCTTCTGCGCGCCCTGCGGAAGACATCGTGTCCGATCCCGATGGCGCGGGGAAGACGGAACGGGAGGGTGCCGCGGCCCGGCGGGGAACGATCGGGCCGCGGCTTTCAGCAGGTCAGTAGACGACCTGCAGACGCATCGCGACCGTGTCGATGCGCTGGCCGATCTGCGTGGTGCCGGCGGCATTGAGCCGGTCCACGTTCACGTTGTTCCACTGCAGCATCGCGCGCATGTTGTTGTTCAGGTACCAGTTGACGCCCAGGCCGATCACCTCCTGGCGGCCGCCATAGGTGCCGCCCGTGGAGCTTGCCGAGCGGCCGCGGGTGACGTGGTCGTTCAGGTCGGCGACGCTGTAGCGGCCGACCAGCTCGAAGGCGCCCATGCCGCCGTCGCGCAGGTTGAACGGACGCCGGGGGCGCACGCCGTCGAAGGCCGCGCGCGAGGTCGAGTAGTTGCGCGTCTCGCCGGTCATCACCCAGCTCGCCTCGACATAGCCGCCCTCGAAGTTCAGGTCGGGACGAGGCGCGGCGCCGGCCTTGGACTGGTCTACGCCGATCTGGATGTATTCGCCCTGCAGCATGAAGTTGCGGTAGCGGAACGCGAACTCCGGACCCCACTGATAGGCGCTGTCCGCCGCCAGCGAGCCCGTGTCGATCAGGCGGTTGTTGTCGATGCGCAGCTCGGGGCGGTCGCGCAGCCGGAGGCTCTGACCGGAGGCGGTACGGCCGAGATCGAAGGCCGCCGAGGTCGAGAAGCCGAGATGCAGGTCCATGTCCTGGCTCGCGATCGGGCGGCCGGCGACGCGGAAGGTACCGCCCGTCTGCTGGGGCGTCGCCAGCTCGGCGCTCTGCGAGCCGTAGGTGCCGCCCGTCAGGTAGCCGGCCACGAAGAAGCGGCGGTCGGCCCAGCGGGCACCGACCGCGGAGCGCGCGCTGCTGCCCGCGATGCTGGTGGCCAGGTTGACGATGGACGGCCGCTCCATGAACAGGATGTTGGCGGAGCTCGTCGAGTCATTGAGCGTCAGCGACGGTTTGAAGTAACCCGCCGAGATCATCAGCGGACGCATCGGGTTCCAGTTGATGCTTGCCTCGTAGAGCGACGGGCTGCCGTCTGGCGAGCCGCCGAACTCGGGCGTCAGGTTCATCGTGAAGTCGTCGTAGCGGAAGGTGAAGGGCAGCCGACCCCGGCGCAGGTTCGTCCCGAAGCTGTTCATCTTCTGGACGCCGCGATTGTCCGGGCTGCTCCGCCCGTCGCGGATGTAGCCGCCGATGTCGAAATGCATCACCGCGCCGACCGAGGCCGAGAAGCGGCCGTCACCCGAGGTGAAGGTCGGACGCCCGTTGGACATGCTGATGCGAACCGGCGGCTGGGCGGAAGCTCCCGCGGCGGCCGGAGCGGGGGCGGCAGCCACGGCCTGTGCCGCGCTGCGTTGCGCGGCGCTGGCTTCGGCCCGGGCGGCGGCGGCTTCCTCACGCGCGGCGCGCGCGGCGCTCTCGCTGCGCGAGGATTCGCGCCGCATCCGGTTCAATTCGCCCTGCAGTGAGCGGATCTGCGTCTCGATCGCCTGAAGTCTCGCGGCATCCTGGGCGTGTGCCGGCTGCATCATGCCGATCGCCATCAGGCTTACTCCGGCCAGAAGCACAGCCGGCCGCCCCAATCGCACCATCATTGTCATTGTCTCTCCAACTCGCATCACCGTGATGCGGGCCGGACACTAGGGAGGGAGCGATCCGGGAATGACCGTCAAACAATGTATGCTTGGTTATAAACAAATGACGTTTTTTTATGGAAATGTAATGGGTTAGGATAAATTAACGAAAATACACCTTACACGCAAGAAATTTGTCCGGACAATTTCAGTCGGCGAGTATCCGACCGTCGAGCACACGCGTTGGTTGTGAAATTCCGACTAGCTCCCCGCTGGATTGCCTCCGGGCATGTTCAGGAAATGCGGCGGCGGAGGGACCGCGAGGAATGCTCGTTTCCAGAAGGCGCGGGACATGGCTCGTCGGTCGTGGAAAAATCCCGCAGGAGTTCCCGAACGGGCCCTCAGGTCCGGCGGATCGGGGGGCCGGCCGCCTGATGCGTCGGAGCCGGCAGCCGAAGTTGCCGCGCGTCATGACGGGGGCGGGCTTGCGGCATGGGCCGAGCCTGCTGGGCGGATCGAATCTGCCGGTCCGAAGGCGCCCGTTGCTGCGCCGAACGGGTCGCGCGATCCGAGCGCGTCTGCTGGGCCGTGCGTGTCGTCCGCGCCTGCTGAACAGGCCGCGCCGGCGTGTTCTGGCGCGCCACCTGAGCGGAACGGCCAGGCCGGGCAGTCCGGGCCTGCTGCACGGAGCGTGTCGTCCGGGCGGAACGCGCCACCGGGACGGCGCGCCCCTGCCGGACCAGATGGGCCTGCGGCGCCGAACGGAAATGGCGCCGCGCATAGGTCTGCGGGAAAGCCCGCGCCTCGCGATAGTCCTCTCTATCGGGCGTGGGGCCGATCGCCTGGGACAGGCTCGCCCACCAGGCGCGATAGCCCGCTCCCGTGGGATGGATGCCGTCGCCCGAAAGATAGCTGCACCGCGCCGGACGCCCGGAATGCACATGCATGTAGTCGCGCCCTGAGCCGACCCGGACCAGCGGCTCGCGGGCCAGGGCCCGGTCGAGCGCGGAGCTGCCGCGCTCCAGGCTGTCGTCCTGAGGGAAGCAGCCGGGGGTGGCCCAGGTGATCTCCTGCGCCTGCCACCGGCCCATGATGGCGGCCAGCCGGCCGGGATAGGCCTCGGCCGACCAGGGGTCGAGGCCGCGCAGGTCGTTGGTGCCGATCACCACCACCATGCGGCGGGCGCAGCGCGGATTCTGCGCGCGCAGCCAGGGCAGGCCGATGCCCGTCCGCGCGATGACCTCGAAGCCGGCCGCCCGCGCATAGGGGCCCATGCCCACGGCGAGGCTGTCGCCGATCAGGATGTCGGGGCAGGACGAGGCCGGCACGGCCGCCTGCCCTGCCAGAGGGCAGGCCAGAAACAGGAGCGTGGCGAGGGCGGTGAAAATTCTCATGCGGCCGCTGTTATCGCCCGTTCCGTTGCGTTCCGCATCAGGGTTTCTACCTGTATCCCTGAGCCTGCAATTCGAAGAGCTCGGCATAGCGGCCGCGCTGGGCGATCAGCTCCTCATGCGTGCCCTGCGCCTCCACCTTGCCCTCGGCCAGGACGAGGATGCGGTCGGCCATGCGGACGCTGGAGAATCGGTGCGATATCAGAACGGCCGTCTTGCCCTGGCTCAACTCCTTGAAACGGCGGAAGACCTCGAATTCCGAGCGCGCGTCCAGCGCGGCGGTCGGCTCGTCCAGCACCAGCACCTCGGCCTCGCGCATATAGGCCCGCGCGATGGCGATCTTCTGCCACTCGCCGCCCGAGAGCTCGACGCCATTGCGGAAGCGCTTGCCGATCATCTGCTCATAGCCGCGCGGCAGCCGGCCCACGACCTCATCGGCCTGGCTGCGCCCGGCGGCGCGCTCGATGCGGGACTGGTCCGCGCGGGCGTCGATGCGCCCGACGGCGATGTTGTCGCCGGCGGTGAGGTTGTAGCGCACGAAATCCTGGAAGATGACGCCCATGCAGCCGCGCAGGGCTTCCAGATCGTAGTCGCGCAGATCCTTGCCATCCAGCAGGATACGGCCCTCATCGGGGTCGTAGAGGCGCGTCAGCAGCTTCACCAGCGTGGTCTTCCCCGCGCCGTTCTCGCCGACGAGCGCCACCACCTCCCCCGCCTTCAGCGCGAAGCTGAGATGACGAACGGCCCATCGCCCGGCGCCGGGATAGGCGAAGCCGACATCTTCAAAAAGAAAGCCTTCCTGGATGGGATGGGGGACGGGCAGCGGGTTCTCGGGCGAGAGGATCTCGGGCCGGGTCTCGAAGAAGCCGAAGAGGTCATCGAGGTAGAGCGCCTGCCCCGCCATCAGCGAGAAGCCGGAGAGCAGCCCTTCCAGCAGCCCGCGCAGCCGCAGGAAGGAACCGGCCAGGAAGGTCAGGTCGCCGACGGAGAAGGTGCCGGCCAGCGTCATCCAGACGATATAGGCATAGGCGAGGTAGTAGCCGGCCGTGCCGATCGCGGTGAAGACCGCGCCCCATTGCGCCCGGCGCAGCGCCAACGCGCGGTTGGCGGCATAGAAGGCGGCCGAGAGGGCCAGGTAGCGCTCGATCAGGAAGGCGTGGAGGCCGAAGATCTTGACCTCCTTGGCCGTCTCCACGCTGGCCGCGGTCTGGCGGACGTAGTCGAGCTCGCGCCGCTCGGGCGTGCGGCCGAAGTCGAGCGAATAGCCTTGCGAATTGAAATGGGATTCGCCGAGGAAGGCCGGCACCAGCGCCAGGATCAGCAGCACGATCAGCCAGGGCGCGAAGACGAGAAGGCCGGCGGCGAGGCTCGCCACCGTCACCACGTCCTGCGCCTGGTTGAAGAGCAGGTTCATCAGCGTGATGCGGCCGCTGGTCTGGCGCCGCGCGCGCTCCAGCTGATCCTGGAACTCCGCATCCTCGAAATCCTCGAGGTCGAGGCTGGCGGCATGCTCCATGAGGCGGACGCTGGAGGCGTTGGTCACGCGCTCGGACAGCAGGCCGTCGACGAGCGAGACCACGCGGCCCAGCAGGTCGGCGGCGACGGCAAGCCCGAATTCGGCGGCCAGCAGCCAGGCGATCCAGTCCAGCTTTCCGTCATGCCACGCGGAGGAAAAGCTCGCGGGACGCTCAGGCTCGCGGAGCAGCAGCACGACGTCGTCGATGATGAGCTTGCCGATAAAGAGCGTCGCGATGGGCAGCAGCGCGCGCACCAGCCGGAGCGTCAGCGAGGCGGCGGTGAGCCCGGGGCTCGTGCGCCAGACCATCGCCAGGAAGGGACGCAGGTTGCGCAGCGCGCCCACGCGCTCCTTCAGCGTTCGGGGGGGCGCGCTGCCGGCCATGCTCAGGGGACCATCGCGATCTTCCCGAAGTGCTGGTTCGCCTTCATATGCGCCAGCGCCTCGACCACCTGATCCAGCGAGAAGACCTTGTCGATCGGCAGAGCGAGCTTGCCCGCTTCCAGCGCCGACCAGAGGTCCTCGCGCATCCGGCGCACGATCTCGCGCACCTCCTCGGTGCTGCGGGTGCGGAAGGTGACGCCGATATAGCTGATGCGGCGCGCCGCATGCAGATCGAAGTCGAACTCCGCCTTGGCCCCGCCGAGCCGGCCGACATTCACGATGCGCCCGAGGATGGCCGTCGCCGCCAGGGTCTGGGCGACGAGCGGACCGCTGATCTGGTCCACCACGGCATCCACGCCGCGCCCACCGGTCGCGTCCAGCACCTGCTTCACCCAGGCGGGGTCGTTGGTGTCGACGGCCAGCGTCGCGCCGAATTCCTTCAGCCGCGCGCGCTTCGCTTGATTGGTCGAGGAGCCCACGACCACGCTGGCCCCCATCAGCTTCGCGATCTGCATCCCCATCAGCCCCACGCCCGAGGAGGCGCCCTGGATCATGATCGCCTTGCCCGGCGCGCAGAGCCCATGCGTCACCACCGCATCATGCATGGTCTGCAGCGCGACGGGCAGCGTGGCCGCGACCTCCCAGGGCATGTTGGTATCGGGCACGAGGCTCACGCGTCCCCAATCGGCCAAAGCGTATTCGGCGTAGGAGCCGGCCATGCCGCCCATCACGCGCATGCCAGGCTGGAGCGTCTTGGGGACATCGCTACCGCATTCGACGATCTCGCCGGCGCCCTCGAGCCCCGGGATGGCGCCGATGCCGCCCTGCGCGCCATGCGCATGACCGGCCGCGACGCCGAGATCGGCGCGGTTCAGCCCGATGGCGCGCAGCTTCACCAGGATCTGCTGCGGGCCGGGCTTCGGCGTGGGGACCTCCTGGAGGGCGAGGCCCTGGGCGGTGACGACGGCGGCTTTCATGGTGTCTCTTCCGGAACGGTTCGGCGCCAGCTTGGCCCCTTCCGCCTCCGGGCGAAACTCACCCCGCGATGGCATAGGCCGGACGGCGCGGATCGGCCCCGGCGCGGACCAGCCCGGCCTTCTTATCCGTCAAGATCATCTCCACGCTGCCGGCGAGCCAGGTCCTCTCCGGCCAGTCCTTCACCTCATGGCCGCGTGCCGTGAGCTCCGCCCGCGTGGCCGCGTCCACGCCGGACTCGACGGCGAGGCGGCCCGGAAAATACTCGAAGGGCGCGAAGGAGGAGGGGAAGGAATAGGAGGCCACGCGCGGCGCCTCGATCGCCTCCTGCACCTCCATGCCGAAATGCAGCACGTTGAGCATGACCTGCAACATGGCCTGGATCTGCACATCGCCGCCCGGCGTCCCGAAGGGCATGACATCGCCCTCGCGCGTCACCACCATCGCCGGATTGGGCGTGAGGCGCGGGCGCTTGCCGGGTGCCACGCCGCAGGGATGCGCCGGATCGGGCCGGCTCTGGCTGCCGCGGTTGGAGGGGATGAGGCCCAGCCCCGGCACCACCGGCGAATTCCACGACCCGTCCGACGGCGTGGCCGAAAAGGCATTGCCCCAGCGATCCACCACCGCGACGTAGGAGGTGTCGGCTTCCACCATCGGCGCGAGGCCCTTCGTGCGCGGATGGATGCCGGTGCCGCTGTTGAGCACCGGGCCGGGCATGCCGGGACAGGCGCGCCGCGGGTCGATCGCCGCGACGCGCGTGGCGAGATGCGCCTCCGAGAGCAGGGCTTCGAGCGGGACCTCGACGAAGTCGGGATCGCCGAAATGATATTCGCGATCGGCCATCGCGGCCTTCACGCTTTCGGTCAGCAGATGGAGGTAGTCGGCCGAGTTATGCGCCATGTCGGCGAAGCCCGCGCGCTCCATCAGCAGCAGCGCCTCGATCAGGGCGGGCCCCTGGCACCAGGGGCCGCAGGTCATCACCTCGTGGCCTCGCCAGGGCCGGATGACGGCGGGCTCGATCTTCGAGCGGAAGCCGGCCATGTCCTCCATCGAGAGGAAGCCGCCCTCCTGCTTCTGGAAGGCCACGATCTCGCGCGCGATGTCGCCGCGATAGAAGGCCGCATGCGCCGCGGCGAGCCCTGCCAGACGCCCCTTCCCCGCCGCCTTCCGTTCTTCGTCGGCCATATAGGTAAGGCTGCGCGCGAGGTCGGATTGCACGAAGCGCGCGCCGACCTTCGGCACCTCGCCACCCGGCAGGAAGATCGCGGCGTTGGAGGGATAGCTCGCATAGTCAGCGCGATGGTTAGCGATGCTGTCGGCCAGCAGCGGGAATACGGAAAAACCCTCGGCGGCGAAGCGGATCGCGTATTGCGCGACCTCGGCAAAGCCCATGGTGCCGTGGCGCTCCAGAGCCGTGATCCAGGCATCCGGCGCAGCGGGAACGACGGTGCGGCGGACTCCGTTGGGGATCTCGCCGCCATGCTCGCGCAGGAAGATGTCGGGCGGCAGGCTGCGCGGCCAATGGCCGAGACCCGCGATGGTCTCCACCCTGCCATCGGCCATGCGGATCATGATCGGCGCCACGCCCGCCACGTTCACGAGGTCGGGCAGCAGCACGCCGAGCGCGAGGCCGGCCGCGCAGCCGGCATCCACGGCATTGCCGCCGGCCTCCAGCACGGCGTGCCCGGCCGTCGCGGCCAGGTAGTGGCCGGCGCTCACCGCGTGGCGGGGGCCGCTCAAGGTCGGGCGGGTGGCGAAGCTCATGGGGCGTTCTCCGGTCGGGCGGCGATACTGCGCCGCCTGTCGGCGACCGCAAGCGGATTGTGGCGCGGCCCTCTCCTTATAAGGATCGCCGCATGAACACCGTCACGCCGCCCGGCACGACCTCCTTGCGCTCCGTCTCCTCGAAGCCGCGCCGCCCATAGAAGGCGACGTTCCCGCCGAAGAGCGGGTTGGTGTAGAGCCGCAGCTCCGGCAGGCTGAGCGAGCGCGCTAGCGCCTCGGCGTGGTGCAGCAGAACCACGCCTCTACCCCTTCCCTGCTGGTCGGGCCGGACGGCGAGGTTCTCGATGAGCAGGTGGTCCGGCTGGGGGATGGTCTCGATCAGCGCGACCAGCTCGCCCTCCTCCTCCCAGAGATCGATGAGATGCTCGGCGACGGCGCGCTCGAAATCCGCGCGCATCGGCAGGGGCTCGCGCCCGATCAGCGGGACCCATTGGGCATAGGCCGAGCGGGTGAGCGCGCGCGCGGCGGCGGCATCCGCGAGGGTGGCGCGCCGCAGGGGTGGCAGTCTCGTCATGGGAAAGCTCCGAACGTCCGGACACAAAAAAGGCCGCGCTGGGGGCGCGGCCTGTCGATGGGCGCGTCAGCCGCGCGTCATCGTCGCCGCGCCGGCAGGCGCAAAGCGGGGACGCGACGTCGGAGAAGCAGCGAGGCGTTCATGCGGCCCCCAGCTTGGGGTGGTGGCGCGGCGCGGCGCAAGGATGACGCAAATTTATCTTGAAAAGATGCAATCAAGATATATCTTAGTCACATCTTAACCACTCCAGAAGGAATATCCGATGTTCGGATCCAGACATCACAGACATCACGACGGCTGCGCCTCCCACGGCGAAGGGCGCCATGCCATGCGGCGGGGCGGCGGCTTCTTCGGCGGGCGCGGCGGCGGCTGGGACATGGAAGGCGAGCGCGACGGCGGACGCCGCCAGCGCGTTTTCGGCGGCGACGAGCTGCGCCTCGTCCTGCTCAAGCTCATCGCCGAGACGCCGCGCCACGGCTACGACCTCATCCGCGCCATCGAGGAGCGCACCGGCGGCGCCTATGCGCCCAGCCCCGGCGTCGTCTATCCGACGCTCACCCTGCTCGCGGAAATGGGCCTCATCGCCGAGCAGCATACGGATGGCGCGCGCAAGCTCTACGCCGTCACGCCCGAAGGCGCGCAGCATCTGGCGGAACGCGCGGCCGAGGTGGAGGCGCTCTTCGCCCGGCTGGACGCGCTCGGCCAGGCGCGCGACCACCTCGACGCCATGCCGCTGCGCCGCGCCGTGCACAACCTGCGCACCGTGCTGATGCACCGGATGGCCACCGGCACGCTCGACGGCGAGAAGATCCACGAGGCCGTGGCGCTGATCGACGAGACCGCCCGCAAGATCGAGCGCCTGTGATGGACGGCTCGACGCCCCGTCACCAGATCACCCGCCTGCGGCACGAGCTGCGCCGTCGGGTGGTCACCCTCGCCTCGGCCGAGCGGCTGACGCCGCATATGCTGCGCCTCGTCTTCACCTCGCCCGAGCTGCGCGATTTCGTCAGCGCCGGGCCGGACGACCACGTGAAGCTCTTCTTCGACGGCGAGATGCGCGACTACACGCCGCGCCGCTTCGATCCCGAGGCCGGCACGCTCACCCTCGACTTCGCGATCCACGAGGCCGGCCCCGCCACGGCCTGGGCGATGGCGGCCAGGCCCGGCGATTCCTTGCAGATCGCCGGACCGCGCGGCTCGGCCGTCGTGCCGGATGATTTCGATTGGTACCTGCTGATCGGCGACGAGACCGCCCTGCCCGCCATCGGCCGGCGGATCGAGGAACTGCGCCCGGGCGTGTCGGTGACGAGCTTCGTGCTGGTACCGGAAATGGACGACGCGCAGCATCTCGCGACCGCCGCCAATTGGACCGGCCATTGGATCGCGCGCGGTGCCTCCACGGACGATGCCGGGCTGCTGCTGGCCGCGATGCGGGGCTTCGCCTCGCCCCCGGGCGAGGGCTTCGTCTGGATCGCCGCCGAGGCGACGGCCGCCCGTGCCCTTCGCCGCCATGTGGTGGAGACGCTCGGCCATCCGAAGGCCTGGGTGAAGGCCGCCGGCTACTGGCTGCGCGGCGTGGCCGACGCGCATGAGCGCATCGAGGATTGAGCGCGCAAGCGGCAGCGCGGTCCGGACCGCCGCGCATTCGATCTGCGCCGGCGATTGCGCCCCGGCGCGAAGCTGCCTCTACTCCCTCGCGAAAGACGGTCCGCTGAGGGCCGCCGGCACATGAGTGGGACAGCAGCGCAATGGCAGGCATGGTGATCAGCGGCGGACGCGTGGTGGATCCGGCGAGCGGCATGGACGCCATCGCCGATGTCGCGCTGATGGACGGCAGGATCGTCGCCGTCGGCACCGGCCTGGGTGGCGCGGAACGCGTCATCGACGCCACCGGCCTCGTGGTCGCGCCGGGCTTCATCGACCTGCACGCCCATGGCCAGTCCGTGCCCGCCGACCGCATGCAGGCCTTCGACGGCTGCACCACCGTGCTGGACCTCGAGGCCGGCGTCCTGCCGGTCGGCGCCTGGTACAAGCGCCAGGAAAAGGCAGGGCGCGTGCTGAACTACGGCGCGGCCACCAACTGGGCCTTCGCGCGCATCGGCTCCATGACCGGCTCCAACGAGGAATCCTCGCTGGAGGCCTTCGGCCGCGCCATGCGCGACCGCCGCTGGATGGACAACATCGCCTCCGAGCCCGAGGTGGACGGCATCCTGGAGCGCATCGCGCGCGGGCTCGACGAGGGCGGCATCGGCGTGGGCATCCTCAACGCCTATGCCCCCGGCGCGGGCGTGCAGGAACTGACGGCCGTGTGCCAGCTCGCCGCCGGGCGCAACGTGCCCACCTTCACCCATGTCGCCTATATGTCGCGCATCGATCCCGAGAGCGCGGCCGAGGCCTATATCCGCCTCATCGGCTATGCCGGCGCCACCGGCTGCCACATGCACATCTGCCACTTCAACAGCTCGTCCAAGACGGACATCGAGCGTTGCGCGGCGATCGTCAGCAAGGCCATCGAACAGGGCCTGCCGATCACACTGGAGGCCTATCCCTACGGCACCGGCTCGACCGTCATGGCCGCAGCCTTCTTCGCCGATCCGCAGTTCATCGAGCGCAACGGCATGGGCTATGACAGCATCCAGCGCGTGACCGACGGCCATCGCTTCCGCGACCGCGCGGAGGTGCTCGCCGCCCAGGCAGAGGAGCCCTCGAGCCTCGTGCTCTGGCACGTGCTCGACGTCGACACCAACGCCCATCATCGCGACCTGCTGGACATGGCCGTGCTCTTCCCCGGCGGCGCCATCGCCTCCGACGCCATGCCCTGGTCCATGCCCGACGGCAGCAGCTACACCGGCGACGCCTGGCCGCTCCCGGCGGAGGCCACCTCCCATCCGCGCTCGGCCGGCTGCTTCACGCGCTTCATGCGCCACTGGGTGCGCGAGCGGCAGACGGTCTCGCTGATGGAGGGCGTCGCGAAATGCTCACTCATCCCCGCGCAGATCCTGGAGAAGAGCACGCCCGCCATGGCCGCCAAGGGCCGCCTCCAGCCGGGCGCGGATGCCGATGTGCTGGTCTTCGACTACGAGGCCCTGACCGACAAGGCCGAGTTCACCGCCATGAACCGCCCGGCCGAGGGCGTGCGCCATCTCATCGTCAGCGGTCATCCGCTGATCGCCGACGGCGTGCTGGACGAGGCCGCGCGGCCGGGCAAGCCGGTGCGCCGGCCGCACGGCTGATCGCGCATGCCCGTCCCCGTCCTCCTCGTCACGGGCTTTCTCGGCGCGGGCAAGACCACGGTGGTGAACCATCTGCTGGCCCATGCGCAGGGCCGGCGGATCGCCGCCGTGGTCAATGATTTCGGTACGATCAACATCGATGCGGAGCTGATCGCCGGCGCTTCCGACGGCGTGGTCAGCCTGCCGAATGGCTGCATCTGCTGCACGCTGGAGGGCGACCTGCTGCGCACCATCGCCAACCTGCTGCGGCGCGATCCGCGCCCGGAGGCCATCGTGATCGAGCCGAGCGGCGTGGCCGATCCCGCCGACATCATCCGCAACCTCATGGACCCGGTGATCTGGCGGGAGGCGCCGCTGGAGACGGTGCTCTGCGTGGTGGATGCGACCGCGCCGCCCGGGACGCTGGAGGACGCGCTGCTGCGCTCGCAGCTTCGCGCGGCCGATGTGGTGGCGCTGACCAAGACCGATCTGGCCAATGCGGAGGCCTGCGAACGGGTGCGCGCGGCGGTGCGCGCCCTCAAGCCGGCGGCGGTGCTGGTCGACGCGCCGCAGGGCGAGGTGCCCGCCGCCCTGCTCTTCCCCGACGATCCCGACCACCTCCCCGCGCCGCGCGATCCTGGCCGTCGCGGCCCGAAGGCCGACCGCTTCGAAACCCTGAGCTGGACTTCGGAGCATCCGGTCTCGCTGCCGCGGCTGCAGGCGGCGATCGGCCGGCTCGCGCCGAAGCTCGCGCGGGCCAAGGGGCTGTTCGAGACGGTGGAGCAGCCGGGGCGGCAGATGGTGTTCCAGCTCGCCGGCGGCCGCGCGACCCTGGCCGCGGCCGGTCCGCCGCCGGCCGGGCTGCCTTGCGTTCGGCTGGTGTTCATCGCCGAGATCGGCCGGCTCACGCGCGAGGAGATCGGCGCGGCGATGAAAGGCTGCGTGGCCGGGACCGGCTAGACCTTTTTCCGTTCGCAGGGGCGACGCTACAAAGATCCAGTTAGCGCATTAAGAGTGCAGCCCAGGAATTGATTCCGAGTGTTCGCCCTTTGGGGCTGGAGCAATTATTGGGCGGCCCAGGCAGCCGAAATCGGATATGTCAGGTGGCCTCGAACTCGTCGGCCACCAGACCCTCTCTTGGCTCACGCGCCCCTAGAGAGGCCTCAACCATCGGGTCAGGGGCCGCTGATGGATCAAGATCGGTAATTCCCAATTTGTCGAAGAAAACGGCACTGCGCTGGCGCGCATCCTGCCAAAGCTTTTCGTAAGGAACGATCTCTACGAAGAACTCCTTCCCAGCCTCGCCGATATAGCCGAACCGACCCAGACCGTCAGGTGTTTGGCGCATCGAGAACGGTCGCATTTCCTTCAAAAGCGTGTCAGTGAGATCCGCGACGACGTAGCAGTGAAAAGCAGCATCCTTTAACCGAATAGGCTTCATTCGACCTTTGTGATTGCGTAAATTGCTCGAGTCCCTGAGGCGTTCTACATAGTCGGTCAGCTGGCGGATAGGGTTGTCGTTGCCATTATAATTGTCACGCCCGGGCCGTTTAAATTCTACCAGAACAACCGTGTTGCTCGCCTCGCCTTCGCCCATCCAAGACGACACCGTATCGTAAAAGAAGGCGATATCCGGACGTTCCGCAGATTGGCTGTCTGTGAAGCTTCTCAACTCTTTGTCGGAGTTGAAGTAGGCGAAGAATGCCAATCGGTCGTCAAGGAGCCAGAGGTTGTGATCCTCATATGCGAGGTGTGAGTTATCCGTCCGCATTGGGCAGACCAGTCTGTGAAGTGCGTCCTCGCGGTGATCCCTCAGAGTATCTTCGTCGGCGTACTCGCGTAGCTTTTCCAGGAGATCGAGGACCGCCTTCCTACGTACTACGTATTCCGCGAGCATGCCCTTCTGATCCAAGGTAACCATACGATTGTAGCGGTCCGAGATTTCTCTAATGTTCACTTCGCCTTGGCGAGCGAGCTGCTTTTGCAATCCCGCGACCTGACCGTTCCGCCGGTACCGTTGCCGCGCCATCTCAATATAGACGTCTTCCCGGGATTGAGTGGAAGCCTTCAGGCCAGTAACAAAATTATCCATTTCCTCGTGAATGAATAGAAACTGCGGGTATTCGCGGACGAGGGCACGCGCCGTCCCGCGCTTTGCAGTTCTCATCTCACTGACAAATTCCTCCAGGAACTCCGCCACCGAGGCGACAAGGAGCTTGCGAAGCTCCTTCAGCAGATCAGCGTCCAACGTAAAGCCGGTCCGCTCGGCATTGACGTGTTGGTCGAGTAACTCACCCGACACGCAGCCCACGTAGACATCCTCAGAACGCAGAAGGTCCAGTCCGAGACTACCGTCGACAAGGTGCTGCTCAACTGTTCGCCCATTGGCGCATAGGAAAAGCCGATTGAAGCCCTTTTCCGGTCGCATCGCCTTCGAAACGCGAATGTGCTGCACATCGAAGGTATGGTCTAAGCCATCTAACTGAACCGTTACGGTCGTCTGCTTGGCTCCTCGTACGAGCGCCGCATAGGTGTCTGAGAGAGAGAATGTCTCCTGCCCATCTGTGACTCGTATGGGCACTCCCTTCGGCGACACAACCATTGGCAAGAAGTGAGCGATAAGCCGCTGCCTGATCGTTTCAGGCTTCACGGGGCACCGCCCGAGGAACGCAGGCCGAAAGTCAATAAGGTTCACCATGGTCCCCGGCTGGGCCGGCGGTCCTTTGCGTCCAGCATGCTCTTCGACCTGATTCTCCTCACTCAGGCGGAAGTCAAAGGATCGATGTGATAGGACTGCTCCGTCTTCAAATGTCGAGTCTACCCGAATACCGTCGAAGACTTTGAGCCATCCCAAGCGACCGACACCCTTCCCGCCTCGGCGCTGCTTATGACGTGAGTCTGGCCTCATAAATGAGTCGAAGTTCGCCGCGTTCAAACCGATCCCGTTATCGATCACGCGAAACCCGCTGATAGGAGAGTTCTCTTTGCCCTCCTCCTCGCGCAGGACTAAGACCTCGACTGCCCCAAGCCGGTGTGCATCGGTCTCGAGACGATCCTCAATCGCATGCAGCCCATTACTGACTGCCTCGTAGAGAGGCATCAGAGAATTTGCCTCTGAGGCCGGCAGTGGCAGCCGCTCTACTCGGCCGACGAAGTCCTGGGTCATGCTTGGCATGCACCAATGCTTGCATGCAAGCACGTGCTAGGGAAGTCCGCCGCGCCAAAGCTCCTGATGAGGGCGAGCATTGCCGCTCTTCGTTATTATATTCGGTCGCACGCACCTCAACGCAGCTCCACCGCGTATTGGATCCGCGAGGTCTCCAGCCACGACCGCCGCCGCTCCACGGGGCGGTCCATCACGTCGAAGGCGACGCGCTCGATGAGCAGCAGCGGCCAGCCTTCCTCGCGGCCCAGCAGGCGGGCGATGCCGGGCGGCGCCTCCACGGCGCGCAGCTTCTCCTCGACCCGCAGGATCGTGAGGCCGAAGCGGCGCTGATACAGGCCGTAGAATTCGTCGGTCAGCTCCTCGCCCAAGGGCGCGGCGAAGCCGGGGAAGAGGGCCTCGGGCAAAGCGATCAGCTCGGCGATCATGGCTTTGCCCTGGATGCGGCGCTCGCGCATCAGGCGGTGCACCCGCGCGTCCTTCTCCAGCTTCAGCGCGCGGCGCTCGGCGGCATCGGCGGGCGCGGTTTCCAGGCTGTGGTTGAGGCTGGTGGGGGTGACGCGGCCGCGATGGAGGGATTCGGCGCGGAAGAAGTGGAAGAGCTCGCGCTCGGGGGTGGCCTCGGCGACGCGGGAGCCGATGCCCTGGCGGCGCTCGATGAGGCGCTGGCGCTCCAGCGCGGCCAGCGCCCGGCGCAGCGTGCCCTGGCTGATGCCGAGATCGGCCGCGAGGACGGGCTCCGTGGGCAGGGATTGCCCGGGCTTGTAGTCGCCACGCGCGATGCGCGCGCGCAGCTCCGCCTCGGCGCGGATGTAGAGCGGCTGGCGCTCCAGCGTCATCGGACGCCGTCGCGCCTCACGCGCGCCTGAGGTTGGGCGCCGCCTTCCCCTCGATCATCACGTTCACGCAGGCCGGCTTGCCGCTGGCGAAGGCGCGTTCCAGCGCCGCCGGCAGGTCTTCCGCGTTCTCCACGAACTCGCCATGCCCACCGAGCGCCTGCACGACCTGGTCGTAACGCGTGCCCGGCAGCAGCTCGCAGCCATGGGTGCGGTTGGCGCCGTAGTCGCGCTTCTGGATCTGGTATTCCGCGTTCCACTTCGCATCGTTGCCGACGACGAGCACGAAGGGCAGCTCGTGACGGACGGCGGTGTCGAACTCGGCCATGTGAAAGCCGAAGGTGCCGTCGCCCATCACCGCGAGGATGCGTCCGGCGGGGCGCGCGGCGCGGGCGCCGATGGCGAAGGGGATGCCCGCGCCGATGGAGCCGGCGATGCTGTTCATCACGCGCTCTGGCGCGCGGAGGCAGGCCTGCATCCACTGGCCGATCTCGCCACCATCGGCGACGAGGACGGTGTCGGGCGTGACGAAACGGGCCAGGGCAGCACCGAGGGTGGCCGGGTGGATCGGCCCGCCGGATTTTTCAGCGAGGGGGCCCCATTCGGCGGGGCGATGGGCGATGGCTTCGGCCAGGGCTTCGCGCCAGCCCGTCTCGGGATGCGGCGCGGCGGCGGCGGCCAGGGCGGCCACCGCCTCCAGGGGCGCGGCCAGGGCAGCGAAGGCAATGCGGCCGGCCAGGAGCTGCGCCGCACGGGCCTGGAGCCTGGGGTCGGGATCGATGACGATCCAGCGGGCCTTGGCCTCGACGGCCGGGGCGCGGCCGAAGCGCAGCGTGAAGTCGAGCTGCTTGCCGAGCAGGACCACAAGATCGGCCTGGGCCAGCATCTCCGCGAAGGCGCCCAGCGAGGGATCGCCCAGGCCGCGCGGGCTTTCCATCAGCGCGATGGGCAAACCGAGGGCGGCCTCCAGCGCGGCACGGGCGCGGCGGCCATCGGGCGTGTTGAGCGCGGGGCCGGCGGCGAGGAAGGGCCGCTTCGCGACGGCAATGGCGGCGAGGATGGCGGTGGCGGTCTCCGGCGAGAGCGGCATGGCGGCGGGGCGGTAAGCCGCCTCCTCCGGCAGGGACGGCAGGGCCTTGGCCTCCAGCACGTCGGTCGGCAGGGAGATATGGACCGGCCCCGGACGGCCGGCACGGGCGATGCGGAAGGCCTTCGCGATGTCGGCGGGCAGGCCTTCGGTGGTTTGCGCGAGCCAGGCGGCCTTGCAGAGCGGCGCCGCCATCTCGACCTGCGGCGTCTCCTGGAAGGCCCCGAGGCCGAACTCGTTCAGCGGCGCATGGCCGGAGAGGAGAAGGACGGGCACCTCGCCGGCCAGCGTCGTCGGCAGGGCGGCGATGGCGTTGGTGTGCCCCTGCCCGCCGGTGACCAGCGCCACGCCGACCTCGCCGGTGAGCCGCGCCCAGGCATCGGCCATGTGCAGGGCCGCGGCCTCGTGGCGGACATGGATGATCTCGATGCCTTCCCCGAAGGCGGCGTCATAGACCGGCATGATGTGATTGCCGGAAAGGCTGAAGACGCGGCTGACGCCGCCCTGCTTCAGGGCGGACCAGAGGAGATCGGCACCGCGGGTCTCGTGTGGCATGGCTGTTGGCTCCCTTTCGGGAAGCCTGACCTAGTCTTGTATAAGATACAAGTTCCGGCCAGTCTGGCGGCATCTGGAAAGAATCATGTCCGCCGAATTGCTCATCCTACCCCTCGGGCTCTTCGTGGCCGCCTTTTGCTCCGGTCTCGCGGGCTTCGCCTTCAACCTCATCGGCGCGGGCATCCTTCTCCACTTCATGACGCCCCAATCCCTGGCGCCGATCCTGGTGCTGGGCAGCCTCGTGGTGCAGTGCATCAGCCTGCCCAGGGTGATCCGCTCGGCGAAATGGGGGCCGCTGATCATGCCGATCCTGGCCGGCGTGCTGGGCGTGCCGATCGGCATCCTCGTGCTGCAGGTCGCCGATCCCGACCAGGTCGGGATGATCGTGGGCGGGCTGCTCGTGGCCTATGGGGGCTACGCGCTGTCGCGCATGGCGCTGCGCCTGAAGCCGCGCCACATCGCCGGGAATCATTGGATCGACAAGGCCATCGGCTTCTTCTCGGGCATCCTGGGCGGGATCGGCGGCTTCTCCGGCGCGCTGCCCGCCATGTGGGTGGACCTCCAGGGCCTCGCCAAGGACGAGGCGCGCGCCCGGCTGCAGCCCTTCGTGACCGTCATGCAGATCATCACCGCGATCAGCATGGCCTTTGGCGGCTTCATGACGCGCGAGACCGGGATCGCCCTGCTGACCGCCCTGCCCGCTCTGGGGCTCGGCACCTGGCTCGGCCTCAAGGCCTATCACGTCATCCCCGCCCAGGGGTTCCGCCTGGTGCTGGTGGGGCTGCTGTTCCTCTCGGGCATTTCGCTGCTGCTCTGACGCATTCGAAAGCCGAAGGCGCGCACCGGTGCCGGCGGATGCCAGCCCGGCCCGCCGCGTCGTGCGCGTGATCAGCCAGGCGCTTCAGCCAGGTGGCGGGCCGAACCTCGACGCCCGGGATAAGCGGGCCATCTGCCGGGGCAACACCAGGAACATATTGTCAACTTTAAGCTTATTTTTCCTCAATTCCTTGGCAGTATCTTCCAGGGTTTACATGTGCGATTGTTGTCCCCGGAGATTGCATGACAATTGCCACATTCATCTTCGATCCCCTCTGCGGCTGGTGCTACGGCGCCTCGCCCGTCCTCGAGCGAATGCGCGAGGACGGCTTCGGCATAGACCTGCTGCCGACCGGCCTGCCGGACGAGGCACGTCCGATCGACGCCGAATTTGCCGAGCTCATCTGGAGCACGGATCGCCTGGTGGCCCAGCACACCGGCCAGCCCTTCACCCGAGCCTATCGCACCCTGCTGAATGGCGGCTCGGCGCATCTCGATGCCTGGCCCGCGACCCTGGCGGTGATCGCCGTCGCGCGCACCCGCCCCGACCGCCAGAGCGCCTGGCTTCAGGCCCTGCAGATCGCCCGCTTCGTGAACGGCCGCGACACGGGTGACCTGCGGACGGTCGAGACGGTGCTCCGCGAGATCGGCCTGCACAACGCGGCGGATCTGGTCGGCAGCGCCAATCCGGTCCTGGTCGCCGCCGCCGGCGCCGCGGTCCGGCGGGGCCGCGCGCTGCTGGCCGAGCACGGCATCGACGGCGGGCCGGCCGTGCTGCTGACCGGCCACGAGGGGTCGCGGCTGCTGAGCGCCAAAGTTCTCATCGCGCGCTCCGAAGCCCAGCGCGCCCGCCCCGCGCCCGCCGCCCCCGGCACCGCGCGCGGGCATTCTCGCCGCTTCGCCGAAGAGTTCGCCCTCGCCTGAGTCGGGGTGTCCAGCGCCGGCGCCGATCCCCATCCGCGATGGAATCGCGGCCCCATTCCCGCCGATTATCTTGCCCGCCCCGCAGCGCCGCGCCGCGGATTGCGTTACAAGGGCCACGACGACCAAGACTGAGATGGAAGAGGCCCCATGCCCGACAAGACCACGCTGCGGAAGCTCTCGGATGCCGTCGAGGCCAATTTCGAGGAGCAGGTCCGCTTCCTGGCCGACATCGTCCGCCATCCTTCGCTGCGCGGTCGCGAGGCGCCCTTGCAGGACCACATGTATCGCTGGTTCGGCGGCCGCGGCTACACGGTGGACCGCTTCTCCATCGCCGATGTCCACTGGCTTGACCATCCCAAGGCCAGCCCCATGGTGGGGGTCGACCCCGCCGGATCCTTCCAGGTCGTGGCCACCAAGCGCTGCGCCTCGCCCGCCGGCCGCAGCCTGATCATCCAGGGTCATATCGACGTGGTGCCCGAGGGTCCGGTCGAGATGTGGAGCTTCCCGCCCTATGGCGGCACGGTGAAGGACGGCTGGATGTACGGCCGCGGCGCGCATGACATGAAGTCGGGCGTCTCGGCCATGTGCTTCGCCATGGAGGCGCTGCGCGCCGCCGGCTTTGCCCCGGCCGCCGACGTCCATCTCCAGACCGTCACCGAGGAGGAGAGCACCGGCAACGGCGCACTCGCCACCTTGCTGCGCGGCTACCGCGCCGAGGCCTGCCTGATCCCCGAGCCCACCGGCGGCACGATCACCCGCGCCCATACCGGCACGCTGTGGTTCAGGATCCGGGTGCGCGGCGTGCCGGTCCATGTGGCCGTGGCGCAGTCCGGCAGCAACGCCATCATGAGCGGCTACCACCTCATCCAGGCGCTGCAGGAGCACACCCGCCAGCTGAACGAGACCGCCAAGACGGACAAGTGGTATTCCGGCATCCAGGATCCCATCAAGTTCAATCCCGGCATGATCCGCGGCGGCGACTGGGCGAGCTCGACCCCGGCCTGGTGCGAGATCGACTGCCGGATCGGTCTGCTGCCGGGTCAGGACATCGCGACCCAGCAGCGCGCCGTCGAGAAGGCCGTGGCGGATGCCGCCAAGACCGACCACTTCCTCGCCAACAACCCGCCCGAGGTGCAGTGGAACGGCTTCCTCGCCGATGGCTACGTGCTGGAGCCCGGCAGCGAGGCCGAGACCGTCCTGGCCGAGGCGCATCGGGCCGCCTTCGGGCAGGAGATGAGCGCGCGGATCACCACGGCGGTGAACGACACCCGATTCTACGGGCTGTATTTCGACATGCCCGCGCTCTGCTACGGGCCCAAGGGTGAGGGCGCCCATGCCTTCGACGAGCGGACCAATCTGGAGCATCTCAAGACCACGACCCTGGCGATGGCCGCCTTCATCGCCGATTGGTGCGGTCTCCAAGCCATCGACTGACCGCGGGACCCGACGCGCCGGTCTGGGGGCGGATTCCCCGCCCCGACCCCAGATCGCGTATCCGCGCGGCCGCCGAGCCCCAAGCTGTGGAGTCTGTGGAAGCTGGGGATAACCGAATCACCAGCTTCCGCGCTTGTCATGTTGCTGCCATGACACAGCCGGTTGCTCCGGCTTAGATTCGCGCCCATATGAACGAAGCAAGAACAACCGCAGACTTCCTAAGCCTTCGTGAAATTCGCGCCCACCACTCCATGTTGTGTGTGCCCAGACCATAGCTCCCTATATCTAGCGAGCCTGTTGATAACCCCGGTCGAGTGAGGCATGTTCCGCCGCTGGGGATTGAGGGGATTTGACCGTGTTCGACGCCATTCAACTTCAGGGGCACCATCAGGTGCAGACGGATCGCAGCCGTGACTCCCTGCTCACGGATTTCGGCCGCGCCACGCTCGATGACCGCTATCTCCTGCCCGGAGAAAGCTACCAGGACCTCTTCGCGCGGGTGGCCTCGGCCTATGGCGACGACGCGGCCCATGCACAGCGGCTCTACGACTATATCAGCAAGCTCTGGTTCATGCCGGCCACCCCCGTGCTGTCCAATGGCGGCACCACGCGCGGCCTCCCCATCAGCTGCTTCCTCAACGAGGCCAATGACAGCCTCGAATCCATCGTCGGCCTGTGGAACGAGAATGTCTGGCTCGCCTCCAAGGGCGGCGGCATCGGCTCGTACTGGGGCAATCTGCGCTCGCTGGGCGAGAAGGTCGGCCAGAACGGCAAGACCTCCGGCATCGTCCCCTTCATCCGCGTCATGGACAGCCTGACGCTGGCCATCAGCCAGGGCTCGCTGCGGCGCGGCTCGGCGGCGGTCTATCTGCCGATCAGCCACCCCGAGATCGAGGAATTCATCGAGATCCGCCGCCCCACCGGCGGCGATCCGAACCGCAAGGCGCTGAACCTCCACCACGGCATCCTCATCAGCGACGCCTTCATGCGCGCCGTCGAGGCCGACGAGCTCTGGACGCTGACCTCCCCCAAGGACGGCGCGCCGGTGCGCTCGCTCTCGGCCCGCTCGCTCTGGATCCGGCTGCTGACGGCGCGCATCGAGACCGGCGAGCCCTACATCGTCTATTCCGACCACGTGAACAGCGCGCGCCCCGAGCACCACAAGCTCGCGGGCCTCGAGGTGAAGACCTCCAATCTCTGCAGCGAGATCACGCTCCCTACGGGCCTCGACCAGCATGGCGAGCAGCGCACCGCCGTGTGCTGCCTCTCCTCGCTCAATCTCGAGACCTGGATGGAGTGGAAGGACGATCCGCGCTTCATCACCGACATCATGCGGTTCCTGGACAACGTGCTCCAGAACTTCATCGACACCGCGCCCGACAGCATGTCCCGCGCACGCTACGCCGCGATGCGCGAGCGTTCGGTGGGCCTCGGCGTGATGGGCTTCCACAGCTTCCTGCAGGGGCTGAACGTTCCCTTCGAGAGCGTGATCGCCAAGGTGTGGAACAAGAAGATGTTCAAGCACATCCGCGAGCAGGCGGATGCGGCGTCGCGTCTTCTGGCGGAGGAGCGAGGGCCCTGCCCCGACGCGGCCGAATACGGCTTCCTGGAGCGCTTCTCCAACAAGATGGCGATCGCGCCGACCGCGTCGATCTCGATCATCTGCGGCGGCGCCTCGCCGGGCATCGAGCCGATCGCAGCGAACGTCTACAACCACAAGACGCTCTCGGGCTCCTACATCGTGCGCAACCCCTATCTGAAGGCGGTACTCGCGAAGCACGGGCGCGACGACGAGGACACCTGGACCACGGTCACGGTCAACAAGGGCTCGGTGCAGCATCTGGACTTCCTGGACGACCAGGAGCGCGCGACCTTCAAGACCGCCTTCGAGCTGGACCAGCGCTGGGTGATCGAGCATGCGGCCGACCGCACGCCCTTCATCTGCCAGTCGCAGTCGGTGAACGTCTTCCTGCCGGCGAACGTCCACAAGCGCGACCTGCACCAGATCCACATGTCCGCGTGGAAGAAGGGCCTGAAGTCGCTCTACTACTGCCGCTCGCTGTCGATGGCGCGGGCCGATACGATCAGCGAGAAGGTCGCGGTGCAGCCGCGGCTCGGCTACACGGATGAGCAGCTCGCGCTGCAGCTGCTGACGCCGCCGGCGCCGGCTTCGACGGATTACGAGGAATGCCTCGCCTGCCAGTAAGAACGTGACGGGGCTTTGCCCCCTCACACTTCCCCGCCAGGGCTTCCGGCCCTGGCCCCTTTCCGGATCGAAGGTGCAGGAAACTGAGTTTCCTGCCGGGGTCCAGGGGCAGAGCCCCTGGCCTTAAACCCATCAAACCCAAGGCGCCCCCATGGCCGACGGCACCCTCGACGAACTGCCCGTCAAGTTCGACCTCCTGACAGCCAACCCCGTCTACAAGCCCTTCCGCTACCCTTGGGCCTATGACGCCTGGCTGATGCAGCAGCGCGTCCACTGGCTTCCCGAGGAAGTCCCGATGGCGGACGACGTGAAGGACTGGCAGAAGAACCTCACGGAATCCGAGAAGAACCTCGTCACGCAGATCTTCCGCTTCTTCACCCAGGCGGATGTCGAGGTGAACAACTGCTACATGAAGCATTACTCCCAGGTCTTCAAGCCGACGGAAGTGCTCATGATGCTCTCGGCCTTCTCGAATATCGAGACGATCCATATCGCGGCCTATAGCCACCTGCTCGACACCATCGGCATGCCCGAGATGGAGTACTCCGCCTTCCTCAAATACAAGGAGATGAAGGAGAAGTACGACTACATGCAGAACTTCTCGGTCGAGAACAAGACCGAGATCGCCAAGACGCTTGCCGCCTTCGGCGCCTTCACCGAGGGCCTGCAGCTCTTCGCCTCCTTCGCGATCCTGATGAACTTCCCGCGCCACAACAAGATGAAGGGCATGGGTCAGATCGTGACCTGGTCGGTGCGCGACGAGACGCTACACTGCCTCTCCGTCATCCGCCTCTTCCGCACCTTCGTGCAGGAGAATCCGGAGATCTGGAACGAGGAACTTCGGCGCGACCTCTACCTCATCTGCGCGACCATCGTGGACCACGAGGACGCCTTCATCGACCTCGCCTTCAGCATGGGCCCCGTGCAGGGCCTGAGCGCGGCGGAGACGAAGGAGTACATCCGCTTCATCGCCGATCGCCGCCTGCAGCAGCTGGGCTTGGAGCCGCTCTATCACGTCGAGAAGAACCCCCTGCCCTGGCTCGACGAGATGCTGAACGCCATCGAGCATACGAACTTCTTCGAGAACCGTTCGACCGAGTATTCGAAGGCCTCGACGGAAGGCTCCTGGGAAGAGGCTTTCGCGGGCGACGTCTTCAGCTCGCCCCAGCCCGAGGGGCAGATCGATCTGAACGGACGCCACTGACGGCACGCCGCCATTGAAGCAATGGCCGGGGGGGCGTAATCCCCTTCGACCATGCTGCGCATCATCCGGATTTCCTCCCTGCTCCTCCTCGCGCTCGTCGCGGGCATCTGGGGCTACGCCTGGACCACCAAGGGTCCGAACGAAACGCTGGGCGAGGCCTTCGCGGCCCGCCTGGCCGGGGTCTTCGGCCAAGAAATGGCCGTGCCCTCGGCCGGCGGCGGCGGGATGCAGATGCCCGGCGGCATCTCGCTCGGCGGCGCTTTCGAGCTGGTGGACCAGACCGGCAAGGCCGTCACCGAGCGCGACTATGCCGGCCGCTGGCTGCTCGTCTATTTCGGCTTCACCTATTGCCCCGATATCTGCCCGACCGAACTCGGCACCATGGCCGCCGCGATCGATCTCCTGGGCCCGGAGGGCGAGGCGGTGACCCCGCTGCTCATCACCATCGACCCCGCGCGCGACACGCCCGCGGCCCTGGCCGACTACGTCCCGCGCTTCCATCCGCGCCTGCAGGGGCTGACGGGCACGCCCGAGCAGATCGCGGCGGTGGCGCGTCGCTACCGGGTCTATTACGCCCGCGCGCAGCGCCCCGACATGACCGACTATCTGATGGACCATTCCAGCTTCATCTATCTGGTCGGGCCGGATGGTCGCGTCCGTTCGCTCTTCCGCCCTGAAATGACCCCGGAACAGATCGCCGCGGCGGTCGGAGGCCAGATGCGCGCCGCGGTGCGAGCCGGTTCGTGACTCTTGGCGAAGCGCGTCGATTCAGCGCATAAACCTCGCATTGGATTCGCCGAACCGGCACGGCGTCGGTCCCGAAGGAGTAGCGCATGGCTGACGAGGATGACCGGAGCGAAGGCGGAGAAGACGCCGCCCGGGCCGGTTCCGCTCCACGCCAGGGAAGACGGCTTTCCGACAAGATCCTGGTCGCCTTCCACCAGGCCTGCGATCAGGGCGATTTCGAGGTGGCCGAGCAGTTGCTGCGCGTGCTCGAGATGATGCTGACGCGCCGCCCCGTCTCGCCCGACATCAACCGCCGCCGCAACATCGAGACGCTGGTCGCCGCCCATGAGCGGCTGTGGCATCTGCGGCATCCCGAGGCGGTCGGCGAACAGTAAGCCGCCCCCGGCGCTCAGGCCGGGGCGCTACCGGTATCGATTGCCCTTCGCGAGGAAGTCCCGGACGTAGCGCGCCACCCCCTCCTCCAGCGAGGTGGTGGATGCGTTGTAGCCGGCGCGGCGCAGCTTGGTCATGTCGGCCTCGGTCCAGTACTGGTACTTGCCGCGCAGCGTCTCGGGCATGGGCACGTATTCGATGGCCGGTGGCTGGCCAAGGGCCGCGAAGACGGCCTTGGCGAGATCGTCCCAGCTGCGGGCCTGGCCCGATCCGAGATTATAAAGACCCGAAGGCGCCGATCCGCGCAGCAGCCACAGCATGATGTCGCAGATGTCGTCCACGAAGACGAAGTCGCGCATCTGCCCGCCATCCACATAGTCGGGACGGTCGGAGGCGAAGAGGCGCGCGGCCTCGCCCTTCATCGCGGTGCCCGTCACGTTGAAGACAGCGCTGCGCATATGCGCCTTGTGGTACTCGTTGGGCCCATAGACGTTGAAGAACTTCATCCCATACCAGCGCGGCGGCGTGGGCCGCCCCTGCTCGACATCGCGCGCCACGCGGCGGTCGAAGATATGCTTGCTCCAGCCATAGAGGTTCAGCGGCTCCAGGGTCGCGAGATGGCCGGGCGTGTCCTGGTCACTGAAGCCGCCATCGCCATTGCCGTAGGTGGCCGCTGAGGAGGCGTAGAGCAGCGGCGTGCCGGTGCGCGTGCAGTGATTCCACAGCATCAGCGAGAAGCCGAAATTGCGGTCCATCACCTCGTCGCCATCGGCGGCCGTGGTGTCCGAATTGGCGCCGAGATGCACGACGCCCTCCAGCGCGGGCGCGGTGGCCAGCCAGGCCTCCAGCTTCTCGATGGGCACGAAGTCGTGGAACTCGCGCTGGCGCAGGTTGCGCCATTTTCCTTCCGTGCCGAGCGCATCGCAGATGACGACATCCGTGATGCCCGCCTCGTTGAGCCGCGCGAGGAAGTTCGAACCGATGAAGCCGGCGGCGCCTGTCAGCAGGATCAAGATCGGTGTTCCTTTCGGTGGGGACGGCCGCGGGCCTCCCGCAGGCTTTTACAAGGCCCTGCCGGGATCGCCAGAGAGATCGGCAATGGGATCGGGCTGGTGGACGAATATCCACCGTCGAGGGAGTTGCGTCCCGCGCCTTCCGCTGCCAACGAAGGTCAGGAGGAAAATCCATGACCGAGACCAACCCGCCCGAAGTGCGTGTCGAGATCGAGGGCCACGTCGCCACGGTCTGGCTCTGCCGTCCCCCGAACAACTTCATCGACCTGACCCTGACCGCGCAGATCGCCGACGCGCTGGAAGCGCTCGACGCGAACCCGGCCTGCCGCGCCGTCGTGCTGGCGGGCGAAGGCAAGCATTTCTGCGCGGGCGCCGATTTCTCCCAGCGCGGGCGCAAGGCCGGCGACGCCAATGCCTCCGGCCGCACCATCTACACCGAGGGCGCGCGGCTGCTGCAGACCAGGAAGCCCATCGTCGCCGCCGTGCAGGGCGCGGCCGTGGGCGCGGGCCTCGGCCTCGCCGTCGTCGCGGATTTCCGCATCGCCTGCCCCGAGGCGCGCTTCAGCGCGAACTTCACCCGGCTTGGCTACCACCCCGGCTTCGGCCTCACCGCCTCCCTGCCCCGGCTGATCGGCGCGCAGAAGACTGCGCTGCTCTTCTATACGGGCCGCCGCTTCACGGGCGAGGAAGCCCTGGCCATGGGGCTGGCCGACGAGATCGTGCCGCAGGACGGCGTGCTGAAGGCCGCCCAGGCCCTGGCGCTGGAGATCGCCGGCGCCGCGCCGCTCGCCATCGCCGCCACCCGCGCCACCATGCGCGCGGGCCTGTCCGAGGGTTATGAGCGCGCCACCGCCCATGAGCTGGCCCAGCAGACCTGGCTGCGCGAGACCAATGACTTCAAGGAGGGCGTGAAGGCCATGTCCGAGCGCCGCGCTCCCGCCTTCACCGGCAGCTGATGTCCTCTCTCTCCCAGGGGCTCTCCCAGGCGCTCTTCGCGCCGCGCGGCGTCGCCCTGATCGGCGCCTCGGCCGATCCGGCCAAGAACAACTCCCGCGCCCAGCGCCTGTTGCAGCGCGAGGGCTTCGCCGGCCGCATCGTCCCGGTGAATCCCGGCCGCCGCGAGATCATGGGCCTGCCCGCCGTCGCCGATATCCGCGACGCCGGCGACAACATCGACCACGCCTTCCTCATGGTGCCCGCCCCCGCCATCCTCGCCGCCGTCGAGGGCTGCTGCGAGATCGGCGTGAAGGTCGCCACCATCTTCAGCGCGGGCTTCGCGGAATCCGGCGAGGAAGGGGCCGCGCTCCAGCGGCGCATCGTCGAGACGGCGCGGGCCGGCGGGCTGCGGCTGGTCGGGCCGAACTGCCTCGGCCTGCTCAGCGTGCCCGACCGCCTGGCGCTGACGCTCAACGTCGCCATCGAGGCCGAGGAGTTGCGGCCCGGCTGGCTCGGCATGGTGTCGCAGAGCGGCAGCATGATGGGCGCGCTCTTCTCGCGCTGCGCCGCACGCGGGCTCGGCTTCTCGCGCATGGTCTCGGTCGGCAACGAGTGCGACCTGGGCGTGGGCGAGATCGCGGAGATGATGGTGGAGGATCCCGAGACGCGGATCGTCCTCCTCTTCCTGGAAACCTTCCGCGACGCCGACCGCCTGGCCGCTGCCGCGCGGCGGGCACATGCGCTCGGCAAGTCCATCATCGCCTATAAGCTCGGCCGCTCGGAGCTGGGCCGGCGCCTCGCCCTGTCGCACACCGGCGCCATGGTCGGCGGCGACGAGCTGGCCGCCACCTTCTTCCGCGACCACGGCATTCTGCGCGTCGAGACGCTGGAGGCGCTGGTGGAACTGCCGCGCCTCATCCTCGGCCACAGCCCCCCGCGCGGCCGCCGCCTCTCCGCACTCACCGCCACCGGCGGCGGCGCGGCCATGGTGATCGACCGCCTCGGCCTGATGGGCGACGAACTGCTGCCCCCGCCCGAGGATATGCGCGCCCGCCTCGCCGCCCAGACCATCGAGGTCACCGATGCGCCGCTGATCGACCTGCCCATGGGCATGTCCGGCCCCGAGCGGTTCAGCCTCGTGCTGCGTGAGCTCGTGGCCTCCGACCACAGCGATGCGGTGGTGGCGGTGCTCGGCTCCGGCGCGCGGGTTTCGGCCGATCGCTCGATCGCGCATATCGCGCCCGCCTTGCCTTCGCCCCGGCCGCTAGCCGTCTTCGCCGCGCCCCAGGCCGACGACACGCTGCGCCGCATGGACGAGGCCGGCATCGCCGCCTTCCGCACGCCGGAATCCTGCGCCGACGCGGTGCATGCCTATCTGAACTGGCGCGCGCCGCGCGATCTCTGGGCCGGGCTGGTCGCCGGCGAGACCGAGGCCGCCGCGCGTCGCCTGGCCGCTTCGCCCAGGGGCGCGCTGAACGAGATGCAGGCCTGCGCCGTCTTCGCCGAACTGGGCATCGAGCCGCCCGGCGCGGTGGTCGTCGCCTCGCCCGAGGAAGTTGACGAGTTCGCCGGTCCCGTCGCCGTGAAGGTCGTCTCGGCCGACATCCTGCACAAGACGGATGCCGGGCTGGTGCGCCTCAATGTCGAGGGCCGGGCCGCCATCCGCGCCACGGTGACCGAGCTGCTGGACAAGGCCCGCGCGGCCTTCCCGCAGGCGCGGATCGACGGCGTGCTCGTCGCGCCCATGCATCGCGGCCTCCAGGAGGTCATCCTGGGCTATCGCGAGGATGCCGAGGTCGGGCCCATCGTCCTGCTGGGCATGGGCGGCGTCATGGCGGAGCTCAAGCGCAGCTTCGCCGTGCGCCTCGCGCCGGTGGATCTCGGCGAGGCGCGCGCGATGATCGCCGAGCTGCCGGAACTCCAGCTGATCCAGGGCTTCCGCGGCCTGCCACGCGGCGACGTCGAGGCGCTGGCCCAGGCCATCCGCGCCTTCTCGCTGCTGGCCACCCTGCCTGGCCGTCCTGTCGCAGAGGCCGAGATCAACCCCCTCATCATCCGGGCCGAAGGCCAGGGCGCCGTCGCGGTCGACGGCCTGCTGGTCCCTCGCTGACACAAGGAAACACGCCATGTCCCTGATCGAGATCCCCGAAGAGCACCGCATGCTCCAGGAGCTGGTGCGCAAGTTCGTCGATCGCGAGCTGATGCCGCTGGAGCCCGCCGTGCTCGCACGGGAATCCGAGGGCGGCGCGCTCAGCCTCACGCCCGAGGAGGAGGCCCCGCTGCACGCCCGCTGCAAGGAGCTGGGGCTCTGGGGCCTGGACGTGCCCGAGAATCTGGGCGGGGCGAATATGCCCAGCTCCGCGCTCATCCTCGTCCAGGAGGAGCTGGGCCGCACCTGCACGCCCTTCCTCTTCCCGCCCGACAGCCCCAATCTGCACATGATGCTGGCCGTCGCCGACGACTATCAGCGCGAGCACTACCTCGCCCCCTATGCGGCCGGCGAGAAGAAGTCCTGCATCGCCATCTCCGAGCCCGGCGCCGGCGGCGACCCGGCCGGCATGCTCACCAAGGCCGTGCAGGACGGCGACGACTGGATCATCAACGGCCGCAAGATCTGGGTGAGCCGCGTCCCGGCGTCGGACTTCATCATCGTCATGGCGCGCACCAGCCCCGGCAAGCGCGCCGATGGCGTGACCGCCTTCCTGGTGGACAAGGGCACGCCCGGCTTCATCATCGAGCGGCAGATCAAGATGATCGGCGGCCGGCGCACCTATGAGCTGGTCTTCGAGGATTGCCGCGTCCCCCACCGCAACGTGCTCGGCAAGGTCGGCCAGGGCTACGAGCCCATGCAGCTGCGCCTGAACGTGCGCCGCCTGGAGCTGGGCGCGCGCTGCATCGGCATCTCCGAGCGCGCGCTGCAGATGATGTGCGTGCAGGTGAAGCAGCGCAGCACCTTCGGCGTGCCGCTCTCCGAGCGCCAGGCGATCCAGTGGTGGATCGCCGATGCCGCCACCAAGATCCACGCCTGCCGGCTGATGGTGCAGGCCGGTGCGGCCACGCTGGATGCGGGCGGAGACGTGCGCAACGAGGCCTCGATGATCAAGGTCTTCGCCACCGAGATGGCGACCGAGATCGTCGACCACGCCATGCAGGCCTTCGGCGCCATGGGCATGACGCGCGAGCTGCCGCTGCAGCTGATGGCGCAGCAGGTGCGCGTGATGCGGATCTATGAGGGCCCCTCGGAGGTGCATCGCATGGCGATCGCCCGGCGGACGCTCAAGCAATACAACTGAGCGAAGACGACCAAGGGGGAAACGAAGAATGATGATCGGCCGCCGGATGCTTCCGGCGGCGGGCGCGGGGCTTCTCGCCGCGCCCGCCGTCCACGCCCAAGCCCGCTTTCCCAACCGTCCGCTGCGGATGATCATCCCCTTCGCGCCGGGCGGCGGCACGGATGTGCAGATGCGCGCGCTGTGCCAGGCGGCCTCGCAGCATCTGGGGCAGTCCATCGTCATCGAGAACCGCTCGGGCTCCTCGGCGATCCTGGGCGCCATCGCGCTCGCCAATGACCGCGCGGCGGACGGCCATCTGCTCGGCCAGATGCCCTCCAACGTGTTCAGCTACCCGCTGACGACGCGCAACGCGCCCTATGATCCGCTGCGCGACTTCACCTGGATCAGCCAGCTGACCGGCTATGTCTTCGGCATCGCCGTGCGGGCGGACAGCCCCTTCCGCACGCTCGCCGAGTTCATGGCCCATGCGAAGGAAAAGCCCGGCGAGATCAGCTACGCCCATACGAGCGTGGGCGGCGCGCCGCATATCACCACCGAGCGCATCGCCGAGCATTACGGCGTGCAATTGACCGCCGTGCCCTTCCGCGGCGGCACCGAATCGCCCACGGCCGTGCTGAGCGGCACCGTGACCGCGATGGTGGGCAGCGGCTGGACGGAGTTCACGCGCCAGGGCCAGATGCGCGCGCTCTGCTGCTGGGGGCCGCGCCGCCTGGCCTCGCTGCCCGATGTGCCGACCCTGCGGGAACTGGGCGTGGACATCGTGCAGACCGGCTCCTACGGCTTCGCCGGCCCGAAGGGATTGGCGCCCGAGGTCGTCGCGACGCTGAACGAGGCCTTCCACAAGGCGCTGAACGACCCGACCCATCTCGCCATCCTCACCGCGGCCGAGATGGAGGTCGAGTATCTGGGCCCCGAGGAATATGGGGCCAGCGTGGCGCGCAATATCGAGGTGAACCGCGCGGTGCTCGGCCGGCTGGGGCTGCTGGCCGGGTAGCGCCCGTCAGCCCAGGGCCTTCGCGGCCTCCAGCACCTGGGCCGCATGGGCGTCGGGCTTCACCTTGCGCCAGATGGCGGCGATCTTCCCGTGCTTGTCCACGAGGAAGCTCGACCGTTCGAAGCCCATGTAGCGGCGGCCCATGAACTGCTTCTCGACCCAGGTGCCATAGGCCTCGGCCAGCTGGTGCTCGGGGTCGCTCGCCAGCGGGAAGGTGAGGTTCTGCTTCTTCGCGAATTTCTCGATGGCGGGCATGGCGTCCGGGCTCACGCCGATCACCGTCAGCCCGGTCTTGCCCAGGGCCGGCAGCGCCTCCTGGATGCCGCAGGCCTGGGTGGTGCAGCCGGGCGTGCTCGCCTTGGGATAGAAGTAGAGCAGATAGGGCGCGCCCTTCAGCGCGGCCGCGCTGACCGTCCGGCCGCCCGAGGCGGCCAGGGTGAAGTCGGGCGCAGCCTCGCCGAGGGCGGGCCCGCTCACGCCAGCAACTTCTGCAGCTTGCGCACCGCGCTGTCGGGCGTGGTGAAGACGCGCTTGCCCGTCGCCGCGGCCACCATCGGCGCCACGTGGGCCAGGCTGAACTGGCCGAGCGCGATGACGTCGCAATCCTTGAGCTTGAGCGAGGCCTCGGTGGCCAGCCGGTCATGCGTCGCGACATCCCCGGCATCGAGCGCCGCCAGCGCGCCCTCGGCCACGCAGGGCACGACCTCGATATCGGCAGGGAATTCCGGCGTCATCGAGGGGATGGTGCCCTGGAAGGTGACCAGAAGCCCGACCTTCTTCGCCCCCGAGGCCAGGATCTCCTCGATCATCGCCTCGTTCGGCTTGAGCACGGGCATGGGCGCATGCTCGGCGGCCACGGCCTCGATGCAGGGGCCGAAGGCGGAGCAGGTGAAGAGGATGGCGTCGGACCCCGTCCCCGTCGCGTAGTCGCTGAGGGTGCGGAAGCGCTGCGTCATCTCGGGCGTGAGCTTGCCCTGGCGGGCGAGATCGGCCGAGAGGCTGTCATCCATCAGGTTCATCAGCGTGTTGCCGGGCCAGAGCCGGGCGAAGGCGGCCTCGATCGGCGGCGGCGAATGGCGCAGCGCGTGGATCAGCGTGATGCGGGCCATCGGTTCAGCCCTTGCACCGCTGGAGCGGTCCGGGGAACTCGCCGCAATTGGGGAAGATGACCTCGTTCTCGCCACGGCGCACGACGCGCAGCAGGTTCGGATTGCCGTCGCAGCCGAAGCCCGTCTCGGGGATCGGCCGTCCGCCACCCAGCGGCACCAGGCGGAATTCGAGCCCGTCGGGCGTGATGGCGACCGTCTCGATCGCCCGCTGGCGGAAGGCGACGTCGAGGCTGGAGACGCGCATCACGATGTCGCGCGTCACGATGACGGTGGCATTGCCGAAGCAGGCCGGACCGTCGGTGTCCACCACGGGGAAGATACCGCCGGTCCAGCCGCCGAACATCCATTCATGAGGCGGACCCTGGCGGGTCTGCGCCAGGGCCAAGGCGGGAGCGGCCAGCAGGCCGGACACGATGGGAAGCAGCGAACGTCGGCGCAGCATGGGAACTCCTGGCAACATCATGACCCTATGTAGCCTGCCGGGCCGGCGGCGTCAGGCCCGCGATGGCGGGACCGTCCTTGATCGGCAGATGGATGAAGGCCGCGAAGGCCGCGAAAGCGATGGAGATGCTCCACATCATGTCGTAATTGCCGGTCAGGTCGAAGATATATCCCCCGAGGAAGGCGCCGGTGAAGCCGCCGAGCTGATGGCCCAGAAAGATGATGCCGAAGATGGTCGCCAGCCAGCGCGTGCCCCAGTTGCGCGCGCAGAGCGCCACCGTCGGCGGGACCGTGGACAGCCATAGCAGCCCCATGAAGCCGGAGAAGATCAGCACATTGGTCGTGGTCTTCTCGGCGAAGAGGAAGACGGCCATCAGCACGCCGCGCAAGGCATAGATGGCCACCAGCAGCTCCCGTCGCTTCCAGCGCTGCGAGAGCTCGCCGGCGGTGAGCGAGCCCACCACGTTGAACAGCCCGATCAGCGCGATGGAGGCCGCGCCGACCGAGGCGGGCAGATGGCAAGTCGCCACGAAGCCCGGAAGGTGGACGGCCAGGAAGCTCACATGCACGCCGCAAACGAAGAAGCCGGCGAAGAGGCACCAGAAGCTCGGCGAGGACGTGGCCGCGCGCAGCGCCTCGCCGGCTGTCTGCTCGGTCGTGCCAGGCTTGGGCGGCGCGGGGGCGGCGCCGAGCGGCAGGGAGAGCGGGATCATCAGCAGCGCCATCCCCGCCATGAGGAAGAGCGCCCCCTGCCACCCCGCGAAATTGATGCCGAGCTGGCTCAGCGGCACGACCAGGAACTGGCCGAAGCTGGAGCCGGCGGTGCCCAGGCCGACCGCGCGGCCGCGCATATGCTCGGGCAGGCCGCGCGTCAGCGCCGCGCTGATCACCGGCATGCCGGCGGCGGCCACGGCCACGCCCATCACGACGCCTGCGAAGAAGGTGAAGAGCGGCAGCCCCTCGCTCAGCGCCATGCCCAGGATGCCCGCCGCGTAAAGGATCGCCCCGCCCAGCACCACGGGCCGCGCGCCGATGCGGTCGGCAATCTGGCCCGCGATCGGTTGGGCAAAGCCGTTCAGCAGCACCTGGAAGGCGATGGCGAGGGCGAAACCGGAGGTGGTCCAACCACGCTCGGCGGTCATGGGCGCGAGGAAGAGGCCGAAGCTCTGGCGCAGCCCCATGGCGAGGGCCGCGGCCGCGACGGCGCAGGCGATCAGGAGGCCGGCGTTGCGGCTGGTGGTCGACATTTTTCTTGGACTCGCCTTGCTGGACACGCCTCTGGTCCGCGGATGCTCACACGCCCGGCGGCAATGCGGCAATCGCGCGTTACGCGGGTCGCGCCATGCGCCGGCGGTATAAGGCGTTCAGGCGGCCAGGGCGCGGAAGTCCCGCCCGGTCATCGCCGCCGTCACTTCCCGATAGGCCTGGCTCCAGGCCGCGCGCAGCACCGGGGTGAAATCCTCCGCCAGGCATTCCTCCAGCATCCAGTCCAGCGCCGCGCCGATCGAGGCGAAATGCTCCGCCCGCAGCCCGCGCGCCGCGAGCCGGCGGGCCAGGCCGCGCGCGACGGGCCGCAGCCGTTCGGGCTCGCCGAGCGTGGCGACGGCAAGGCCCAGGGCCGCGATGAAGCTGGCACCCTGCGCCCGCATGTCGGCCCGTCGGAAGACCGCCTCGGTCGAGGGATCGATGCGGAAGAGATGGCCATGGAAGAGGATGGCCGCCGGCGAAGCGATGGCCACGACCTGCGCGAAGCTCGCGCGGATCAGCCCGATGCTCGTCTCGTCCACGCCCCGAATCTCCACTGCCCCACGGCAAGGTTGGACCCGCCACGTCGCGGCCAGTTGTCGCCAGAGGGTCGGGTCTGTCGCGTGTGTCGCGGCGGGGGTCATGCCGCCATCTCCGGATAGGCCGCCTCGGTCATGACCGAGGCGAGGATGACATAGGCCTCGGCCCAGGCCCCGCGCAGCTCGGGCGTGAAATCGGCGCCGAGGCCCTGCTCCAGGGTCCAGAGCAGGGCCTCGCCGAGGGGGATGTAGTGCTCGCGCCGGGCGCCATGGCCCAGATGGCGCAGCGCCATCTCCCGCGCGACGGGGTGGAGGCGCTCCGGCCGGTCGAGGTGATCGACCACGAAGGACAGGGCCGCCATGAACTTCGTGCCCTGGGAGCGCATGCGCGAGAGGTTGAACAGGCGCTCGACCGAGGGATCGAGGTCGAAGAGCCGGCCGTAGAAGAGGCGCGCCGTCCTCGGCCCCATCAGGGCGACCTTGGCGTAACTCGCGCGCACGAGCCTGATCCGATGGGGATGCATCGCGGATTCCTGACTGTTGCTGGGATGTTCCGGCAGGCCTGTCGCGGGCGGATGGCGGCAATTGTCGCGTGCGTCGCGGTGGGAAGCTTCCCCTCCGGGGCAAGCCGCGATCTGCACTCCCGATTTGCCCCCTGATTTGCACCGGGGGCCGCCACGGGCTAACCGCGGCGACCCATGTCCCTTTCGATCCAGGATTTCGACTTCACCCTCCCTGAGGCCTCCATCGCCCAGGCGCCCGTGCGCCCGCGCGACGCGGCCCGCATGCTCGTCGTGCGCGGCGACACGCTGGAGGATCGCGGCGTGCGCGACCTGGCCTCCTTCCTGGAGCCGGGCGACGTGATGGTGGTCAACGACACCCGCGTCATCCCCGCCCGGCTGCGCGCGCGGCGGGGCGAGGCGCGCATCGAGGTCATGCTCAACCGTGCCGAGGGCGACGGAAGCTGGCACGCCCTCATCCGCAACGCCCGCCGCCTGCGCGTGGGCGACGAGATCGCGATCGAGGGCGCCGAGCTCACCGCGCGCGTGCTGGAGAAGTTCGAGGGCGGCAGTGCGCGGCTGGATTTCGGCGCGGATCCTGCACGCCTCATGGCCGCGCTGGAGCAGGCCGGCGAGATCCCCCTGCCTCCCTATATCCAACGCGAGTCAGGCCCCGGCGCCGAGGACCGCGCGGATTACCAGACCCTCTTCGCCGCGCGGCCGGGCGCGGTCGCCGCCCCCACGGCCAGCCTGCACTTCACCCCGGCGATGATCGCGGCGCTGGAGGCGCGGGGCGTGAAGCGGGCGACGGTCACGCTGCATGTGGGCGCGGGCACCTTCCTGCCGGTGCGCGAGGAGGACCCTCACCGCCACGTCATGCACCACGAATGGGGCGAGCTCGGCGCCGAGGCCGCGGCCACCATCAACGCGGCCCGCGCCGAGGGCCGGCGCGTGCTCTGCTGCGGCACCACGGCGCTGCGGCTGCTGGAGACCGCCGCGCGTGGGGTGGAGGACCGCCATGCGCCCATCCCGGTGTTTTCCGGCCTCACGGACATCTACATCCTGCCGGGCTTTCCCTTCCGCGCGGCCGATCTGCTGATGACCAATTTTCACCTGCCGAAATCCACCTTGCTGATGCTGGTTTCCGCCTTCGCGGGCACGCGGCGGATGCGCCGCGCCTATGCCCATGCCGTGGCCGATGGCTACCGCTTCTTCTCCTATGGCGATGCGTCGCTGCTCTTCCGCGAGGAGGCGGATCTCGCTCTATGACGCTCCAATGGTCCCACCAGCAGACGGACGGCCGCGCGCGCGCGGGCACGCTGCACACGGCGCATGGCACGGTGCCCACGCCGGTCTTCATGCCCGTCGGCACGGCCGGCACGGTGAAGGCGATGACCGCCGACGGCGTGCGCTCCACCAGCGCCCGGATGGTGCTGGGCAACACCTATCACCTCATGCTGCGCCCCGGGGCGGAGCGCATCGCGCGCCTCGGCGGGCTGCATCGCTTCATGGACTGGAAGGGCCCGATCCTCACGGATTCCGGCGGCTTCCAGGTGATGAGCCTCGCCGGGCTGCGCAAGCTGGACGAGGACGGCGTCACCTTCCAGTCGCATGTGGACGGCTCCAAGCACCGCCTCACGCCCGAGCGCAGCGTGGAGATCCAGCGCCTGCTCGGCGCGGACGTCACCATGTGCTTCGACGAATGCACGCCCTTCCCCGCCACGCATGAGGTCGCGGCCAAGTCCATGCGGTTGTCCATGCGCTGGGCCGCGCGCTGCCGCACCTGCTTCGAGGCGCGCGACGGCCACGGCCTCTTCGGCATCGTCCAGGGCAGCACCTATGAGGACCTGCGCGCGGAAAGCGCCGCGGCGCTGCGCGGCATCGGCTTCGAGGGCTATGCCATCGGTGGCCTGGCCGTCGGCGAGGGGCAGGAGGCGATGTTCTCCACGCTCGACTTCACCGTGCCCATGCTGCCCGAGACGCATCCACGCTACCTGATGGGCGTGGGCAAGCCCTCGGACCTGCTGGGCGCGGTGCGCCGGGGCGTCGACATGTTCGACTGCGTGATCCCCACGCGCTCGGGCCGGATGGGGCGCGCCTATACCTCGCGCGGCCAGCTCAACCTGCGCAACGCCAAGCACGCCGAGGACGACCGCCCGCTCGATCCCGGCTGTTCCTGCCCGGCCTGCCGCAACCACAGCCGCGCCTATCTGAACCACCTGCTGAAATGCGACGAGATGCTCGGCCCCATCCTGCTGACCTGGCACAATATCCAGTATTACCAGGACCTGATGGCGCGGATGCGCGGGGCGATCCTGGAGCGCCGCTTCGAGGTGGAGGCCGCCGCCATCGAGGCCGGCTGGAACGGAGAGGACGAGGCATGACCAGCAAGACCGAGATCTCCAGGACGGAAACGGGCGGGCTCACCCAGCTCGGCGCGCACACGCCCCTGCCCGCCTCGCCCGACCAGGCGGTGCTGGAGCGCGTGCCCAACCCGCATCCCGACCTCGCCTATTGCATCCGCTTCGCCGCGCCCGAATTCACCTCGCTTTGCCCGCTGACGGGCCAGCCGGATTTCGCGCATTTGGTGATCGACTATGTGCCGGGCGACTGGATCGTGGAGAGCAAGAGCCTGAAGCTCTTCCTGGGCAGCTTCCGCAACCACGGCTCCTTCCACGAGGCCTGCACGATCGACATCGCGCGACGACTCGTGGCGCTGCTGGACCCCGCCTGGCTGCGGATCGGCGGCTACTGGTATCCGCGCGGGGGCATCCCCATCGACGTCTTCTACCAGACCTCCGCCGCGCCCGAGGGGGTGTGGATTCCCCCGCAGGACGTGCCCGGTTATCGCGGCCGGGGCTGAAGCTCAGCCCCAGCCTTTCACCAGACGGTCGATCTGCTGAAGGCGGCCCACCAGCGCCTCGAACTCCTTCAGCGGCACCATGTTCGGCCCGTCCGACGGCGCGTTGTCGGGATCCTCATGGGTCTCGATGAAGACCGCGGCCACGCCCACGGCCACCGCCGCGCGGGCCAGCGTCTCGACGAATTCGCGCTGGCCGCCCGAGGTGGTGCCCTGCCCGCCGGGCTGCTGCACCGAATGCGTCGCGTCGAAGACGATGGGCAGGCCGGTGTCGCGCGCCATGATGGGCAGCGCGCGCATGTCGCTGACTAGGGTGTTGTAGCCGAAGGAGGCGCCGCGCTCGGTCAGCATCACGCGCGGATTACCCGCCCCGGTGACCTTGGCGGCCGCGTTCTTCATGTCCCAGGGCGCGAGGAACTGGCCCTTCTTGATGTTCACCGCGCGGCCCGTGGCGGCGGCGGCAAGCAGCAGGTCCGTCTGGCGGCAGAGGAAGGCGGGGATCTGCAGCACGTCCACCGCCTCGGCGACGGGGGCGCATTGGGCGGCGTCATGCACATCGGTCAGCACGGGCAGGCCGAGGCTCTCGCGGATCTCGGCGAAGACCTCCAGCGCCTTGTCCAGGCCGATGCCGCGCGCGGCCTTGGCCGAGGTGCGGTTGGCCTTGTCGTAGGAGGATTTGTAGATCAGCCCGAAGCCCAGGCGCCCCGCGATCTCCTTGAGCGCGGAGGCCGTCTCCAGCGCATGGGCGCGGCTTTCCATCTGGCAGGGCCCGGCGATGAGGGCGATGGGCAGGCGATTGCCGAGGGTAACCGGGCCGATCGCGACTTCGGTGTCCTGCATGGCGGAATTCCTTGGAGAAGAGCTGCCTTTCCGGGACACGGATCGGCGGGCCGCTGGGGTTCGGCACGCTCTTAGGCGCAGCCGCGCCCCGCGCCAACCGGGACATGGCTCGCCCGGGCCACACGCATGACATATTCCCAACCCGTTACCGCCCGTTTCCTGATCCCCTATACGATGACGGCAACCCGCCGCTTTCTCTCACGCCAGTCTCACCGGAGGCACTTTGACGCTTCTCATTACGGGCGGTTTTGGCTTCATCGGCTCGGCCGTGGTGCGCCGCCTTCTGACGGCGACGGATCATGCGGTCGTGAACATCGACAAGATGACCTATGCGGCCACCCCGGCCTCGCTGGCCCCGCACGCCGCCGATCCGCGCCACCTCCACATCCGCGCCGATATCTGCGACCCCGAGGCGATGCGCGCCGCCTTCGCCGCCCACCGCCCCACGGCCGTGATGCACCTCGCCGCCGAAAGCCATGTCGACCGCTCCATCGACGGCCCCGCCGAGTTCATCCGCACCAACGTCGTCGGCACCCAGGTGCTGCTCGAGGCCGCGCGCGAATACTGGAACACCCTGCAGGGCGAGGCGAAATCCGCCTTCCGCTTCCACCACGTCTCCACCGACGAGGTCTTCGGCTCGCTCTACCCCGGCGACGCGCCCTTCACCCCTCAGACGCCCTACGACCCGCGCAGCCCCTATTCCGCCTCCAAGGCCGCCTCCGACCACCTGGTCCGCGCCTGGAACCACACCTATGGATTTCCCTCCTTCGTCTCCAACACGACGAACAACTACGGCCCCTGGCAGTTCCCCGAGAAGCTGATCCCGCTCGTCACCCTCAACGCCCTGGAGGGCAAGCCGCTCCCCGTCTACGGCGAGGGCACCAATGTGCGCGACTGGCTGCATGTCGAGGACCATGCCGAGGCCCTGGTGCTCGCTTTGCTGCGCGGCCAGCCCGGCGAGACCTATTGCATCGGCCCGCGCCAGGAGCGCACCAACCTGGAGGTCGTGCACGGCATCTGCGCCGTGCTCGACCGCCTGCGCCCCGACCCCGCCGGCCCGCGCTCGCGCCTCATCACCTTCGTGCGCGACCGCCCCGGCCACGACTTCCGCTACGCCATGGACCCCCCGGGCGCCGAGGCCGCGCTTGGCTGGAAGCCGCGATACGATTTCGAGACCGGGCTGGAGCACACCATCCGCTGGTATCTCGACCACGAGGCCTGGTGGCGGCCGATCCGCGACCAGGCCTATGCCGGACAACGACTGGGGAACGGCGCATGAAGGGTATCATCCTGGCCGGCGGCTCGGGCACGCGGCTGCACCCGATGACGCTGGCGGCGAGCAAGCAGCTGCTGCCCGTCTACGACAAGCCGATGGTCTATTACCCGCTGGGCACGCTGATGCTGGCGGGCATCCGCGACATCCTGCTGATCTCCACCCCGGCCGACCTGCCCAGCTTCCAGCGCCTGCTGGGCGATGGCAGCGCCTTCGGCGTGACGCTGACCTATGCCGAGCAGCCCTCGCCCGACGGCCTGGCCCAGGCCTTCGTGATCGGCGCGGACTGGATCGGCGGGCAGGCCTGCGCGCTCGCGCTCGGCGACAACATCATCTACGGCGAGGGCCTCTCCGAGCGGCTGCTGAGTGCCGCACGCCGGGCCGAAACCGAGGGCGAGGCAACGGTCTTCGGCTATCGCGTCGCCGATCCCGAGCGCTATGGCGTGGCGGAATTCGACGCGACGGGGCGGGTGATCTCGCTGGAGGAAAAGCCGCTCAAGCCCAAATCCGACTGGGCGGTGATCGGCGTGTATTTCTACGACAAGCGCGTGACGGAACTCGCCCGGCAGGTGGTGCCATCCGCGCGCGGCGAGCTCGAGATCACCGATCTCAACGAGATCTACATGCGCGACGGCACGCTGCGCGCCGAGCAGCTCGGGCGCGGCTGCGCCTGGCTGGACGCCGGCACGCCCGCCAGCCTGCTCCAGGCCGCGACCTTCGTGCAGACCGTGCAGGAGCGGCAGGGCCTGCAGGTTGGCTGCCCCGAGGAGATCGCCTATCGGCGCGGCTTCCTCACCGCCGAGGAACTGCGCGTCCGCGGAAAGGCTCTCGGAAAGACCGCCTATGGCCAGTACCTCATCGAACTCGCCAATGGAGAGCTCGCGTGAAAATCACGCCGCCTCCATCGAAGGTACCGGCATCAGCCCCTCTTCGATCGCCTTGATCTGGAGGGCGAGGTACTTGGAATAGATGCGGCATTGCGGCAGGGCGCCGGCCATGAACCACAGGCCCGGCTGGGCCGTTGCCTTCCACATATTCGCCATCTCGCCGTCGTCGCCGATGCCCCAGACCTCGCCGATCTTCTCCGCCACCCTGTCGCCCAGGAGCTGGCGAACGAGCTCCTGTTGCGTGTGATAGCCGGTGGCGAGAACCAGAAGGTCGGCGGATTGGACGGAGCCGTCCTTCATCCGCACGCCTTCGGGGCAGAAGCGCTCGATCTGGTCGAATTGCAGCAGCCCGATCTCGCCCTTGATGATCAGGTCCGAGCAGCCGGCATCGAGATAATAGCCCCCGCCGCGGCGGCGATACTTCATCTGGTGGCCGGTGCCGTCCTCGCCGAGATCGTACTGAAAGCCCTTCCCGATCAGCCCGGCGATGAGGTCCTTGTCGTATTCCACCATCCGCTGGACCGCCATCTGGTAGCCCTTGATGAGAAGCGGATAGGTCGAGGAGGTCGCGATGATGTCGCAATCCTCCAGCGGAGCGTCCTCGTCGTAGAGGGCGTAGTTGAGCTTCGCGCTGGGGTCGATGCTCACGACGGTGGTCGAGCCGCGCTGGATGATCGCGGTGTCCACGCCATGGCTGTGGAGATCCTGCGCCACGTCATGCCCGCTATTGCCCGTCCCCAGGACCAGGGCCTTCTGGCCGCGCCAGGCGCTGCCCTCGCGATAGCCGTGCGAATGCAGGACCTGCCCGGTGAATTCCTCCAGCCCCGGCAGCGCGGGCGTGCGGGGAATGCCGCTCACGCCATTGGCGAAGATGACATGCCGCGGCGAGAAGCGCCGCTCGGTGCCGTCCGCGCCGCGCAGCAGGACGTCCCAATGCCCTTCCTGCTCATTATAATGTCCACCGACGAACTCGGTGCCGGTCCAGACATTGAGCTCCTGCGCCCAGGCATAGGTCTCGAGCCAGTTCGCCAGCATGTCCTTGGGCAGATATTTCGGCCAGGTCGGCGGGAACGGCATATAGGGCAGATGATTGACCTGGATCTGGTTGTGCAGGGCCAGGGAATGGTAGCGGTTGCGCCAGTTGTCGCCGATCCGCGCGTTCCTCTCGACGACGAGGGTATCGACCTCCAATTGCCTGAGCCGCGCCGCGATCGCGAGGCCCGCCTGCCCCCCGCCGATCACGAGGACGGCCGGATCGCGCCCCGCAAAGGCCTCGGATTTGCGGCGCTGGTCGAGCCAGTTGTCACCGCCGAAGTTCCGCGAATAGGCCTCACCGGAGGGCCGCCGCCGGTTGGTCTTTTCCTCGAAGCCCCGCAGTTCCTCGAGCGAGGTCAGCAGGACCCAGGCTTGCGAGGGGGCGTCGGCCCTCAGCCGGACGACGCCATCGCAGCGGCCGTGAAGCGTCTCGAACTGGAAGATCGCCTCGATCACCTCCTCGCCCAGCCGGCGCAGGCGGCGCGGCGGCGTGCGGCCCGCCGCCAGCCTGAAGCCCCGCGCCCGCATCTCGTCCTGCGCCTGCGCCAGGGCGCGGGCGATCCGTCCGGCCCCGGCGGAGGGCGTGATGGACCAGGTGAAGGCCAGAAGGTCGCGCCAATGGCCATCCTGGGCAAAAAGCGCCTCCAGCGCCGCGACATCCGGGCCGGAAAGCGCGGCGTCGAGGGCCTCCAGCCATTGGACGACCAGGGCGGAATCACTCTGGCGGGAGGTGTCCTGGGCAAAGGGGACATGGTTCATGCCGGTCGTCCTTTTGAGGGAGAGAAGCTCACGCGGCGGCGCCGGTTCTCCGAGGGGCTACCCATCGAGCCTGATCCCAGCGCCTTCGATGACGCGCTTCCAGCGGGCCCGCTCGCGCATGATCGTCGTCTGCGCATCGTCGGGCGTGTCGGTGGCGATAGGGGTCAAGCCGGTCTCGGCCATATGCGCCAACACGGCCGGATCGGAGAGCGCGCGGTTGAATCCCGCATTGAGGGCCAGGATGATGTTCCGCGGCGTCCCGGCGGGGACGGCGATGTAGTTGTAGGCGGTCGCCTCGAAGCCCGGCACCGTTTCCGCGACGGTCGGCACATCGGGCAGCAGCGGCGAGCGCTCGGCCGAGGTCACGGCGATACGCAGCAATCCTCCCCCTGCCGTCAGCCGCATCATGTCGGAGATCGTGCCGAAGCACATATGGCTCCGGCCGGCCAGAAGGTCCGCCGAATAGATACCGAAGTTGCTCGCCGGCGAGTGCATCATGCGGATGCCCGTCATGCTGCAGAGCATCTCGCCCGACAGGTGATTGGACGAGCCGATCGAGCTGCTCACATAGACCAGCTCCCCGGGCCGTTCCTTGGCCTTGGCGATGAGGCCGGGCACGTCGCGCACCCCCAGCGAGGGATGGATCACCAGGAGATTGGGCGCCCGCATGACGCTCCCGGTGGCGGTCAGGTCGCCGTCGGGATCATAGGTCAGGTTCGTCAGCAGGGAGGGATTGATGATCTGCGTGGCCGGCGTGCCGTAGAACAGCGTGTAGCCATCGGGCGCCGAGCGGGCGACATGCAGCGCGCCGATGGAAGTGGCCCCGCCGGGCCGGTTATCCACGACCACGGGCTGGCCGAAGATCTGGCTGAGCTTCGCCGCCAGGGTGCGCCCGACGACATCGACCGAGCCGCCCGCCCCGAAGGGAATGACGATGCGAATGGGGCGCGCGGGCCAGGCCTGGGCGTGGCCGATGGCGGGAAGCGCAAGCGCCGAGCCTGCCGAAAGCAAAGCTGCGCGGCGTGAAATCCGGGCCGTGGTGATGGACATGACAGTTCCTCCCTGGGGATTTTTCCCGCTTTTGTTTTCGCCCGCGGATCGCACCGCGGGCGCCTCGACGTCTCACTGCCCGCCATCGCCCTCGACGGCGGTCCGCTGCCTCATTGCGGCTCGATATTGGCCTGCCGCATCAGCCGCTCGTTGACGACGCGGTCGCTCTGGATCCGCGCGCGCATGTCATTGGCGCCCCGCGCCGCCGGGATCAGCCCCAGCTGCGAGAGGCGCAGTTTCGCCTCATCGCTCGACAGCGCCTCGATCGTCGCCGCCTCCAGGGCCGAGGCCATCTCGGCGGGCAGGCCCGCCGGCGCCGAGAGGCTGAACCAGGGAAGCGTGACGAAATCGGGATAGCCGAGTTCCACCATCGTCTTCACCTCGGGGAAGTCAGGAATGCGCTGCGGCGAAGGCGTGGCCAGGGCGCGCAGCCGCCCGCCTTCCACGTGCGGGCGGCAGGTGGACATGATGCAGAAGATCATCGCCGCGCGGCCGGCCATCACCTCCGTCAGGGCGGGCGCGGTGCCGTTGAAGGGCACGTGGATCATGTCGATCCCCTCGCGACGGCAGAAGTCGACGCCGAGAAGATGCGCGACGGAACCCACGCCCCAGCTCGTGAAGGCGAGCTCGCCCGGCCGGCGCCGGGCCTCGGCCACCAGCTGCCCGATGCTCTCCCATTGCGGCGTCACGGCCATGAAGTAGAGGGCCTCGGCCAGGAGGCTGATATGGGTGAAGTCGGTATCCGGCTCGAAGCCCGGATTGCGATAGGCGAACTGCGCCTGGCTGAAGGTGACGTTGGTCGCGAGGAACAGCGTCGTCCCATCCGGCCGCGCCCGCGCGACATGGCGCGCGGCCAGCGTGGTCCCCGCACCGGGGCGGTGCTCGGCGACATAGGTGCCGCCGAAGCGCTTCATGAAGGTCTCGCTCAGCAGGCGCGTGAGCACTTCCTGACCCCCGCTCGGCGCATAGGGCAGGATGATGGAGACGGGCTTTCCCCCCGCGAGGCCCTGGGCCTCCGCCCGGCCGCCCGTCGCGGCGGTGACGGCCGCGGCGGCGAGCAAGGCCCGGCGGCCGATATTGCTATGTTCTTGTGGCATGTTCACTCCCAAGTCTTTTCATCGTCGTAGGCTGTCAGGGCCCGGCGTCAGATGCCCAATGGGCGTCGAGGCTCGCGCCGATCTCCTCGATCACCACCCCCGCCCGCCGGATGACGCCGCCCATGGCCAGGAAGCCGTGGATCTGGTCGGGCAGATGCCGGTGGATGACGGGAACGCCCTCGTCGCGCAGGCGGGTGGCATAGGCTTCGCCTTCATCGGAAAGCGGATCATGCCCGACCGTCACGACGAAGGCCGGCGGCGCGCCACGCAGGGTCGGCGCATGCAAGGGCGAGGCGCGCCAGTCGAGGCTCTCCGCCGCGCTGCCGAGGTACTGCGCGCGAAACCAGCGCATGGCCTCGGCCGTCAGAGCGAGATCCTCGATGGGACGGCGATGGGCCTCATGCCCGAGCGTCAGGTCGGTGCTGGGATAGATCAGCACCTGGAAGCAGCAGGCCGGCACCGCCCTGTCGCGGCCCAGCAGCGCGAGCACGGCCGCGAGATTGCCTCCCGCGCTGTCGCCGCCGACCGCGATGCGCCGCGGATCCACGCGAAACTCCACCGAATGATCATGGAGCCAGCGCAAAGCGGCGATGCCGTCCTCCAGCGCGGCCGGAAACCGGTGTTCCGGTGCCAGGCGATAGTCCACGGCAACGACGGCGCAGCGCCCTGCATTGGCAAGGCCACGACAGACGGCGTCGTGGGATTCGAGATCGCCCAGCACCCAGCCGCCGCCATGGAAATACAGCAGCACCGGCAGCATCTCGGCCTCCGTGGAGCCCTGCGCGCGATAGAGACGCAGCCCGAGCGAGCCATCGGGCCCCGCGATGCGGATGTCACGGCTGAGGGCCACCGGCTGGGGCGCCGCGGCCACGGCCTTGCGGCCGCGCGCATAGGCCTGGCGCGCTTCCTCGGGCGTCTGGTCCTGGATCGGCGGGCGGCCGGAAGCGCGCGCCATCTCCAGCACGCGCAGCGCGTCGGCGTCGATGGGCGCGATCGGGCTGACGACCGTCAGGTATCTGGTTTGAAGGGTCATGGCGTCACAGCCTCCGCGACGGGTGGGTTCGAGGCGCGCCAAGCACGATTGGCGGGCGATCCGAGGATCGCCCGCCGTCCTGAGGACTCCGTCGTGGTGAAGCCGCTTGAAATCGTCGTCACTCGATGCTCCAGAAGCGGGCCGGAAGCGACCCGCCAACGAGGATCCGTTCAGCCCGCCACGGGCGTTTTCGGCGCATGCGGATCGACCGCCGGGATGGGCAGCGCGCGGTCGGCGAAAGCGGCGCGGCGCGCATTGCCGACCGCCGCCGTCCGCTTGCCGGGGGCCAGGAAGACCGGCACCTCGTGCTCGGCGAGCGGCTTCATCCAGTTCTTCCGCTGCAGCGCCGCCTCGATATAGGGCGCGAGCTCGCGCTGCTTGGCCTCCTCGCGCAGGATGTCGCGGGCACGGAATTCCGGCAGCACGGCCTCGCCGAAGAGCTCCAGCGATTCACAGATGTGCTGGTGCTGGTTCATGCCCGACTGCTTGACGAAGATGATCTGGTCGACGCCCGCCTTCTCGTAGCGCAGCAGGTGGTTGCGGACCTGGTCGGGCGTCCCAATGCCGCCCCGCCCGGCATTGTCCTCCAGCGTGTGCTTCACCTCGTTGAAGCTCGACCAGATGTCGGTGTAGCCGGGCTTCATGGCGCCGTAGAGGCCGATGAAGCCGAGCGAGTAGCCGAAGAACTTGAAGCCATCGAGGCCGCGCGTGACGGCCTCTTCCGCATCGGGATGGCACATCATGCCCGAGACCAGCGCGACATTCGCATTGACCCGGTGCGTCAGCGGCACGCATTCGGTCGACTTGATGATGTCGTAATATTCCTCCACCCACTTCGCGGCCATTTCCGGCTCGACGAAGGCGAAGGCCAGGGCGCCGAGGCCATTGCGGGCCGCGCGATGGATCGTCTCGCGCTTGGAGCAGGCGACCCACATCGGCGGGTGGGGCTTCTGCACGCTCTTGGGCACGAGGTTGCGGCAGGGCATCTCGAAGTATTCGCCCTTGAAGCCGGGATAGGGCGTCATCGCCAGCATATTGGCCGACTGCTCCACCGCCTCCGCCCACATGGCCGACTTCTCGGCCGGGTCGATGCCGAAGCCTTCCATCTCCATCAGCGAGGCGGATTCACCCGTGCCCCATTCGGCGCGGCCGTTGGAGACGAGATCCAGCGTGGCCAGGCGCTCGGCGACGCGGGCGGGATGGTTGTACCTGGGTGGCATGAGCGCGATGCCGTGGCCGAGGCGGATGCGCTTGGTGCGCTGCGAACAGGCGCCCAGGAAGACCTCCGGCGCCGAGGAATGCGAGTACTCCTCGAGGAAATGGTGCTCCACCTCCCAGATCATGTCGATGCCGACGCGGTCGGCGGTTTCGACCTGAGTCAACGCCTCCTGATACAGGCGCAGTTCCGCATTCTCGCCCCAGGGCTTCGGAAGCTGATGCTCGTAGAACAAGCCGAATTTCATGGCATTTCCTCCGCATTCTTCGGCCCGACGGCCTCTTCTCTTCAGGAAGGCAGCACGGGGGCCGCCTTCGGGGAATGGCGCGATTCGACAATCCGCTTTTCAGATATCGAAAAGGCGATCGCCCGCATCGGCGCGTATGAAGACCTGTCGCGACATTCGAACAGGGAAAATCCCGATGCAGCAGGAAGCACCAACCCCGACGGCGCAGGACGGGCTGAAGCGCGACTTCATCGACCGGAACGGCGTGTGGGACGCGGCGCACCAGCATCTGCTCGATCGCGATCCCGACTTCTTCCGCAGCTATCTCCAGCTCTCCACCGCGGCGGCCGGACGGAGCCTGCTCAGCCCGAAGATGCGCGAGCTGGTCGGCCTCGCGGCCAATGCCGCGGTGACGCATCTCCATGCCCCCGCGATCCGCCTGCACATGCGCGCCGCGCTGCAATGCGGCGCCACCTCCGCCGAGATCATGGAGGTGCTCCAGCTCATCTCCGTGCTCGGCATCCACAGCTGCAGCCTCGGCATCACCTCGCTGACCGACGAGCTGCAGCGCGCTGACCTTCCGCTCGGCCTGCTGGGCGGCGGCGCGCTGTCCGGGCGGCAGGAGGCGATCAAGGCGGCCTTCCTGCGCGATCGCGGCTATTGGAGCGAGCGGTGGGAGACGCTGCTTCGCCTCGATCCCGATTATTTCGAGGCCTATGGGGCCTATTCCTCCTATCCCTGGCAGAAAGGGACGCTCGCCCCCAAGGATCGGGAGTTCCTGTACATCGCGATCGATGCCTCGACGACGCATCTCTACGATCCGGGCCTGCGCGTGCATTACCGCAACGCGCTTCGCCTCGGCGCCAGCGTGGACGAGATCTTCGAGGTGCTGAAGCTCACCAGCCTGATCGGCATCCAGAGCTGCACGCTCGGCGCGTCGATTCTCGCCGAGGAGCTCGCGCGCCTGGACGGGCAGCCCGGGAACTGACGGGCTAATCCGCCGGAGTGGTCGTCGTATCGTCGAAGACCTCGACCAGGAAATCGATGAGCGCGCGCATCTTGGGCGTGGACTGCCGCCCCCGATGCCAGACGGCATAGATGTTGGAATCGAAATCCGTCGCGGACGCCGACCAGTCCGGCAGAAGGACGCGCAGGCGGCCGGCGGCGATGTCGTCCTCGACCCACCAGGACGGCAGCAGCGCGATCCCCAGCCCCTCGAGGGCGGCGAGGCGCAGGGGCTCGACCGTGTTGGATTGCAGCAGCGCGGGGATGGGCACCTCGACGAGCCCCTGCCGGCTCAGGAACGACCACGAGGTCCCGAGCGGGCCGTAGCGGTAGACGAGGCAGTCGTGCCTCAGAAGTTCCTCGGGAGAGCCGACATCGCCGCGCCGCTCCAGATAATCGGGGCTCGCCACGACGAGGCGCGGGAGGGAAGCCAGCTTCCGCGCGGTCAGGTTTGAATCCGGCTGCCGCCCGAAGCGCACGGAGAGATCGATCTTCTGCTCGGTGAGGTTCGGCGTTTCCTGCGAGATCCAGAGATTGACGCGCAGTTCCGGATATCGCCGCAGGAAGCGCGGGAGCTGCGGGGCGATGCGGTTCATGCCCACCGCGACCGTCGAATGCAGGTGCAGCAGCCCCTGCGGCGTCGATTGGAAGGAACCCATGATCTCGACGACCTCGTCGAACTGATCCGCGATCGTCTCGGCCCGTTCCAGGAATGCCGTCCCCGCATCCGTCAGCTTGATGCCCCGGCTGCTGCGTAACAGCAGCGGCGAGCCGAGGCGCTCCTCCAGGGCATTCAGATGGCGCCAGACCGTGGCGGCGGACATTCCGGTCTCCCGCCCCGCCGCCGAGAGGCTGCCGGTGCGCGAGACCCTGGCGAGAAGCCGGATGTCCTTGAGGGTATCCAAGCCGTCGTGTCCTCGATGTCGTCGTTGCGGGCCTTCTAGGCCATTTCCGGCTCGGGCAGAGCGCGCATCACGCGCCAAGCGACCCGGGCTTCTCCCCCCTCGCCTGCCGTTCCTCGATCTCCGCGATCGCCCTCGGCAGGTCGGCGATGGAATCCACCACCACATGCGCCCCGGCGGCGCGCAACTCCTTCGTCGCGCGTGCCCGCATCTGTGCCTTCTCCGTCTCGCTCGCTCCCGCCATCTCGACCTCGGACAGCCCCGCGATATTCCCCGACAACGCGAAGCCCACTGCCCAGGCGCCGGCCTGGCGCGCCTCGCCAATGCCCGGCGGCGTGTCGTCGCATTTCACCACATCGCTGGCCGGCCAGATGCCCATCGTGGCCATGGCCCACCACATCTGCAGCGGCGCCGGACGCCCGGCCGGAAGATCGCCCGCGCAGACCATCACCTCCGGCGAGAATCCCTGCGTCGCGGCAAGGGGCGCCAGGCGCTCCATGATCGGCCGCGTGTATCCCGTCGTGGAGCCGATGCGGATCCCACGCCTCGCGCACCAGTCGAGCGTCGCCTTCGCGCCGGCGATGAGCGTGGAATGCTCCGCCGTTTGCACCGCGGCGACGTTCAGCGGTTCGAAAATCCCGAAGACCGCCTCGATATCGGCCGCGCCGAAGTCGTGCCCATGCCGCGCGCGCCAGGCCGCGTTGATGTGCGGCGCGGTGCCGACGAGGCGGATATGGTCGCGCTTGGCCATGCCCATCGGCCCGCGCGCATCGTCGATGCTGATGGCCACGCCCAGTTGGCGGAAGGCCTCCTGGAAGGCGGCCATGGGCGCGCGGCTGCCGAAATCGAGCACGGTCCCGGCCCAGTCGAAGATCACGGCGCGGATCATGCAGGAGCCTCCAGTCCCATGAGGTCGGCAAGCACCTCTTCCGCCAGCCCGAAGGCCGTGGAGGCGCCGGTGCCCGAGGTGACGGAAACGAGGCGCACGCCGGGCAGCGGCGTCTCGAAGAAGGCGTCGTCGGGGCCCGAGGGATAGACGCCGATCCAGCGGTCGATGGCGGGCGGCGGCGGGCCCAGCACCTTCGCGAATTCGTCCAGGATCAGCGCGTCCACATGCTCGGGCTGGAAAGGGTCCGGCGTGTCCGCATAATGATGGCTGTCGCCGACGACGAGGCTGCCATCGGCGGCCTGCACCACGATCAGGTGCACGCCGTGGTCCAGATGCGCGCCTTGCTCGGCCTTCAGCCGCGCGCGCAGCGCGGGCAGGGACGGGCTCGCGTGATAGCCGCGATAGCGATGCAGCCCGAGGTCGCTCATCACCGGGGCGGGAAGCTTCCAGCCCGGATCGGCAAGGCGCAGCATGTGCAGCTTGCACAGCGTCGTCTCGCGCGCGGAAAAGCTCTTCGGGAAGAGCGAGACGAGATCCGTCCCCGGGCAGACCACGATATGCGGCGCGGTGAAGACCGCCCGAGGCGTGACCACGCGCCCGCTCTCCACGGTCAGCGCCGCCACGCGCGGCAGCAGCGTGACGCCATGGCGCTCGGCCAGCCAGGCGCGGAGCCTGGGCACGGCCTCGCGGCTTTCCACGCGAAGCTCATGCGGCGAATGCAGTGCGCCGAGCAGATCGCGCGAGAAGGGCGCGGGCAGTTCGCCGGGGGTGAGGATGCGGCAGCCCTCGCCCATCGGCCCCGCGCGGAATTCGTCGAGGACCGCCAGCGCCTCGGGCCGTCGCGCGGCCATCAGCAGGCCGCGTTGCAGGACGGGGATGCCCGCCTCCTCGCAAACCCGCGCCCAGACGTCGCGCGAGCGGCGCGCGCGGCGCCAGGTGTGCGGCGGCCCCTGCCCCGTCACGGTGATGAAGCCGAAATTACGGATCGAGGCGCCGTTGGGCTGCGCGTCGCGGTCCATCACCGCGACGCGCAGCCCGGCCCGCGAGGCGGCCAGCGCATGCGCCAGCCCCACGATGCCGTGACCGACGACAAGAAGGTCGTAGGAGGTTTCCATCAGGCGCCGGGCGGGCGCCGCGAGCGCGTGCCGTTCTCGCGCTCCAGCGCATGGCCGGCCGCGAGCACGAAGCCGTCCGTCCAGGGCTGGCCGATAAGCTGCACCGAGGTCGGCAGGTCGCCCTGGCCGAGGCCGGTGCAGACCGAGAGCGCCGGCCATCCCAGCACGTTGAAGGGGATGGTGAAGCTGGCCCGCTCCAGCGAGGACCATTTCGACACCTCGGTGATCTTCGGCGCCTCGGCCGGCGCGGCCGCCGTGACCAGAAGGTCATAGCCGGCGGCGGCGGCGAAGCTGCGCTCGATCAGCTGCCGCCGCTTGCGCTGCGCCTGGATGTAGTCGCCCGCGGAAAGCAGGCTCGCGAGCGAGAGGCGCGCGCGCAGCAGCTCGCCGTATTTCATGGGCCGCTCGCGCATCCATGCCTCGTGGACGGCCCAGGCCTCGGCCAGCAGGATCACCCAGCCGGCCGCATTGAACTCACCCATCGATGGCAGGGTGACGTCGCTGACCTCGGCGCCCAGCCTGCGGAAGATCGCGCAGCTCTCCTCGATGCCGCGCAACGTCGCGGCCGAGGCGGGG